>NZ_JALLGL010000028.1 GCF_023072675.1 Streptomyces sp. XM83C
TGTCCGAGACCGGACGCGGTCAGTTGCGGCGGGGCCGGGGCGGTGGGGGTGTTTCAGTCCTGCCAGTCGTCCCTGTCCCGGTCCTTCTTCCCGAGGCGGCGGAACAGTTCGGGGCTGGTGCGGGCGGCCTGGACGACGTTGACGCCGACGATGCCCGCCCAGGCGACCAGCAGACCCGGCAGATCGGCGACGCCGCCGCCGATCGCCGAGAGCGGCACCGCGAGGACCAGGGAGACGATGCCGAAGCCGAACCGCTCGCCGAAGGAGTCGGTGGGCCGGGAGACGCGGGAGTCGCGGGCCACCGCCATCTGCCGCTCGGCGTACTCTCTGCGCACTCTGCGCTCCACCGCCGCGTCGATGCGCTGGTCGACCTTCTCCAGGAAGGAGTCGACGAGTGCGGACTCGTACTCCTCGCCCAGTTCCCTGCGGGCGTGCAGCGTCGCGTCGAGTTCCTTCTTCAGGTCGCTGTCCCTGGTGTCCATCGCATCTCCCGATTCCGTCTCGACCGTCCACGTTAGGCAGACGGCGGGGCGGCGGCACTGGGGACAACCCCCCTCTTCGCAGGGGGGTGCACCGGCCGTCCTCACCGGGCGTGTCGGGCCGGTCACCCCACTTGTTGCATAGCGCTATGCAGTATCGCGATATGCTGAATAGATTGGGGTTTGCCTCGGCGCTGTACTCTCCCGGGGCGTCGAGGATCACTGGAGGGGGAGTACGCGATGAGCGCGACCGACAGCCCGGCGAGCCGGTTGCAGGCCCTCTTCGAGGGGCACCGGCTGACACCGACCCAGCGGCGCATCGCCCACAGCATGGTCCGCCGCGCGGCCGACGTGCCCTTCCTGTCCAGCGTGGAGCTGGCCGAGCTGGCCGGCGTCAGCCAGCCCTCGGTGACCCGCTTCGCCGTCGCGCTCGGCTTCGACGGCTACCCCGCCCTGCGCCGCCATCTGCGTGAGGTCGCCCCCGTCGAACAGGCCCCGGAGCCGGGCTCGTTCAACGAGTACCAGCAGGCCGTCGAGGCCGAGATCGAGAATCTGCGTCATCTCGCGGAGGCCCTGGCCGACCCGGGCCCGGTCCGCGAGGCGGGGCGGATCCTGGCCGCGTCCCGCCCGCTGCCCGTGCTCGGTCTGCGCGCCGCCGCCTCCCAGGCCTACGGCTTCGCCTACTTCGCGGCCAAGGTCCACCCGGACGTACGGCTGCTCAACGAGGGCGGCACGATGATCCACGACCGCCTCGACGCCGCCGTGCACGCCGGTGCCTCCGCGCTGCTCTGCTTCGCCCTGCCCCGCCATCCGCGCGAGGTGCTGGACACCCTCCAGTACGCCAAGGAGGCCGGGCTGACCGTCGTCACCGTCGCCGACTCCGCCTTCGCGCCCGTCGCCCGCGCCTCCGACCTGCTGCTGCCCGCCGCCGTCGGCACCGGGCTCGCCTTCGACACCGCGTGCGCGCCGATGCTGCTCGGCCGGGTGTTGCTGGAGGCGATGTGCGACGACCTGCCCGACGCGCAGGCCCGGCTGGAGGAGTTCGACGCGAAGGCGTCGGCACGCGGACTGTTCGTGGAGTGAGCCCGGACGCCCGGACGCCCGGTCGGGGGTGTACGGCCGTGAGCGCGGCCGGTGGGCGGGCGTTGCCGTCCGGGGCCTCTCAGATTCGTCTCACGTTCTGCTATTAGCTTCCTAGGAGCACTCTTCAACCGCACAAGGCGCTTGAGAGACGTGACACGGGGAGGCTGACGTGGCGCGCGGAGGACAGGGGCTGGCTCGAGTGGCGGTCGTCGTACGGGCGGGCGCCGCGCCGATGTGGTGGCTGGGCGTGGTCGCCGCAGGGGTCGGCGTGGTTCCGGAAGGCCTGACGGGACGACGTATCGGTGTCTTCGCGGGTGCCGCGCTCTTCCTCGTCACCGCGGTCGTGGTGCTGTTCGCGCGGCGCCGCCGCTACACCGGGCTCGCCCGGGGTGCCGCCCGCGCCGGCAAGTACGACATCCTCCAGGACCGTGCGGTCACCGCCCGCAACTGGCGGCGCGGGCACGGCTGGTGGCTGCTCCTCGCCTTCCTCGCCGCGATCGGCAGTGGCTTCGCCGTGCCCGTCGCGGGCGGTCTGCTGCTGGCCGGTGCCGGGGCCGGGCTGTGGCTGAAGGCGGCCTGGCTGGGCCGGGTGGAGCGGGCCGGTGAGGCCCTGCTGTGGGTGCGGGTCGACTGGCTCGGCCGGGGTGGCGGACGCCCCGTCGGCAGGACCGTGAAGGCCTTCCGCAGCACGGGCATCGCCGCGGGCGACGCGGCCCCGGGCGGCGCCCGCCGCCGCACGGCGGCCCTGGTCTGACGGCACCGCGCCGGGCCGGGCCGTGGGACCCCGGCCCGACGGCGATGCCGGGCTGCTTGCGTTCGTACGGCTTGTGCGGCTTGGTCCCGGGCCGTGCGGCTCCGGCTCGTACGGCTTCCGCCCGTGCGGCTCGGCTCGTACGGCTTCCGCCCGTGCGGCTCGGCTCGTACGGCTTCCGCCCGTGCGGCTCGGCTTGTACCGCTCCGGCCCGAACGGCTCGGCGCGTACCGGCCGGAGACGTGTGTGCCCCGGCCCGCGGGGCTTCGGCGGGGCCGGGGCAGTGGGGCCGGCCGGTCAGACCTCCAGGTCCTGCTCGATCTTCTTCAGCTGGTGGCGGGCCATCGCCAGGTTGGCGCGCTTGGCGTCCAGCACCAGGTAGAGGAAGAGGCCGTTGCCGCCGCGCCCGCTGAGCAGGCGGATCAGGTGGTACTGGTCGGTCAGCGTGATCAGGATGTCCTCGATCTCGCCCTTGAGCCCGAGGTGCTCCATGGTGCGCATCTTGGCGCGGATCACGTCGGTGTTGCCCGCGGCGGCGACGTTGAGGTCCAGGGTCTTGCCGCCGCCGATGGTGCCCAGTGCCATGCCGCTGGTGTAGTCGACGAGCGCGGCGCCGGTCGCGCCCTCGATGGAGGCGAGGGCTTCCTTCAGCGCGGTCTCGGTGTTGGCCATGACGGTGATTGCCTCTCAGTTGTCGGTGCTGGTCCGCGCGCCCACCGGCCGTGTGGGCAGCGGGCGCGTGGAGTCTGTGTGCGGTGTTGCGAGCGCCCGGGAGGTGTCCCGGGCCGTGGTGCCGGCCGTGGTGTCGCGGGTGGTGCCGTGGTCCGGTGTCCCGTCGTCGTCCGGTGGTCCCTCGGACGCCTTGCCGGGGGTCCTGCCGTCGGCCGGGTCGTGGGCCTTGCTCCGGGTGGTCCTGCCGTGGGCTGCCTCGTGGGCGTCGACCAGTTCGCCGATACGGGCGCCGGCCCGACGGCCCTCCAGATGGAGCCGGCCCACGTTGACGCGGTCCTGGGTGAGCAGGGTCAGCACGGCGTGCCGCCCCGCCGCGTACGTGGCGACGTAACCCTCGGAGCCGCGGATCAGCAGCTCGCGGAAGTCGCCCCGGCCGGTCGCGTCGGTCATGCGGATCGCCACGGCGAGGGTCGTCGCCGTCAGCGCGGACAGCCCGTCGGGTTCGACGCCGGGCGCGTCCTGGGCGAGGACGAGACCGTCGCGCCCGGCGGCGACGGCCCCGGTCAGCTGGGGGAGGCGGGCGCGCAGCCGGCGGAGTTCGGCGAGGATCTCTGGCTCGGCCGCCATCAGATGTCTCCTCTCGGCGGGGGACGTGGCACGGGCATCGGTGCCGTTCTCGGCACGGGGGCGTGGCCGGTCAAAGGGCCTCCAGCGCATCCCTGACCCTCTTCAGCAAGGCGATGTGCGGATCGACGTCGGGCAACTCGCTCGGCGGGCTGGCCGCGCCGGGCGGGGGCGGGGTGCCCAGCAGGCCCGCCGCGGCCAGCCGCCGCACCTCCACCAGGGTGGGGAAGACCCGCCTGCCCTGCGCGAGGGCGATGTCCGGCGCGGTGCGCACCCCGTCGGCAAGGGAGAGCACGGCGGCCTGGCGGGTGGTGACCCCGGGGGCGGCGACCGGGGTGCTCCGCAGCAGCGGAACACCGTCGAGGAGCGCGTCCGGCCACAGGCGGTGCAGCAGCGCCCGCCGGCGCAGCACCTCCCGCTCCACGGCGGCGACGGGCACCGCGGGCAGCGGGCCGTCGGCGTCGGGCGCGGGCCCGTAGTGGAAGCGGCCGGGGCTGCTGCTCGGCGCCAGCGCGAAGTACGCGGCGTCGTACAGCGCGTGCAGATGGCAGATCTCCAGCGCGGCCGGGGTCAGCCGGCCGCCGGCCAGCAGCAGCCGGGCCGTGCCCGGCAGGTCGCCGGCGATCCCGGCGGCCCGCCACCACTCCTCCGCCGGCAGTACGCCGCCGGCGGTCAGCAGGGTGCCGATGCCGGGGGCGTACGGGCTCTCCGCGTGCAGCACCAGCCCGCCCGCGAGGTACAGCGCGCCGCCCTCGCGGACCAGGACCCCGGTGGCCCGCTCGGCGGCGAGCCGGGTCAGCATCGGCGACAGGCCGCCGACGCCCTCACGGGCCGCCGCCTCGGCTGTCCTGTCGCGTGCCTTGTCCCGCATCGGCAGCGGGGGAGGGGCCTGAGTCACGGTCATCCCAGCACCAGCCGTCCGGCCATCTCGCCCAGCCGGATGCGGGCCAGGGCGAGATTGCCTTCCGCGCGGCCCAGCCACAGATGCAGCACCGCGCCGCTGTCGAAGGCCGCCGGGACGAACCGCAGCAGGTGGTAGCCGTCGCGGTTGCTGACGATCACATCCTCGACGGACGGGTCTGCGTCGTCGGCAGCCCCGGTGGAGCCCGGTCCCCCCGGACCGGGATCACCGGCCGGTGCCACGGCGAACGCGGGCTGCTCGGCGGCGAGCCGCGCCAGTTCCGCGACGTCCGCCGCGGCGGCCTCGGCGTCACCGCCGGGGAACTCCCCGACCACACCGAGGGCCAGCCCGCTGGTCCAGTCGACCAGCGCGGCCCCCCGCGCACCGGGCAGCCGCATCGCCTCCAGCAGGCACTCGTCGATTCCGGGCACCGTCGCTCCCCTCCGCCTGGGGTCCGGTTGAGTGACGACGACACTACGGACGGTGCGGAGAGCTGGTGAGCGTTCTGGCATTTTCCGGCGGAACATGCATCCGGCGGACTAGTGTGGGTCAACTGGGCACGCGTTCGCCCCAGTTGACCCTATAGGGTGAAGCTCGGGAGTGTCGTCTCAATCGTCCCCGGCTAGCGGCAGGCCGGTCAGTGCGCGGGCGTGCGCCCCGCCGGACTCGGCGACGATCTCGGCGAGCGTCTGCGGCTCGCGCACCACCGCGAACCGCACCGCGCCGGTCTCGTCCGCGGCATGCCCGTAGACACCGGGGCGGGCCAGCGAGTTGTACGCGTAGTGGTGCGCGAAGTAGTACGCGCCGGTGTCGAGCGCCGCCGCGTAGTCCCCCTGCTCCAGCAGGGGCAGCGGCTGCGCCCGGGCCAGCAGGTCACCCGCGAAGCACGCCGGCCCGGCCACGTCCTGCACGACCGAGGGCCCCTCCTTGGGCCGCCCCTTCGCGTCGTACGCGGCGACCCTCAGCGGCCATGACTCCGGCGCGTACACCGTGCGCGCCGCCACCTGCACGCCCGCGTGCGTGACCGCCACCGGCCGCCCGCCGGCCCGCTTGGCGTACTCCACCCGCGCCACGACCGTGCCCTGCTTCGCCAGCAGTGACCGGCCGAACTCGGTGACCAGCCCGTACCGCCCGTCGAACAGCCCCGGCACCGTCTCCTTCAGCAGCCGCGCGTACTCCCCGTACGTCGGCTCCGTCGCGTCCGACGCGAAGTTCACCGGCAGCCCGCCGCCGATGTCGATCGTGTCGACCTGCCGGCGCCCGGCCCGCCGGTTGATCTCCTCGGCGAGCGCGTACGTCTCCGCCACGCCCCGCGCCATCAGCGACAGCGGGATGCCCTGCGACCCGGTGTGCGCGTGCAGCCGCGTCAGCCACGGCCGGTCCTCGTACGCCCGCAGCACCCACTCCCGCGCCCCCTCGTCGCGCAGCGCCACCCCGAACTTCGAGGTGGCCGTCGCCGTCGACAGCGCCTCGATGGCGCCGCCCCCGATCTGCGGGTTGACCCGGATGCCGAGCGGGGACCGGCTGGGCGCGGACCGTATCAGCGCGTCGATGCGGTCCAGTTCCTGCGGGTTGTCGGCGTTGACGGCGATGCCCAGCGCCAGCGCCTCCCGCAGCTCGGCCGGCGTCTTGGCGGGCGAGTCCAGCACGGTCGCCGACGCCGGGACGCCCGCCGCCCGCGCCAGGGCCAGCTCGCCCGGGCTCGCCACCTCGGCGCCGATGCCCTCCTCGTGCAGCAGCCGCAGCACCGGCACCAGCGGGGTCGCCTTCACCGCGAAGGCGTGCAGCACCGGGGTGCCCGGCGCGGCCACCGCGTCGAACGCCGTCCGCAGCCCGGCCGCCGCCTGCCGGATGCCCGCCACGTCGAGCAGCGCCACGATGGGCCGGTCCGGGCCGAGGAGCCCCTGCTCCACCGCCGCCCGCACCGCCTCGTCCCGCCGAGCCGCCCGCGCCCGCGCCTCGGCGCCCTCGCCCGCAGTGCCGGAGGCCGCCACGGACGCGGCACCGGAAGCCGTGCCGTCGTGCCGGTCCGCCGCAGTCCCCGTGTGCCCGTCCAGGGCCCGCGCGTCCCTCGCCCCGCTGCTGCCGCCGTGCTCCATGTCCTCCACCGCTCCGCTCCCCCTTCTGCCGTCCGGACGGGACCGGTGTCCGCGACCCAGCCAAACACTCGAAGGAGCGGGAGGCCAGAAGAGCCCCGGGAAGGCGACGTTGCCGGGGTCCGGCCGCCCCGGCGCCGACGCGCCCCCTCCCGCTGTATTGACTAGTTCTATTCAGAGCGACAGGATGTGAATAGAGGTAGTTACCGGAGGAGGCAGACGATGTCGGGACCCCGCCCCGTACGAGCACCGCGCGGCACCGAGCTGAGCGCCCAGGGCTGGCAGCAGGAGGCCGCCCTGCGCATGCTGCAGAACAACCTCGACCCCGAGGTCGCCGAGCACCCCGACAAGCTCGTCGTGTACGGCGGCACGGGCAAGGCAGCGCGTGACTGGCGCTCCTTCGACGCCATGGTCCGCACCCTGCGCGGGCTGAAGGCCGACGAGACGATGCTCGTGCAGTCCGGCCGCCCGGTCGGCGTGATGCAGACCCACGAGTGGGCGCCGCGCGTCCTGATCGCCAACTCCAACCTGGTCGGCGACTGGGCCAACTGGGAGGAGTTCCGCCGGCTGGAGCAGCTCGGCCTGACCATGTACGGCCAGATGACCGCCGGCTCCTGGATCTACATCGGCACCCAGGGCATCCTCCAGGGCACCTACGAGACCTTCGCCGCCGTCGCCGCGAAGAAGTTCGGCGGCAGCCTCGCCGGCACCATCACCCTCACCGCCGGCCTCGGCGGCATGGGCGGCGCCCAGCCCCTCGCCGTCACCATGAACGACGGCGTGGCCATCTGCATCGACTGCGACCCGCGCGCCATCGACCGCCGTATCGAGCACCGCTACCTCGACGTCAAGGCCGACTCCCTCGATCACGCCCTCCAGCTCGCCGTCGAGGCCCGCGACCAGCGCCGGCCGCTGTCCATCGGCGTCCTCGGCAACGCCGCCGAGCTGGTGCCGCAGCTGCTCGCCATGGGTGCGCCCATCGACATCGTCACCGACCAGACCTCCGCCCACGATCCGCTGTCCTACCTGCCGATCGGTGTCGCCTTCGAGGACATGGCCGACGCCGCCGCCAAGGACCCGGCCGGCTTCACCACCCGCGCCCGCGAGTCCATGGCCAAGCACGTCGAGGCCATGGTCGGCTTCCAGGACGCGGGCGCCGAGGTCTTCGACTACGGCAACTCCATCCGCGGCGAGGCCCAGCTCGCCGGATACGACCGCGCCTTCGCCTTCCCCGGCTTCGTCCCCGCCTACATCCGCCCCCTGTTCTGCGAGGGCAAGGGCCCCTTCCGCTGGGCCGCGCTGTCCGGCGACCCGGCCGACATCGCCAAGACCGACAAGGCGATCCTCGACCTGTTCCCGGAGAACGAGTCCCTGGCCCGCTGGATCAAGATGGCCGGCGAGCGCGTCCACTTCCAGGGCCTGCCCGCCCGTATCTGCTGGCTCGGCTACGGCGAGCGCGACAAGACCGGCGAACGCTTCAACGACATGGTCGCCTCCGGTGAGCTGGCCGCGCCGATCGTCATCGGCCGCGACCACCTCGACTGCGGCTCCGTCGCCTCCCCCTACCGGGAGACCGAGGCGATGCTCGACGGCTCCGACGCGATCGCCGACTGGCCGCTGCTCAACGCCATGGTCAACGTCGCCTCCGGCGCCTCCTGGGTCTCCGTCCACCACGGCGGCGGCGTCGGCATGGGCCGCTCCATCCACGCCGGCCAGGTCACCGTCGCCGACGGCACCCCGCTCGCCGGGGAGAAGATCCGCCGCGTCCTCACCAACGACCCCGGCATGGGTGTCATCCGGCACGTCGACGCCGGGTACGACATCGCCGAGTCGGTCGCCGAGCAGCGCGGCGTGCGGGTGCCGATGCGCGAGGGTGACGACCGGTGAGTTTCCACAGCATGTGGGCGGAGCTGCTGCCGATCGGCCGCAGCTCCGCCACCGGCGGCTACCGGCGCTACGCCTGGACCGGCGCGGACGCCGACTGCCGGGCCTGGTTCCGTGAGCAGGCCGCGACCCGCGGCCTGACCTACGAGGTGGACCGCAACGGCAACCAGTGGGCATGGCTCGGCGACCCGACCGCCGGGAATGCCGTCGTCACCGGCTCCCACCTGGACTCCGTGCCCGACGGCGGCGCCTTCGACGGCCCTCTCGGTGTCGTCTCCTCCTTCGCCGCCCTCGACGAACTCCGCGACAGGGGAGCGGAGTTCACCCGCCCGCTCGCCGTGGTCAACTTCGGCGACGAGGAAGGCGCCCGGTTCGGGCTCGCCTGCGTCGGCTCCCGCCTCACCGCCGGAGCGCTCACCCCCGAGCAGGCTCGCACGCTCACCGACGCCGACGGCGTCACCCTCCCGCAGGCCATGGAGGCCGCGGGACACGACCCCGACGCCATCGGCGCCGACCCCGAACGGCTCGCCCGCATCGGCGCGTTCGTCGAACTCCACGTCGAGCAGGGCCGCGCCCTCGACCTGACCGGCGACCCCGTCGGTGTCGCCAGCGCGATCTGGCCGCACGGCCGCTGGCGGTTCGACTTCCGCGGCGAGGCCAACCACGCCGGCACCACCAGGCTCGCCGACCGCCGCGACCCGATGCTGCCCTACGCCGAGACGGTGCTCGCCGCCCGCAAGGAGGCCCAGCTGTCCGGGGCCGTCGCCACCTTCGGCAAGATCTCCGTCGAACCGAACGGCGTCAACGCGGTGCCGTCCGTGGTGCGCGGCTGGCTCGACTCCCGCGCCCCCGGGCAGCACACCCTCGACGCCGTCGTCGGCGGCATCGAGAAGGCCGCCCGCGAGTTTGCCGACCACCACGGCGTCGACCTCGACGTCGTCCGGGAGTCCTTCACCCCGGTCGTCGAGTTCGACCACGCCCTGCGCGACGAACTCGTCCGCATCCTCGGCACGGACACCGACCTGACCGTGCCTGTGCTGGGCACCGGAGCGGGGCACGACGCCGGGATACTCGCGAGCCGTATCCCGACCGCCATGCTGTTCGTGCGCAACCCCACCGGGGTGTCCCACTCGCCGGCCGAGTCCGCCGCCGAGGACGACTGCGTGGCCGGGGTGCGCGCCCTCGCCGACGTACTGGAAGGACTGGCCTGCCGGTGACCAAGGGGACCTACTGGCTGGAACACGCCTGGCTCGGTGACCACGTCGAGCCGGGCGTCGCCCTCGACGTCGCGGACGGCCGCATCACCGCCGTCCGCACGGGCACGGACACCCCGCCGCCCGGAGCGGAGGTGCTGCGCGGACTGACGGTGCCGGGGCTCGCCAACAGCCACAGCCACTGTTTCCATCGAGCCCTGCGCGGCCACGTGCAGGTGGGAAGCGGCACTTTCTGGACTTGGCGCGAGGTCATGTACTCGTACGCCGGCCGGCTCACCCCCGACAACTACCACGCCCTCGCCCGGGCGGTGTACGCCGAGATGGCCCTCGCCGGCATCACCGCCGTCGGCGAGTTCCACTACGTGCACCACGCGCCCGGCGGCACCCCCTACGCCGACCCCAACGCCATGGGGGAGGCACTGATCGCCGCCGCCGCCGAGGCCGGCATCCGCATCACCCTCCTCGACACCTGCTATCTGTCCGCCGGCTTCGGCGAGGCCCCGAACCGGCACCAACAGCGCTTCTCCGACGGCAGCGCGGAGCACTGGGCCGCACGCTGTTCACTTCTCAAGGAACGGGATCACGTCCGGATCGGGGCGGCGATCCACTCGGTGCGGGCCGTACCCGCCGACCAGCTCGCCACCGTCGCCGCCTGGGCCGACGAGCGGCAGGCCCCGCTGCACGTCCACCTCTCCGAGCAGACCGCCGAGAACGACGCCTGCCTCGCCGCCCACGGCCGCACCCCCACCCGGCTCCTCGCCGACCACGGCGTCCTCGGCCCGCGCACCACCGGCGTCCACAACACGCACCTCACCGACGAGGACATCGCCCTGCTCGGCGACACCCGCACCGGCACCTGCATGTGCCCCACCACCGAACGCGACCTGGCCGACGGCATCGGCCCGGCCGTCGCCCTCCAGCAGGCCGGCTCCCCGCTGTCCCTGGGCTCCGACAGCCACGCCGTCATCGACCTGCTCGAAGAGGCACGCGCGATGGAGCTGAACGAGCGGCTGCGCACCCGCACCCGCGGCCACTGGACCGCCGCCGCCCTGCTGCGCGCCGCCACCGCCGACGGTCACACCGCCCTCGGCTGGTACGACGCCGGCACCCTGGAGCCCGGCGCCCTCGCCGACTTCACGACGGTCGCGCTCGACTCCGTCAGGACAGCGGGCCCGCTGCCCCGGCTCGGAGCCGAGACCGCCGTATTCGCGGCGACCGCGGCGGACGTGCGCCACACCGTCGTGGGCGGACGGCATGTCGTACGCGACGGACACCATCTGCTCGTACCGGATGTGCCGCAGGCCCTCGCGCGGGCCGTGGCAGACCTGCGGGCCTGACGAGAATCCACGAGGACGCCGACGCCATGACCAGCAGCACCGTCATCACGAACATCGCCGCGCTCGTCACCAACGATCCCTCCCTCGGCGACAACTCCCCCCTCGGACTGGTCCGGGACGCGGCAGTCGTCATCGAGGGCGACCGCATCGCGTGGACCGGTGAATCAAGCAAAGCACCCGCCACTGACAATCGGGTCGACGCCGCCGGCCGCGCGATGATCCCCGGCTTCGTCGACTCCCACTCCCACCTCGTCTTCGCCGGGGACCGCACCGAGGAGTTCAACGCCCGCATGTCGGGCCGCGCCTACAGCGCGGGCGGCATCCGCACCACCGTCGCCGCCACCCGTGCCGCGACCGACGCCGAGCTGGAGGCCAACCTCACCCGGCACCTCGCGGAGGCCCTGCGCCAGGGCACCACCACCTTCGAGACGAAGTCCGGCTACGGCCTCACCGTCGAGGACGAGGCCCGCGCCCTGCGCATCGCCGCCCGGCACACCGAGGAGGTCACCTACCTCGGCGCGCACATCGTCGCCCCCGAACTCGCCGACGACCCGGCCGCCTACGTCGCCCTGGTCACCGGCGAGATGCTCGACGCGTGCGCCCCGCACGCCCGCTGGATCGACGTGTTCTGCGAGAAGGGCGCCTTCGACGGCGACCAGGCCCGCGCGATCCTCACCGCGGGCAAGGCACGCGGCCTGCACCCCCGCATCCACGCCAACCAGCTGTCGTACGGCCCCGGAGTGCAGCTCGCCGTCGAGCTGGACGCGGCCAGCGCCGACCACTGCACGCACCTCACGGACGCCGACGTCGACGCCCTCGCGAGCGGCCGTACCGTCGCGACCCTGCTGCCCGGCGCCGAGTTCTCCACGCGCGCCCAGTGGCCCGACGCGCGCCGGCTGCTGGACGCCGGCGTCACGGTCGCCCTGTCCACGGACTGCAACCCGGGCTCCTCGTACACGTCGTCCGTGCCGTTCTGCATCGCGCTGGCCGTACGGGACATGGGCATGACCCCCGACGAGGCGGTGTGGTCGGCCACCGCGGGCGGCGCCGCGGCGCTGCGCCGCACCGACATCGGCCGGATCGGCCCCGGCGCCCGCGCCGATCTCGTCCTGCTGGACGCGCCGAGCCATGTCCACCTGGCCTACCGGCCGGGCGTCCCGCTGGTCGCCGGGGTGTGGCGGCGGGGCGTCCGCGAGGTCTGAGGTCTGGCGGGAGCCGCCGGGACGCCGGTCGTCGTACACGAGTTCGGCTCGTGTGGCAGACTCCGTCCGATCATGAAATGACCCGGTCGGGGGACCGGGCCGTCAGGGGGAGGGGCTGCGGAATGGCCGGTGCGGTCAGCAGACGAGGATTGCTGGGTTCGGCGGCGCTGGTGGGCGCGGGCGCGCTGGCGGGGGTGGTGCACAGTGCCGGTACGGCGGCGGCGGAGGCGCCGCTGACCACTCCGTTCACGCCGGTCACCGTGCCGCATCTGGCGGAGGCCGAGCGCATGGTGCAGTACCAGCGCATGCTCGCCGCCGGACATCTGCCGGAGGGCCTGGCCGGTCACTGGCCGCTGGACGGCCGCGGCGCCGACGTCTCGGGCGGCGGCCGGCCGCTCACCCTCGGCACCGGCGCGTCCTGGACCACGCTGCGGGCCGGCGGCGAGCTGACGCTGGACGGGAGGACGGGGTACGCCGCCACCGGCTCGGTGCTGGACACCACGGCCCCGTTCACGGTCTCCGCGTGGGTGCGCCTCGCCCCCGACGCGAGCACGACGGCCATGCAGACCGCGGTCAGCCAGGACGGCACCACGGCGAGCCGCTTCCTGCTCCAGTACGACGACACCGTCGGCACGTGGGCGTTCAAGGTGCGCAGCGCCGATCAGAGCACCAAGGTGTCGGCCGTGGCGCCGACCCCCGCCGAGCGGGGCGTGTGGACGCATCTGACCGGCGTGTGGGACGGCGCGCGCGTCCTGCTGTACGTCGGGGGCGAGCTGAAGGGCAGCGCGGACACCACGCTGTCCTGGGCGGCGCCCGCGGGCCTCAACGTGGGCCGGGCGCGCTGGAACGGCTCGTACGTGAACTTCTTCGACGGTTCCGTGGACGACGTCCGTGTGTACTCGCGTGCCCTTACGGACCGCGAGATCGGCATCGTCAGCGGGAAGACGGCCCGCGAGAACAACGTGTATCTGATCGGCTCGCCGTCCTCGGCGGTGTGGGGCACGCCCGACGACCTCACCAGCTGGATCAACCGCTCCCGCTGCTCGTCCTTCGTGACGCGGGTGCTGAAGCAGACCTACGGCTGGGCCACGGACGCCTACTTCAAGCAGTGGTTCCAGGACACGATCCCGGAGGCCGCCGACTACCGGAAGGCGTTCACCGACGGCACCGGCGGCCCGCACTTCCGGCGCATCCGCAAGGTGGCCGACCTGCGGCCGGGCGACCTGATCGCCGTCGACTACAACGGGCAGGTCGCGAACAACACCGGACACATCGTCATGGTGCGTGAGGTGAAGGGCACGTTCACCGGGTCGGCCGTGTTCAGCGGGGAGACGCAGTACGCCGTCGAGGTGATCGACTGCACTGCCGAACCGCACGGCGTGTACGCGCTCACCAACTACCCGAGCTACCCGGACACGCGGATGGTCAGCAATGTCGACGGCGAGAACTTCGAGGGCGCCGGCATCGGCCACATGATGTTCTACGCCTCCGACGCCACCGGCGAGTTCTCCCGCTACCGGTGGAGCGTCAACACCAGCAAGTCCACGGCGGAGGGCCTGACGGTGGCGTCCCGCCCGATCGCCGCGGCCCGCGTGGTCTGACCGCACACACCGCACCCACCGCATCCACCGCATCCATCGCATCCACCGCGCACGGCGCACCGCCCCCGGCCCGGGCAGCGCGGCTCAGCGGGCCCCCGCCCGCCAGCGCTGGTCGGCGTCGCGGTCGGCGTCGGCCAGCCGCACCCCGTACCCGTCGGCGGTGACCGCCGCCCACGGGGCGACGGCGGGGCGGATCACCCCGTCGGAGTCGATGTCGAACCGCAGGTTGTCGCCGTTGCGGCCGTACAGCGACGAGCACGTCCAGATGCCCACCCCGCGGCCCACCTCGCCCCGGCTGTCCAGACAGAAGTCCGGGTCGGCAGAGTTCCGCAGCGCGCGCAGGCCGGCGTCGTAGCGCCAGCGCTGGGTGGGCGAGGAGGTGCACGGGGCGGTGACGACGTCCGTGCCCCGGTCGAACCAGCCGTCGCGGACGTCCAGGCACCGCCCGGTGGCCGCGTTCACGACCTGCGCGGACACGGCGCCCGGCGGCACGGGCGCGGTGGACGGCGTCGGCCGCGGCTTCGGGGCCGGCGTGGGGGTCGGGGACGGCTTGCGCGGGACCGGCGACGGGGTGGGCGACGCGGAGGTCCGCGTGGGCGAGGGCGACGGAGTGGGCGTAGGCGTCGGACTCGCCGACGTCGGGGCCGGTGGCGTCGGGATCACTGCCGTCGGCGTGACCGGGTGGGAGGCCCGTTGCGTGTGCTGACCCGGCGTCAGCAGCAGTACCAGCAGCGGCGCGAGGGCCACCCCGAGTGCCGTCGAGGCCAGCGCGACCCGCCGGGACGGCCGCCACGGGTGGTGCTGCGGCAGCCCGGCGTCGCCTGCTGCCGGCTCCGGCTCGGCCTCGCGGACGTACGCGGAGCCCGCCCAGCCCAGCAGCCCTTCGGCCAGCGCGGTGCGGGGCGTGTCCCGCAGGTCGCACAGCTCCTGGTGGGCGGCCGTGCAGTGGCCGCAGCGGGTCATATGGGCGTGCAGGTCGGCGCTGTGCCGGGGCGAGTCCGGCCGTACCGACTCCTCGATCAGCCGGCGGAAGTCCGGGCAGTCCGGGTCGGGGGAGGCGGCGAGGCGGTGCCGCAGACTGGCCTGGGCGAGGTTCTTCAGCGCCACCGTCGTGGCGTACGGCACGTCCGCCGGGTTCATGCCCAGCAGCAGCGCCGTCCGGTGCGCGGACCGCTCCTCCACGACGCCGTACCAGATCAGGCCCTGCGTGCGGCTCGGCAGGCCCTGATACGCGGTCAGCATGGGGGAGCCCGGCACCCGTCCGACGGTGCTCAGCACCAGCAGCAGCCCCGGGTCCACGCCCCGGGACCGCTCGTCGCACGCCCACTCGGCCGCCTTCTCCAGTACGGCCCGCAGCAGGTGCAGACGCCACGGCACCGCCGGTTCGACACCGCGCGCCGTCTCCTTGGCCACGCCCGTGAAGGCCTCCGCGGTCAACTGCCGCGCCGAGGCCTCGCCGGCCGCGCACAGCCCGGCGTAGCCGAGCACGCGCGCGTGGTGGCGCCGCCGCAGTTCCCGCAGGGCCGGGTAGGCGGTGGCGGTGCGGGCGCGCAGCAGCTCGGCGAGGCGGGCGTCGGAGACGTCCGCGTACGGCACGCCGTCGCCCTCGGGGGAGGCGCCTCGCGCTTCCTCGGTTTCCTCGGCCCGTGCCATCCACGCCTCCACGTTCGATCGCAACGCCCCCGTCCGGTCGCCGACTTACCGGCGGGTGGGGGGTGACCGTAGTGCATGGTGGTGGTGTGAGGGGATCCCGCGGAAGACGTTTCCCGTAGTAACCCGTGTGCCGTCGGTGCACGGGGTGTGTCGCGCCGCGCCCGGCGTTCCGACAGGCCCTGGGGCCGGCCGTGGAACACCGGGCGTGGAAGTCCTCGTGCGGGGCGGGCGCGCGGCGGGCCGGCGCTCACTCCTCGACGGTGAGCCCCTTGCGCAGCCGTACGAGCGTCTTGGACAGCAGCCGGGAGACATGCATCTGGGAGATGCCGAGTTCCTCGCCGATCTCCGACTGGGTCATGCCCGCGACGAACCTCAGGGAGAGGATCTTCCGGTCGCGGGGCGTGAGTTCGGCGATGAGCGGTTTGAGCGACTCGACGTACTCGATGCCCTCCAGGCCGTGGTCCTCGTAGCCGATGCGGTCACCGAGGGCGCCCTCGGTGTCGTCCTCCTCGGGCTGCGCGTCGAGCGAGGAGGCGGTGTAGGCGTTGGAGGCGGCCATGCCCTCGACGACCTCGTCGTTGCTGATGCCGAGGCGTTCGGCCAGCTCCGCGACGGTGGGTGCGCGGTCGAGCTGCTGGGCCAGTTCGTCACCGGCCTTGGCGAGGTCCAGGCGGAGTTCCTGGAGGCGGCGCGGGACGCGCACGGACCAGGAGGTGTCGCGGAAGAAACGCTTGATCTCGCCGATGATGGTCGGCATCGCGAAGGTGGGGAACTCCACTCCGCGGGAGAGTTCGAACCGGTCGATCGCCTTGATCAGCCCGATGGTGCCGACCTGGATGATGTCCTCCATCGGCTCGCTGCGGGAGCGGAAGCGGGAGGCGGCGAATTTGACGAGCGCGAGGTTCAGTTCGACGAGCGTGTTGCGGACGTACGAGTAGGCGGGGGTGCCTTCCTCGAGGGATTCCAGCCGCTCGAAAAGAGTCTTGGAGAGGGCCCGCGCGTCGACCGCGCCGACTTCCTCATAAGGGGGGATGTCCGGAAGTCCGAGTTCGGAGAGAGTGTCGTCCGGAGGGAGTGCCGACGTCGCCGTCCGGGTATGCGAGGCGTCGAGTCGGGGTGACATGATGTCCTCCATCGTTCTCGGCATATGGCTGCCGAAGCCAGTACGTGCACTGCGGTGTGCGGCGCCTCCAAAGCCGGCCGTGTCGGGTACGTGTCCTTACTAGCCCTACCCGCTTTCCCGAGCCCACCGCAAGTGCGATTCGTTCGGAAATGTCCGTTTGTGGGTGGTTGTTTGGCTGTCGGGGCGCGTACATAAGGCGTAATGTTCGAGGGCGTCAGACAGCAGGGCACGACCTCGGGAGAGAGAGACGGCATGGACCGCGGGACGGTCGGCAGCGCCCAGTCGGGCCGGCTTGAGGTGGAGGTGCGGGAAGAGGGCTCCAGCGCCGTCGTGACCCCGGCGGGTGAGCTCGATCACCACACCGCGGAGCTGCTGCGCGCGCCACTCGACGACTGCCTCGGCAAGGGCTTCAGCCGTATCGTCGTGGACTGTGCCCGGCTGGACTTCTGCGACTCCACCGGACTGAACGTCCTGCTCGGCGCCCGTCTGAAGGCGGAGGCCGCCGGGGGCGGCATCCATCTGGCCGCGATGCGGCCCGTCGTGGCCCGTGTGTTCGAGATCACCGGAGCCGAGGCGGTCTTCAGCGTCCACGACACGGTCGAGGCGGCCCTGGGCGCCCCCGAGCGGCAGACCGGCCCCGACGGAGCCGGTGACACCGGTGGGGCGCCCGAGGCCCCCGGGACGCGAGGGGCCATCGGGGACTCCGGTACCGACGACGCCGCATCGGCCGATGAGGTCGGCTGACCGGGTCCGCCCCCGCGGAGCGTGCCGGGCCGTGCCCCGGGCGGCGCGCCGCGTGCGCCCCGCATGCCTCGTCCCGTCCCTCACGCCGTGGCGGTCTAAGGGGTGTTCCCTCGGCCCGGTCGGGCAGGAGACAGGCGGGGCGATCTCGAACCCCGCCGCCGCGGCGTCCCGACTTGTCCGTCCTGAACTGGTGAATCGGTGAGGTGAAGCGCTGATGAGCACCACCCGGCCCTACTCGCCGGGCTCCCCCGAGCCCAGCGGCGCTTCCGGCGCGCCGACGGGCCGTCAGGTTCGCACGCTGAGCCTTGTCGGCCAGAGCGGTGTCGTACCGCTCGCCCGCGACTTCGCCCGGCAGGCGCTGTACGAATGGGGCTGGCTCCCCGCGGCCACCGCCGACCAGCGGGCAGCCGCCGAGGACGTCCTGCTCGTGGTCTCCGAGCTGGTCACCAACGCGTGCCTGCACGCGGAGGGGCCGGACGCGATGGAGATCTCCTGCGACAACAAGGTGATCCGCGTCGAGGTCTCCGACCGCGGCACCGGCCAGCCGGCACCCCGCACCCCGCACCGCGCGGGCCGGCCCGGCGGCCACGGCATGTTCATCGTGCAGCGGCTCTGCCTGGACTGGGGCGTCGTACGCACGCCGGGCGTGGCCGGCAAGACGGTGTGGGCGGAACTGGGCGCACCGGCCTGAGCGGGCCCGGGGCAACCAGCCGCCCGCGCGCCGCTCGCCCTGTCCGGGCCGCCGCGCCTCGCCGTCGCCGCTCGCCCTGTCCGGGCCGCCGCGCCTCGCCGTCCCCGTTCGCCCGAGCGTGGCCGCCACCCCTCGCCGTTGACGCCGCCTCCGAACCGGGCCGCACGCCGCCGATGCGTCCCGCACGCGTCAGCAACGTGAGCCGGCCGGGGCCGTAGGCAGGATCGAGGCCGAATGCGCCCCGTACGCATGAGAAGCACGAAGGCCGCCCTGTCCCCGTAGGGGCAAGGCGGCCTCCGTGTGCGTCAGATGCGGTCCGGTGTCAGCGGACGTCGCCCATCAGGCTGTTGACCTTGCGGCGGTACATCCACACCGCGCCACCGGCGACGACCGCGAGCACGGCCTCCAGGGCGACGAAGCCCATCCGGTCGAGGTTGACCCCGCCGACGGCCGGGTTCGACAGCAGGGCGGTGACCGAGTCGCCCGCGGTGACCGCGAGGAACCAGACGCCCATCATCTGCGAGGCGTACTTCTTCGGCGCCATCTTGGTGGTGACGGACAGACCCACCGGCGACAGCGTCAGCTCGCCGACGGTCTGCACGAAGTAGATCGCGACCAGCCACATCGCCGCGGCCTTGTGGCCGCCCTCGGCGATGGACAGCGGGGCGAGGAACAGGAAGAACGACGCGCCGACCAGGACGAGGCCGGAGGCGAACTTCACGATCGTGCTCGGCTCCTTGCCGCGCCGGTTCAGCCACAGCCACAGCCAGGCGAAGACCGGGGCCAGCGCCATGATCAGGACCGGGTTGACGGACTGGTACCAGGAGACCGGGAACTCCCACCCGAGGACCGAGTTCTCGGCGCTGCTGTCGGCGAACAGCGACAGCGTCGAACCGCCCTGGTCGTAGATCATCCAGAAGACGGCGGCGGCGACGAAGAACCAGATGTACGCCCGCACCTTGGACTTCTCCGTGCGGTCGAGGTCCTTGTCGCGCAGCATCCGGGCGATCACCATGATCGGCACGATCAGGCCGATGATCGTCAGCGGGATCAGCGCCCAGTTCAGGGTGAAGTGGCCGGTGAAGCCGACGACGCCGTAGAACACGGCGGCCACGGCCAGCCAGAACAGGCCCTTGCGCAGGCTGGAGGCCTTCTCCTGGGCCGACAGCGGGGTCGGGACCAGGCTGCTCTTGTCGCTGAGGTGGCGGCTGCCGAGCAGGAACTGGGCCAGACCCAGCGCCATGCCGAGCGCGGCCAGCGCGAAGCCGAGGTGCCAGTCGACCTTCTCACCGACGGTGCCGATGACCAGCGGCGCGGCGAAAGCGCCCAGGTTGATGCCGATGTAGAAGATCGTGAAGCCGCCGTCGCGGCGCGGGTCCTGCGGGCCGTTGTAGAGGTGGCCGACCATCGTGGAGATGTTGGCCTTCAGCAGACCCGAGCCTATGGCGACCAGGCCGAGACCGAGGAAGAACGTCGCGGCGGCGGGCAGGGCCAGGCACAGATGGCCGAGCATGATGACGAGGCCCGCCGCGGCCACCGTCTTGCGGGGGCCGAGGAAGCGGTCCGCGACCCAGCCGCCGGGAAGGGCGAGCAGGTACACCAGCGACAGGTACACCGCGTAGATCGCGGAGGCCGTGCCGGCGTTCATGTGCAGGCCGCCCGGGGCGACCAGGTACAGCGGGAGCAGAGCCCTCATGCCGTAGTAGGAGAAACGCTCCCACATCTCGGTCATGAAGAGGGTGGCCAGGCCGCGGGGGTGGCCGAAGAAGGTCTTCTCGGAACCGGGGGTGCCCGGAGTCGCCGATGCCTTCGTCAGGCTGGACGCCATGGTCGTTCCTTGCTGGTCGGGACGCGCGGTGGGGGTCCCCCGCTCGGCTGTGCCGAGACCGGGAGAGTGCGCGCCCGGTGCGGTCGGCCGGCACCGGCGGGTCCCACGTCCACCCCCACGCCCGAGGGGAGTCCGCTCCGGATCGCGGAGCGGGGGACGGCGACCACCGGGATCCACGCCACCGGTCGCTTCGTCGCGTCGGGGCCCGGCCACAGGTCATTCCTTTCGAGGCCGGTCACGACCGGCCCGCACACAAAGAAGACCTTCAGCGTCATCGTCGCCAAAGGTCCCCATGGTGCTACAGGCGCTGATTCACCATACGGCAGGACAGTGCCGGATATGGAAGGACTTGAGAGATGGATCACAGGTAATCAAGGAACCGTGCGCCCCATTTCTAAGGTCATTGGCAGGATGACATCACACGATTACTGGTCCGTACCAATCGGCACCTGTCATCACTGTCTGGAATGACCCGATTGGTCGTAGGTAAGAATCACCCGTTCCGAGCACTCACCGGCGCCGTTGCGAGCAGGACTACCATCACCTCATGACCCGTGTACTGCTCGCCGAGGACGACGCGTCCATCTCGGAGCCGCTGGCCCGCGCACTGCGCCGGGAAGGGTACGAGGTCGAGGTGCGCGAGGACGGCCCAGCCGCGCTCGACGCCGGAATGCAGGGCGACATCGACCTGGTCGTACTGGATCTCGGGCTGCCCGGCATGGACGGCCTGGAGGTCGCCCGCAGGCTCAGGGCCGACGGCCACACCGTGCCCATCCTCATCCTGACCGCGCGCGCCGACGAGGTGGACACCGTCGTCGGCCTGGACGCGGGCGCCGACGACTACGTCACCAAGCCGTTCCGCCTCGCCGAGCTGCTCGCCCGGGTCCGCGCGCTGCTCCGCCGCGGCGCCGCCGAACCGCAGCAGCCGCCCGCCACGCACGGCGTCCGCATCGACGTCGAGTCGCACCGCGCCTGGATGGGCGACGAGGAGCTGCAACTCACCGCCAAGGAGTTCGACCTGCTGCGCGTGCTGGTGCGCGACGCCGGCCGGGTCGTCACCCGCGACCAGCTGATGCGCGAGGTGTGGGACACCACCTGGTGGTCCTCCACCAAGACCCTCGACATGCACATCTCCTGGCTGCGCAAGAAGCTCGGTGACGACGCCGCCAACCCCCGTTACATCGCCACCGTCCGCGGCGTGGGCTTCCGCTTCGAGAAGAGCTGACCCGACAAGAGCTGAGCCCCCAGGCCCTGCCCTGGCGGGCCCAGCGGGGAACAGGACATGCGCCGCCGTCTCATCCAGTCCACCCTCGCCGTCGTCCTCGTCGTGATCGCCGTCTTCGGGATCTCCCTGGTGATCGTCGAGACCCGCACCATCAGCAACAGCGCCCAGGAGCGGGTGGACCTGGAGGCGCTGCGGCTCGCCAGCATCGTCGACAGCCGCCTGCTCGGCAGCGAGCAGGTCACCGCCGACATCCTGCGCGGTCAGGTCACCGAGGACCGCTTCGCCGTCGTACGGCTGCCCGGAAAGCCGCCCATCGAGGTGGGCGAACGCCCCGCCGGCGACGTCATCCGCTCCAGGCCGGCCCGCGGCGACCAGGGCGAGACCGTCGTCGTGGAGGAACCCCGCTCCACGGTCACCGAAGAGGTCGGCCGCACCCTGCTGATCATCGCGCTGGTGGCGCTGCTCGCCGTCGTCGCGGCCGTGCTGCTCGCGATCCGCCAGGCCAACCGGCTCGCCTCCCCGCTCACCGACCTCGCCGAGACCGCCGAACGCCTCGGCTCCGGCGACCCCCGCCCCCGTCACAAGCGGTACGGCGTCCCCGAGCTGGACCGCGTCGCCGACGTGCTGGACGCCTCCGCCGAACGCATCGCCCGGATGCTCACCGCCGAACGGCGCCTCGCCGCCGACGCCTCCCACCAGCTGCGCACCCCGCTCACCGCCCTGTCGATGCGGCTGGAGGAGATCACCCTCACCGACGAGCTGGAGACGGTCAAGGAGGAGGCGAACGTCGCCCTCACACAGGTGGAACGGCTCACGGACGTCGTCGAACGGCTGCTGACCAACTCCCGCGACCCGCGCAACGGCTCCGCGGTCACCTTCGACCTCGACGAGGTCATCCAGCAGCAGATCGCCGAGTGGCGCCCCGCCTACCGCAGCGCCGGCCGCGCCATCGTCAGCTCCGGCAAACGGCATCTGCACGCCGTGGGCACCCCGGGCGCCGTCGCGCAAGTGCTGGCCGCGCTGATCGAGAACTCCCTCATGCACGGCGGCGGCACGGTCGCGCTGCGCACCCGCGTCACCGGCAACCAGGCCGTCGTCGAGGTCACCGACGAGGGCCCCGGCGTCGCCGCCGACCTGGGGGCGCGGATCTTCGAGCGGACCATCAGCGGCCGCAACTCCACGGGCATCGGCCTCGCCGTCGCCCGGGACCTCGCGGAGGCCGACGGGGGCCGGCTGGAGCTGCTTCAGACCAAACCGGCGGTGTTCGGGCTGTTCCTGTCCCGTACGCCGCCGACGACGAAACAGGACAGCGCACCGACCGTACGGTGAGGGGTCGGCACACGCGTCGGCGCGGTTCCTGCACCGGCGGGCCCGCGGCTGCGGCGCCCGGGTCAGACCCGCTGGCGGGGCCGCGGCTGCGGGGCGGGCGCGAGGACCGGCCCGTCGGAGGCCGCGGCGCCCTCGGACGCCACGTCGCGGGCCACGACGCTCTCGCCCGCCCTCGGCTCGTGCACCGGCAGCGCCCGGAACACCCACGTGCGGTACGACCAGAACCGGAACAGGGTCGCGACACCGATCCCGAGGAACTTGAAGACGTTGCGCTCCAGACCGCCGGACCAGCCGAAGCCGTAGATCGCGGCGTACAGGATGCCGTTCTCGATCACCAGCCCGATCGCGCTGAACGCCAGGAACAGCACCAGCTCACGGGTGCGGTCGGTCTTGTCGCGCTCACGGTAGGTGAAATAGCGGAAGCCGATGTAGTTGCAGCCGATGGCCACCACGGTCGCGATCACATTGGCGCGGACGGCCTGCAGGCTGGTCAGATGCCACAGCGCGTTGGAGACGGCGAAGTTCACCACCATGCCGAAAGCGCCCACGGCGCCGAACTTGGCGATCTCCTGCGTGAGTCTCTTCAGCCCGGAGGACCCATGTCCCATGGTCGAGCAGGCCCCCGTCCGTAGCGGCAACGTCAACCCAGCCATGCTAACCACCCCGCCCCGCGACGGCCGGGTCATCAGGACCCGCAGGGCCCGATCGGAGGGACCGTGACGCCCGCGCACCGCGCCGACCTGCACCGACGGCGGACCGAAAAGCACCACGTATCGGCCGGAAACCGTCGCCCTCCGGGCGGCGGATACGCTAGGGGCGTGACGTTCCCGGTAGTCGGCATGGTCGGCGGGGGTCAGCTCGCTCGTATGACACACGAGGCGGGCATCCCGTTGGGCATCAGGTTCAAGCTCCTCAGTGACACTCCCCAGGATTCCGCGGCGCAGGTCGTGAATGATGTCGTCGTCGGCGACTATCGCGACCTGGACACGCTGCGCGAGTTCGCGCGCGGCTGCGACGTGATCACCTTCGATCACGAGCACGTCCCCACCGAGCATCTGCGGGCGCTGGAAGCGGACGGCATCCCCGTCCGCCCCGGCCCCGACGCGCTCGTGCACGCCCAGGACAAGGGCGTGATGCGGGCGAAGCTCGACGCGATCGGCATCCCCTGCCCCAGGCACCGCATCGTGACCGACCCGCGGGACGTCGCCGCGTTCGCCCGCGAGGGCCTCGCCGACGGCGAACAGGGCGACGGCTTCCCCGTCGTGCTGAAGACCGTCCGCGGCGGCTACGACGGCAAGGGCGTCTGGGTCGTCGACAGCGTCGAGGAGGCCGAGGAGCCGTTCAAGGCGGGCGTCCCCGTCCTCGCCGAGGAGAAGGTCGACTACGTCCGCGAACTCGCCGCCAACGTCGTCCGCTCCCCGCACGGGCAGGCCGTCGCCTACCCGGTCGTCGAGTCGCAGCAGGTGAACGGCGTCTGCGACACCGTGATCGCCCCCGCGCCCGGCCTCGACGAGGAGCTGGCGCTGCAGGCCGAGAAGATGGCGCTCACCATCGCCAAGGAACTCGGCGTCGTCGGCCACCTCGCCGTCGAGCTGTTCCAGACCCGCGACGGCCGCATCCTCGTCAACGAGCTGGCGATGCGCCCGCACAACTCCGGCCACTGGACCCAGGACGGCGCGATCACCAGCCAGTTCGCCAACCACGTCCGGGCCGTCCTCGACCTCCCCCTCGGCGACCCCCGCCCCCGCGCCGAGTGGACCGTGATGGTCAACGTCCTCGGCGGCGACTACCCGGACATGTACTTCGCGTACCTGCACTGCATGGCCCGCGACCCCCAGCTGAAGATCCACATGTACGGCAAGGACGTGAAGCCCGGCCGCAAGGTCGGCCACGTCAACACCTACGGCGACGACCTGGACGACGTCCTCGAACGCGCACGTCACGCAGCCGGTTACCTGAGAGGCACGATCACCGAATGAGCCCCGTTGTTGGCATCGTCATGGGGTCGGACAGCGACTGGCCCGTCATGGAGGCCGCCGCCAAGGCCCTCGACGAGTTCGAGATCGACTACGAGGTCGACGTCGTCTCCGCGCACCGCATGCCCCGCGAGATGATCACGTACGGCGAGCAGGCCGCCGAACGCGGCCTGAAGGTGATCATCGCCGGTGCGGGCGGCGCCGCCCACCTGCCCGGCATGCTCGCCTCCGTCACCCCGCTGCCCGTCATCGGCGTGCCCGTGCCGCTGAAGTACCTCGACGGCATGGACAGCCTGCTGTCCATCGTGCAGATGCCGGCCGGTGTGCCCGTCGCCACCGTCTCCGTCGCGGGCGCCCGCAACGCCGGACTGCTGGCCGCGCGTATCCTCGCCGCCCACGACGAGGACCTGCTCGCCCGCATGAAGGAGTTCCAGCAGGACCTCAACGACCAGGCCACGGAGAAGGGCAAGCGGCTGCGGGCCAAGGCCGAGGGATCCAACGGCTTCGGCTTCGGGAGCTGACGCCGATGACCTCGACGGAGGCCGTCCACGCGCTCCTCGCCGAGTTCCCGGTCGTCGACGGACACAACGACCTGCCCTGGGCGCTGCGCAAACAGGTCCGCTACGACCTCGCCGCCCGGGACATCGCCCACGACCAGAGCGCCCACCTGCACACCGATCTGCGTCGGCTGCGCGCGGGCGGCGTCGGCGCGCAGTACTGGTCGGTGTACGTCCCCGCGGACTTGCCCGAGCCGGTGCCGGCGACGCTGGAGCAGATCGACTGCGTACGGCAGCTCGCCGACCGCTACCCGGCCGAGCTGCGCCTCGCGACGACCGCCGCCGACATGGAGGAGGCGCGCCGCGAGGGCCGTATCGCCTCCCTCATGGGCGCCGAGGGCGGCCACTCGATCGCCAACTCGCTGGGCACCCTGCGCGGCCTGTACGCGCTCGGCGTGCGCTACATGACCCTCACCCACAACGACAACGTCGACTGGGCGGACTCCGCGACGGACGAGCCGAAGGCGGGCGGCCTGACCGCGTTCGGCCGTGAGGTCGTACGGGAGATGAACCGGCTCGGCATGCTCGTCGACCTCTCGCACGTCGCCGCGACGACGATGCGGGACGCCCTCGACACCTCCACCGCGCCGGTGATCTTCTCCCACTCCTCCGCCCGCGCGGTCTGCGACCACCCCCGCAACATCCCCGACGACGTGCTGGAACGCCTGCCCGCCAACGGCGGCATGGCGATGGTCACCTTCGTACCGAAGTTCGTCCTCCAGGCCGCCGTCGACTGGACGGCCGCGGCGGACGACAACCTTCGCGCGCACGGCTTCCACCACCTCGACACCACCCCGGAGGCGATGAGGATCCACCGCGCCTTCGAGGAGAGGAACCCGCGGCCCGTCGCCACCGCCGCCATGGTCGCCGACCACCTCGACCACATGCGCGAGGTCGCCGGCATCGACCACCTCGGCATCGGCGGCGACTACGACGGCACCGCCTTCACGCCCGACGGGCTGGACGATGTCTCCGGCTACCCGAACCTGCTCGCGGAACTCCTGGACCGCGGCTGGTCCAGGTCCGACCTCGCCAAGCTGACCTGGCAGAACGCGGTACGGGTGCTCGGCGCCGCCGAGGACGTGGCCCGCCATCTGCGCACCACCCGCGGGCCGTCCAACGCCACCATCGAGGCGCTGGACGGCTGACAGCCACCGGTCCGGCGGAGGACGGCGCCGTCCAGGGCGCCGCCGCTCCTCCGCCGGTCAGATCCGCTGGTCCTCAGGGATCCGGCAGAGGCAGAACGGATGCCCAGCCGGGTCGGCGTACACCCGGAAGTCCTCCTCGTCGACCCGCTGCAGCGGGCGCGCGCCCAGCGCCAGCACCCGCTTCTCGGCCGCGTCGACCTCCTCCCAGGTGGCGCCCGCGTCCAGGTCCAGATGGAACTGCTGGGCGTTGCGGTCGGCGCGCGGCCACTCCGGCGGCGTGTGATCCGGGGAGAGCTGGAACGCCAGCCGCGGGCCGCCCGGCACCATCAGGACGACCCAGGACGGGTCCTGCTCCTCGGGCTCACCGCCGACGATCTCCGCGTAGAAGCGGGCCAGCGCCCGCGGATCGGGGCAGTCGACGACGACATTGCGCAGACGGGCGAACCGGGCCATGGAAAATCCTCCTCGGTCGGCGGAGACGCACGGTCGGGACGGCCGGCGGCCCCGCGGCAGCTGGCACATCGGCGGCCGGGCGCCGGATCAGCAGGCGCACAGACAGAACGGGTGCCCAGCCGGGTCGGCGTAGACACGGAAAGTGCGGGACCTGTCGTCCGCGTCGAGCGGCCTCGCGCCCGCCGCCAGCGCCTTCGCCTCGGCCGCGTCCAGGTCAGGCACGCTCAGGTCGAGATGCAGCTGCTGCGAGTGCTCGGCCGACGGCCACTTCGGCGGCACGTGCCCCTCGGCCGCCTGGAACGCCAGCGTCCGCCCGCCGGGCAGCTTCAGATCGACCCAGTCGCCCTCGCCCTCCGTGGTCCCGCCGAGCAGCTCCGCGTAGAAGGCGGCGAGCTTGCCCGGGTCGGGGCAGTCCAGGACGACGGCACCCAGTTCGGCGACGGCCATGACGTTCCTCCTCGCTCACGGGGTTACCTGTATGGAACGGGTAACCGGTAACGGTTACCGCATGCTCCCGTATTACAGGTAACGTCGCAAGGGGAATACGGCCCCGAAGAGGCCGGGTGGACGCGGAAACCGCGTGGGACGCGGGAGGTAGCGTGCAGCCATGACGGAGAGATCACCCGCGCCGGGCGGGCTGGCTCTGGTCGAGTCCCTGGTCAACACCATCGACCTCGAGTCCGGCGCCGACGCGCTGGACACGGCCGAGGGCCGCGCGCGCTTCGGGCTCACCGAGCCGGACGTGGACGCGGCACGCGAACTGCGCGAGTCGCTGCGCGCCGCCCTGCTCGCCCACGCCGGGCACCCCCCGCACCGCACCGTCACCCCGCTCGCCGGCCTGCTCGCGGCGGCCCCGCTCGTCGTCACCGTCGACCCCGCCGACGGCTCGGCGGCCCTCGCCCCCGCCGACGAGGGCCCGCTGCTGTCGAGGGTGGCCGCCGCCGTCGCCGAGGCGGTCGTGGCCGGCACCTGGATGCGGCTCAAGGCCTGCGAGGCGGACACCTGCCACTGGGCGTACTACGACCGCAGCCCGGCCGGACGCAGCCGCTGGTGCTCGATGCAGGTGTGCGGGGCGCGCGCGAAGATGCGGCGCTACCGGGCGAAGGGCGCGTGAGCCCCGGGGCGCGTGGTGCAGAATGCGTCAGTGGCGCCGTTTCGGCCGACTGAGCCTCGGCCGAAACGGCGTCCGCCGCCCCGGCCCGCAAGGACGGCTACGCCGTCGGCCGCCCCATCGCCCGGTACGTCCACCCGGCCCGGCGCCACAGCTCCGGGTCCAGGGCGTTGCGGCCGTCCAGGATCACCCGGGCCGCGGCCACCTCGCCCAGCGCGGCCGGGTCCAGCTCCCGGAACTCGGCCCACTCCGTCAGATGCAGTACGACATCGGCGCCGCGCACCGCGTCCAGCGCCGTGTCGGCGTAGCCGAGCGTCGGGAAGATACGCCGGGCGTTCTCCATGCCCTTCGGGTCGTAGACGGTCACCTGGCCGCCCTGGAGGTGGATCTGCCCGGCCACGTTCAGCGCGGGCGAGTCCCGTACGTCGTCGGAGTCCGGCTTGAACGTGGCGCCCAGCACCGCGACCCGCCTGCCGAGGAACGGCCCGCCGCCCAGCGCCTGCCGGGCCAGCTCCACCATCTGGCCGCGCTGGCGCATGTTGATGGAGTCGATCTCCCGCAGGAACGTCAGCGCCTGGTCGGCGCCCAGCTCACCGGCGCGCGCCATGAACGCGCGGATGTCCTTCGGCAGGCAGCCGCCGCCGAAGCCGATGCCGGCCCGCAGGAACTTCCGGCCGATCCGGTCGTCGTACCCGATGGCCTCCGCGAGCTTCGCCACATCACCGCCGGCCGCCTCGCACACCTCGGCCATCGCGTTGATGAAGGAGATCTTCGTGGCGAGGAAGGAGTTCGCGGCCGTCTTCACCAGCTCGGCCGTCGGGAAGTCCGTCACCACGAACGGCGAGCCCTCCGACACCGGCGTCGCGTACACCTCGCGCAGCAGCTTCTCCGCGCGGTCGCTGCGCACCCCGACCACGATCCGGTCCGGGTGCAGCGTGTCCTGCACGGCGAAGCCCTCCCGCAGGAACTCCGGGTTCCACGCCAGCTCCGCGTCCGCCCCCGCCGGGGCGTGCTCGGTGAGGTAGGCGGCGAGCCGGTCCGCCGAGCCGACCGGCACGGTCGACTTGCCGACGACCAGCGCGGGGCCGGTCAGATGCGGGGCGAGCGAGGCGATCGCGGCGTCGACGTACGACATGTCGGCGGCGTACTCGCCGTGCCGCTGCGGAGTGTTCACGCACACGAAGTGGACGTCGCCGAACGCGGCGACCTCCGCGTAGTCGGTGGTGAAGCGCAGCCGCCCGGTCGAGCCCGCGATGCCCTCGACGTGCTTGCGGAGCAGCTCCTCCAGACCCGGCTCGTACATGGGGACCTCGCCCCGCCGGAGCATGTCGATCTTCTCCGGCACGACGTCGAGGCCGAGCACCTCGAAGCCCAGTTCCGCCATGGCCGCGGCGTGGGTGGCGCCGAGATAACCGGTGCCGATCACGGTGATCTTGAGGGCCATGGGTGCTCCAGAGGTCTACGGCATGTCGTGCGCGCCCGAGCATAGCCGGGGCGCCCGGGCCCTCCGTCCGGGGCATCGGGGCGGGCCCCACCGGGAAATTTCCCCTCTGTCGCCAAGCTCACGTACCCGCCTTCGGCAGGGCCCTACTAAAATTGAGTTACTTAACGGTAGTTAGCGCCACCATCGCAGCGTTTTGGAGCGTGAGAGACCTTGGCCGGATCGGCTGACTTCGACCTGTACCGCCCGTCCGAGGAGCACGACATGCTCCGCGACGCCGTCCGCGCGCTGGCCGAGGCGAAGATCGCGCCGTACGCCGCCGCGGTCGACGAGGAGGCCCGCTTCCCGCAGGAGGCGCTCGACGCCCTCGTCGCCAACGACCTGCACGCCGTGCACGTCCCCGAGGAGTACGGCGGCGCCGGCGCCGACGCCCTGGCGACGGTCATCGTGATCGAGGAGGTGGCCCGCGTCTGCGCGTCCTCCTCCCTCATCCCGGCCGTGAACAAGCTGGGCTCGCTCCCGGTGATCCTCTCCGGCTCCGAGGAGCTGAAGAAGAAGTACATGGCGCCGCTCGCCAAGGGCGACGCGATGTTCTCGTACTGCCTGTCCGAGCCCGACGCGGGCTCCGACGCCGCCGGCATGAAGACCCGCGCGGTCCGCGACGGCGACCACTGGGTCCTCAACGGCGTCAAGCGCTGGATCACCAACGCGGGTGTCTCCGAGTTCTACACGGTGATGGCCGTCACCGACCCGTCGAAGCGCTCCAAGGGCATCTCCGCGTTCGTCGTGGAGAAGTCCGACGAGGGTGTCTCCTTCGGCGCCCCGGAGAAGAAGCTCGGCATCAAGGGCTCCCCGACCCGCGAGGTCTACCTCGACAACGTCCGCATCCCCGCCGACCGCATGATCGGCGAGGAGGGCACGGGCTTCGCCACCGCGATGAAGACGCTGGACCACACCCGCATCACCATCGCCGCGCAGGCCCTCGGCATCGCGCAGGGCGCCCTCGACTACGCCAAGGGCTATGTGAAGGAGCGCAAGCAGTTCGGCAAGCCGATCGCCGACTTCCAGGGCATCCAGTTCATGCTCGCCGACATGGCGATGAAGATCTCGGCCGCCCGCGCCCTCACCTACCAGGCCGCCGCCGCCTCCGAGCGCGGCGACGCCGACCTGACGTACCTCGGCGCCGCCGCCAAGTGCTTCGCCTCCGACGTCGCCATGGAGGTCACCACGGACGCCGTCCAGCTCCTCGGCGGCTACGGCTACACCCGCGACTACCCGGTCGAGCGGATGATGCGCGACGCGAAGATCACGCAGATCTATGAAGGCACGAACCAAGTTCAGCGGATCGTGATGGCCCGCAACCTGCCGTAGCAGGGTTTCGGCAGGTCAGAGGCGGTTCTGAGGCTCCGGAGGAGCGCTCTCGGCCTTCTGCCCGTTGCGGCCTGACCAGGGCCGTTCATGGGCGTCATGCCGGGCAGATCCTGGGGAGCCGGTGACTCGAGAACAGCCGCTGACGTCGAGCACCGGTCGATCGACCGGCGCGACCGGCACAACGTGCACGGCCCGACCCCGGACATCCGGGGTCGGGCCGTGCACGTTGTGCCGGTGCGGGACGCGTCCGTTCGGGACGCGGTGCCGGAGGTTCAGTCCTCGAAGCCCTCCGCCGCCCGCTTCTCGCGCAGCTCGCGGATGGCGCGGCGGCGGGCCAGTCGGTGGGTGCGGCGGATCTGCGCCTCCTGGTAGCGGCGCTTGTCGCGTTCCGTCTCCGGGATCACCGGCGGCACCGGGCGCGGCCTGCCCTCGGCGTCGACGGCGGCGAAGACGAGGTAGGCCGAGCCGACCTGCGTCGCCGGCGCGGACTCGTTCCAGCGCTCGGCGAGGACCCGTACACCCACCTCCATGGAGGTCCGGCCGGTCCAGTTCACCTGGGCTTTCACATGGACGAGGTCGCCGACGCGGACCGGCTCCAGGAACACCATCTCGTCCATCGACGCGGTCACCGCGGGACCGCCGGAGTGCCGGCCCGCCACCGCCCCGGCCGCGTCGTCGACCAGTTTCATGATCACGCCACCGTGCACCGTCCCCAGAAGGTTGGTGTCGTTGTGGGTCATGATGTGGCTGAGCGTGGTGCGGGATGCCGAGGTCGGCTTGCCCGGGATTTCCGGAGTCGCCGAAGCCGCGGCGAAGGCCTGGTCTGTCATGGCCTCCACCTTATGCTGAGGCGACATCTGCGGACTTTGTGTTGACTTCGCAACAGCCGGGCTGTGATTTTCCGACGGAGCTTGTAAGGAACACCTCCGCGCCCTGCACACTGGGGCCCATGAATGACTGGCCCCAGGGTTGGCCCGGCGACGACAACCGCGGCACCCCCCGCTACGGACGTGGCAGCGCAGGCGCGCAGCCCGAAGGCGCCCGCGTGATGCGGCAGGTCCGCCGCGGCCCGGCCGCACCGCCCGCACAGGGCGGCGGCCACGGCGGGCAGATCCCGCCGCAGCCGTCGTACACCGACGGCCGTGAGGCCCAGGGCCCCGGCGGCTACGACAGCGGCTACAACACCGGCCAGGTCTACGGCACCCCCGGTGGCCGCGGCCCCGCCGGCACCGCCGAGGGGGGCCCGCGCCCGGCGCCGAACTGGCGCAAGCGCATCAAGTGGACCGCGATCACCGTCGCCGCCGTGGTGGTCGTCACCACCGTCAGCACCTACTTCTGGGCCGACTCCAAGCTGCGCCGCGAGGTCGACCTGTCCACGGTGATCGACCGGCCCGAGGCCGGTGAGGGCACCAACTACCTCATCGTCGGCTCCGACAGCCGTGAGGGCCTGTCCAAGGAGGACAAGAAGAAGCTCCACACCGGCTCCGCCGAGGGCAAGCGCACCGACTCGATGATGATTCTGCACGTCGGCGACAACGGCGACACGCTCATCTCACTGCCCCGCGACTCGGACGTGGAGATCCCCACCTACAAGGGCTCGGAGTCCGGCAAGACCTTCCAGGGCACCGGCCGGCACACCAAGCTGAACGCCGCCTACGCCGAGGACGGGCCGACGCTGCTGGTCCGCACCGTCGAGTTCAACACCGGCCTGCACATCGACCACTACGTCGAGATCGGCTTCGCCGGCTTCGCCAACATCGTGGACGCGGTCGGCGGCGTCGAGATCACCATCGACAAGCCGTTCAAGGACAAGTACTCCGGCGCCGACTTCCAGGCCGGCAAGCAGACCCTCGACGGCCAGCAGGCCCTCGCGTTCGTCCGCACCCGGCACGCCTTCGCCGCGTCCGACCTGGAACGCACCAAGAACCAGCAGAAGTTCCTCGCCGCGCTCGCCCACCAGGTGGCGACCCCGGCGACGGTCCTCAACCCGTTCAAGTTCTATCCGACGATGGGCGCGGGCCTGGACTCCCTCATCGTCGACAAGGACATGTCCCTGTGGGACCTGGCGTCCATGTTCTTCGCGATGAAGGGCGTCAACGGCGGCGACGGCACGTCGATGAACATGCCGATCTCCGGCTCCCGCGGCGGCAACCTCGTCTGGGACAAGGCGAAAGTGAAGCAGCTCGTGAAGGAGCTGAACAACGACGAGAAGGTCACGGTGAAGGGTGACTGAGCCGACCGGCGGCCGACCGCCCTTCGACGCCGTGCTGTGCGACGTCGACAACGTGATCCGCCACTACGACAACTCCGGCCTGCTCGCCCTGGAGCGCACCGCCGGTCTGGCCGAGGGCACCACCATGAAGGTCGCCTTCGCCCCGCACGTCGACCTGCCCGTCCTGCTCGGTCAGGTCACCCCGCAGGAATGGGTGGCGTCCATCGCCGAGGGCCTGGCCGGGCTGGTCCCCGACGACACCGCCTGGGAGCTGGGCTCCACCCTGCTGGAGCTGCCGTTCCGCGCCGACGAGGAGGTCGTCGCCCTGCTGCGGCGGGCCCGGGTGCGTGTGCCGCTGGTCCTCGTCACCAACGCCACACTCACCCTGGAGGACGACCTCGCCGGACTCGGCCTCGCCGACCTCGCCGACCATGTCGTCAGCAGCGCCCGCGTCGGCATCGCCAAACCCGACCCGCGCATCTACCGGCTGGCGGCGTCCCGTGCCGGCGTACGGCCGGAGCGGTGCCTGTTCGTCGACGACACCGAGGAGAACGTGGCCGCCGCCGAGGCCCTCGGCATGACCGGCGTCCGCTTCCGCACCGCGGCCGATCTGGAGACCGCGCTGGCGCCGCTGCTCTGACGGGACGGTACGGCGGGGCCGGAGCCGGGGTGCCGGCCACGGCCCGCCGCAGTGCCCCGTACCTCAGGCTGTTCCGTGCGCCAGGATCGCCACGTGCGGCAGCCGCAGCAGACCGTCCTCCGCCGTGAGACCGGCGGCCAGGCGGTCGTACTCGCGGCGGATCCGGGCGACGGTCTGCGGGGTCTGCGCGGTGACGACCCGTCCGATCGTGGCGATCCCGCCGGCCGCGCCGCTCCACCACGCGTCCGGCGTCGCCCTGTGATCCCACTCCAGTTCCTCGGCCCGCACCCCGCCGAACCCGGCCTCCGCCAGCAGCGCGGCCACCCCCTCCGGGGTGCGTGTGAAGTCCTCCGCCGGGTCCAGACGCGGCAGATCCGCGGGCGGCACCGCCCCCGCAGCCTGCACCGCCCGGCCCAGCAGCTCCTGCCCGGCACCCCGCCGGGCACTCCACAGGGTCACCGCCAGCCGCCCGCCCGGCCGCAGCACCCGCCGCAGCTCGGCGAGCGCGGCCCGCGGCCGGCCCACATGGTTGAGCGCGAAGTTCGCCACGACCGCGTCGAACTCACCGTCCCCGTACCGCAGCTCCGGGAGGACCGCGACCTCGGCGGCCACGCCCCGGCCGCGTGCCGTGACCACCATGTCCGGCTCGGCGTCCACCGCGACCGCCTCCGCGCCCCGCTCCAGGGCCGCAAGGGCCGCCGTGCCCGTCCCCGTGCCGACGTCGAGCACGCACGTCCCGGACGTCACCCCGGCCGCGTCGAGCAGCGCCGGCACCGTGTGCGCGCACAGCCGCCCGAAGCTCCCGGCGTACGCCTCGGCCCGCCCTCGCCACATCTCGCGCTCGGCCGCGTCGAACGCCTCCGTCATGTCGATCATGCGGGTCAGCATGCCGGTGCCGGCGTTAGCCCACGATCAAGGGCACCCCGAAGGGTGCCCTCGACCGGCCGGACGTCCCGGTCCGTCACATCGTGGCGCCCGCCATCGAGCGGCACATCTCGGCGCAGCGACGACACGCCTCGGCGCAGCGCATCATCTGCGCGTCGTCCGGCATGGACATACACGCCTCCGCGCACATGTCGCAGGCCTTGGCGCACATCGCGCACATCTCGGTGTGCAGCGGCGAGCGCCGCATCATCATGTCGGCGCACATGCGGGTCATCTCGGAGCAGTCGATCAGCGCCCGCATGATCTGCATCTGGGCCTGGCCGCCCATCTGCATGCAGGAGCTCATGGTCTCCTCGCACATGGTGTGGCAGGACATGCAGGCCTCGACGCAGTCCTGCATCTCCTTGCTCATCGCGGCCGTGCCCGGCTGGTTCATGGTCATGGCTCCTCCTGGGGCCGCGGGGGCCCGGGGCGGGCCCCGTGCCCTTCCCGTCCTACGCCTTGCGGCCCGTGAACGCCATCCGGCGGAACCGTTTCGTCCGCGGCTCGCTGCGTGCCGTGGCGCCCCGGTCACGGTCGTCGTCGCCGATCCGGGCATCGCCGGGGCCGGGGGAGGCCGTGGAGACGGCCTGGGAGGCGTCGCGGGGGCCGTCCAGAGGCCGTTCAGGGGGCCGCGGCTCGCCGGTGAGCCCCTCACGGCCCGGCCGTGCCGGACGCGGCCTACGACGGGCAGGCGACCTCGTTGCCCCGGACGACCGGTGCGGCGGCGCGGGCGGGTTCCTCGGCGCGTACCGTGCGGACGTTGCGGAAGTCCCCGCCGACGATCACCTTCAGCACCGGCCCCTGCCCCTTGACGGCGCGCAGTTCGCTGCCGGGCAGCGCGGCGGCGAGGGAGCGGGCCGAGCGGTCCCAGCGGGGGTCGTAGGAGACGACCGTACGGCGCACGTCGTGCCGGGCCGCGTTGACGGGGACGCCGGTGGTGCGGAAGCCGGTGGCGCGAAGGGCGGTGTCGACGCGTTTGCCGAGGCCCGCCGTCGTGGTGCCGTTCTCCACCTGGACGCGGACCTGTTGCGGGTCGACCTCGACGCGGGTGGGGGGCGTGCTGCTGCCGCCCGTGCGGTGCGCGGCGGCGAGCGGGCGGTCCTCCCGCAGCCGCTCGAACAGGGCCTCTGCCCGGGCCGGGTCCCACTTCACCGTGGAGCCGATGCCTTTGACGGCGTAGGCCACCTGCCCGATCGGGACGGTGGTGAACTCCGAGGAGGACGGCGAGAAGTTGCGCATCGCCCGGCCCAGGTCGAGCAGTTCGCCGGTGCCGAACCCCTTGTCCGCGCGGACCGAGCCGAGCACCGCGCGGGTCACGTCACGGAACTTCAGCGGGTTGAACAGCACCCCGGAGGAGGTGGCCCGGTCCACCAGCGCGGCCAGGAACCGCTGTTGGCGTTTCATCCGGCCCAGGTCGGCGGCGCCGTCGACATGGCGGGCGCGGACGTACTGCAACGCCTGCCCGCCGGTCAGGGTGTGCGTGCCGGGCGCCAGGTCGAGGCCGGTGTAGGAGTCCTTCAGCGGCTGTGCGGTGCAGATCTTGACGCCGCCCAGCTCGTCGACGGTTTTCATGAAGCTGACGAAGTCGACCTCCAGATAGTGGTCGATCTTCACACGGGTCATCTGCTCGACCGTGCGGACCGTCAGCTGCGGGCCGCCCTCCGCGTACGCCGCGTTGAGTTTCAGAGGGTGGGCGTGGTGCCGTTTCCCGGTGACCGCGTCGGTGTGCGCCGGGGTCACGGCGTACGAGTCGCGCGGCAGGCTGACCACGCTGGCCCGCTCCCGGTCCTCCGAGATGTGCACGATCATGATCGTGTCGGTGCAGTGGCAGGGGGCTCCGCCCAGCCGGTAGCGCCGCCGCTCGGCCTCCGTGATCCGGTCGCGGCCGTCGGTGCCGACGAGGAGGATGTTCATGCCGTGCCCGGCACGCGGCCGGTTCTTCATGTCCTTGAACGGGTCGACGCGGCCGAGGTCCGCGTCCAGGCTGCTCAGCACCGAGTGTCCGATCCCGGCGGACGCCAGGACCACCACGGACAGGCCGGTCGCCACCCGCAGCGCCCAGCGGGGCTTCCGGCGCCGCACGGGCGGCCGGGACGGGCGGGACGGGCGCGAAGCGCGGGACGTGCCGCCCGGGCCGGGGGTGCGGAGGGTGCCGGGGGTGCCGCCCGGCGGCTGTGGACGGCCGGTCGGCCGAGGCGGGCGCCCGGCCTGCTG
>NZ_JALLGL010000290.1 GCF_023072675.1 Streptomyces sp. XM83C
GCTGCGGGCCGGGCCGGGGCGGGTCTCACACCGCGCACTTCGTGGCGTAGGGGGGAGCCGGTACGGCGACCGGCTTCGCAGGTTCCGTCCCGGTCGGCGCGGTTGCCGCCGGCGGTGCCGGGGCCTTGGGTGCCGCAGCCAACGCGCGCGTCGTCAGGCCCGGCGCGCCACCCACGTACGCGGTCGGATCGAGCAGTTCCTCCAGCTCCTCCAGGCTGTGGTGGGCGGTCACCTCCGGCAGCGTGCGCAGCACCTCCAGCAGCGGCACCCCGCGCGCGTCCGCCGCGTGCGACGCCCCGGCCAGCAGGTCCTTTGCACGCACCCGCCCGATCCGCGGCGCGAGCAGCGCGGCCAGCCGCTCCGTCACCACCTGACTGCCCGTCAGGCCGAGGTTGCGGCGCATGCGGTCCGGGTCGGGCGTCAGCCCCTCGGCCAGCTCGGCGGCTGTGACGGCGGCCCCGCCCGCCAGGCGCAGCGCCTCGCGCAGCAGCAGCCACTCCGCGTGCCACACCCCCGCCGACCGCTCGTCCTCCGCCACCAGACACTGCGTCAGCCCGGTGGCCAGTACCGGCACTTGCAGGGCGGCGCTGCGGATCAGCGTCGACAGCACGGGGTTGCGCTTGTGCGGCATGGCCGAGGAGCTGCCCCGGCCGGTGACGGCGGGTTCAGCGACCTCCGCGATCTCGGTGCGGGCCATCACCTGAACGTCCGCGGCGAACTTGCCGAGGGCGCCGGCGGTGAAGGCGAGCGCCGCGGCGGTGTCGGCGACCGGGGTGCGCAGCGCGTGCCACGGCAGGGCCGGGACGGCCAGCCCCGTCTCGGCGGCGAACGCCTCCACCAGCCGTTCCCGGTAGGCGTCGGCGGCCACCGTGCCGGCGGCCCCGGGGACGGCGTACTCCAGGTACCCGGCGAGGGTGCCCGCGGCCCCGCCGAGCGAGACCGGCAGGGCGTCGCGGGCGGCCCCGACGCGGGCGGCGGCGTCCACGACCAGCCGGTGCCAGCCCGCCGCCTTCAGTCCGAACGTGGTGGGGACGGCGTGCAGGGCGAGGGTGCGGCCGACCATGACGGTGTCGCGGTGCCGGCCGGCCAGCCCGGACAGCGCGTCGGCCGTGCGGCCCAGGTCGCCGAGGATCAGCTCCAGCGCCCGCCGGCACATCAGCATGGTGCCGGTGTCCAGCACGTCCTGGCTGGTGGAGCCGCGGTGCACGTACTCGGCGGCCTGCGGGTCCTCGGCCGCCACCGCCTCCGTCAGCGCCCGCACCAGCCCCACGACCGGGTTGGCCGTCTCCCGGGCCTGCACGGCGAGCGCCCGCGGATCGAACCGATCGGCGCGCGCGGCGCGCGTGATGGCCCGCGCGGCGGCGGCCGGCACGGTGCCCAGGGCGGCCTGGGCGCGTGCGAGCGCCGCCTCGGCGTCCAGCAGGGACTGCAACCACGCCGTCTCGCTGACGGCTTCCTCCACCGGTGTCCCGGCCCGCACCGGGGAGAACAGTCCGGCGTCCGGACCGCCGTCGAAGGCTGGGGCCGGCGCCTCGAGGGCTGGGGCCGGCCCGTCGAGGGCAGGGGTCGGGTGGCTCATGAGGTCATCTCCAGGAGGTCTTCCGGAAGGCCGGGCAGGTCGACGGCGAGGCGTGCGGGGGCGAGGCCGAGCACCGCCCGGGCGATCGCGTCGGAGTCGCCGAGGATCACCGAGTCCACGCCCGGCCGGATGCCCGCGGCCGTCACCCAGTGCACGGACTCGGTGGGGACGCCGTAGGCGAAGCGGCGCGGGTGGGGCCGGCCGAGGGCGTCGACGGTCCGGTAGGGCCGCTCGGAGACGGCCAGTCCCCCGGTCTCGTAGGCGGCGCGGGCGGTGCGGATGCGGTAGGGCGCGGCCTGGCCGGTGGCGAGCAGGTGCCGCAGCAGGGGGTCGGCGGTGCGGCGCAGGTCGGGTTCCGGCAGCCGTGCCTCGATCAGCGCCGACGTGCGCACGGGCGCCGCGTCCACGTCGTCGGCCGTGGCCACGAACGCGGCCCGGTCGCCGCTCGTGTCGAGCGTGATCCGGGTGCCCGGCCCCAGCGGGCGGACGACGTCGGCCTCGATCAGCGCGCGCAGCTCCTCGATGCGGGAGACGGGCGGGCCGATCGACAGGAACGCGTTGAGCGGGTTGTACCAGCCCGCCAACTCGTCCCGGTAGGAGTCGCCGTCCAGGCCCCCGTGGTCCACCGCGAGGCGTATCTCGTTGCGCAGGTCGCGCAGCACGTCCAGGGCCGCCTTGAGCGGTCCGCCGACGTTCCCGGCCCGGGCCTGGCGGATGTCCTCGGCCAGGTGGTCCAGCAGCCAGCGCCGGAATGCCGCGCGGTCGGCGAAGCGCCGTCCCGCGGTGGGACGTTCGACGAGGTCCCAGTCCCAGCGCACGGCGGGGTCGATCCCGTGGGCGTCCAGGAGGCGGGCGCGGGCCGGCGCCGTACCGGCCGCGAGGAAGGCCGGGACGAACGCCGCCGCCTCGCGGGCGCGGCCTCCGGCGCGCAGCAGCGTCTCGTAGTAGACGCTCTCCACCTCCAGGCGGATCAGCGGCCACAGGTCGGCGCGGAAGCGGACCGGTTCCCCGGCCAGCCGGCGCCTCCGCAGGCCGCCGATGACCTCGGGGGTGAGCACCCGCGGCCGGTGCCGGCCGGTGGCGCCCTTCTCGTTCTCGCCGCGCGCGTGGTGGGGGACGCCGCGCCGGGAGCCGGCGTAGATCAGCGGCTCGCGGCCGGAGGGCAGGTAGACCAGACCTCCGGCGCGGCGCACGAACCTGCCGCCGCGGCCCAGGGTGAGCAGCGCCATGCCGTCGAAGAAGTTCAGCCCCAGTCCTCGCATCAGGACGGCCTGCCCCGACGGGACCGCGGACAGGTCCACGTCGGCGGGGTTGGCCGGGGCGATGTACGTCAGCCCGTGCCGCGCCGCCGCACGCCGCCAGGCGGACTCCTGTGCCGACTCGCGCAGCGGCACGTGGCCCTGCGCGAGGACGACGGCGTCCAGGCCGCGCAGCCGGGTGCCGTCGGCGAGGGTGAGGACCTGGGGGCCGCCGGGCGTGTCGGACTCGTCCCGCAGGGCCACGGCATACGTGCGGTGCTCGACGACGCGGCAGTGCGCGGGCGCCCGCCGTACGATGCGGCGGTAGCAGTACTCCAGGTAGCTGCCGTAGAAGGCGCGGGTCGGGTAGGCGTCCGGGTGCAGCTCCGCCGCCTCCGCGTACGTGGCGGCCCCGAACCGGTCGGCGGGCGAGGCGAGGACGACGGAGCGGGCCCACTCGTACAGGTCGGGCCCCGGCTCCACCGGCCCCTGCATCGTCACGGTGTCGTCGGTGAACACCGTCACCTGGGAGGCGACGGTGTTCATCAGCAGCAGCCGCGACTGGTCCGTGCGCCAGACCCGCCCGGCGCCGGGCCGGCAGGGGTCCACCAGGTGGATCGTCACGCGGCGCGGCGACGGGGCGGCGGCCCGCTCGTTGGCGCAGATCCGCTCCAGCACGGACAGGCCGCGCGGCCCGGCGCCCACGAGGCACAGGGTGAGGTCCGCGGCGCTCACCGTGTGCTCCCGGTGTTGCCGGGGGCGGGAGGGCGGCCCGGGCGCGGCCGGCCGGCCGCGGGGAGCCGGGCGGCGCTGCGGCCGGGCCCGTCGCAGGGGCCGGGCGGGGTGCCGCGCCGGTGGCAAGTGGTCATACGGTGCTCTCCTCATGTCGGTGCGGCGGTGGCGGTCACCGCGGCGGACGCCCGGGCCATGCGCACCGGCGGCTCGTCGGCGAGCACGGCCAGCGCGTCGGACACGGTGACCGGGTCGCCCGCGAGAGCGGGCAGTGCGTGCAGCAGCCGGGCGCACTGGCGGACGAGGCGTGCCGCGTCGTCGTCGGACAGGCGCGCCCGGTCGTGGACTGCGGCCAGGACGAGGCCCTCGTCGCTGTCCCGGTGGGCGAGCAGGGTCACGGGGAACGCCGTGTACGTGCCGGCCGTGCGGGGCGTGCCCACGCTGATGCCCTGGGCGGCGAGCGCGGCGCGCAGGGCGCGGGAGCCGTGCCGGCGCTGCTGCTCGAAGACGACGAGGCTCTCCACGAGTTCGTCGTCCGCGCCGCGCCCGGCCCACTGCTGGATCTGGCTCAGGGAGACCCATTCGTAGGCGGCCATCTCGAAGCTCTGGTCGCGCAGTTCGGCCAGCAGCCGGGACACGGGGGCCGCCGGGTCGACGCGGACGGTCATGGGCAGGGTGTTCGCCAGCAGGCCGGGCAGGCGCTCGACGGAGTCCAGGGCGATGCCGCGGCCGGAGACGGTGACGCCGAAGCCGACCAGGGCGGGGCCCGCGGTGGCGCCCGCCCGGTACAGCAGCAGCGCCCACACCGCCTGCAGCACGCCGGCCTCGGTGGCCGCCCACGACGCCGCCCAGTCGCGCAGCCGGCCGGCCGGTCCGGCGCCGAGCCGGGCCTCGGCCCGCCCTGCCCCGGTCAGGCCGGTGGCCGGGCCCGGGACCGCGGGCCGCGCGAGGGTGCCGGCGGCGGGGGCCGCCGAGGACCAGAAGTGCCGGGCGGGCGCGGTGTCCTGCCCGGCGAGCCAGCGGGCGTGGTCACGGCAGTCGGGCCGCCGTTCACCGCCCGGCAGGCGGCCCCCGGCGAGGTAGGAGCGGTAGAACTCCTCCAGCAGGACGGACACGCTCCAGGTGTCCAGCAGGACGGGGTGGAAGGTGAGCAGGATCCGCACCGACGGCGGGCCGCCGTCGGCGGGGTCCGGCTCGTCGACGAGAGTGAGCCGCAGCAGGCCCGGGGAGCGCAGGTCGAAGCCGCGCAGCCGGTCGCGCTCCATGAACTCGTCGAAGTCGACGGCGCCGGCGGGATGGCGGACGACCTCGGCGCGGGCGTGGTCGTGGAGCACCAGGCGCGGCCCGGCGTCCCAGGCGAACGCGGCGCGCAGGACGGTCTCGTGGTCGAACACCGACTGCCAGGCCGCGGTGAAACGGCCGGTGTCCAGCGGACCGCGCCAGCGCCAGTGCAGCTGCTGCACACAGGGGCCGGCGCCGCGGCGCGCGAGCAGGGCCCGCTGCTGGGCGGTGACCGGCACGGACGTGATTCCGTCCACCGGGGACGCGCCGGCCTCCCCGCCCACCGCTTCCTCCCGCGGCGCGGGGGCCGCGGCGGTCTGCGGTTGCCGGGCGGTCAGCGCCGCCAGGGCTTGCCGGTCGGCCCGCCCGTCGGGCAGCAGCGGGATGTGCGGCACTGGGTGCAGACAGGACGGCACCAGGTGGGACGGCAGCCGTGACCGCAGGGCGGCGCGCAGTTCCGCGAGCGGCAGGCGCGTCACCACATGCGCGACGATCCGCAGAGGACCGGGAGGGTTGCGGGCCGCGTGGACGGCGGCGTCGCGCACACCGGGCAGCGCCACGAGGGCGGCACGCACTTCGCCGAGCTCGCCCCGGTCGCTCATGGTGGTCTCCCCCTGTGTTCGGCGGCAGGACGGGACGGGCCCGGTCCGCTGCCGCCGCGGGCGCCACCAGGACCCTGGCGCACCGCCTGCGCCCGCCGTCGGGCCCGGTCCCGCCACCTCCCATGACATGGCCCCGCGGTCGAATCCGGCTGTGGCGCCGCTCGTGGACCGCTGGCGCGCGCGGTGGCGGGTGCCGTGAGCACCGGGCAGCGGCCGGTGTGGGCGGGCCGGGGGCGACGACCGGGACGCAGGGGCCTTGCGACCGTTCCTCGACCGGTGGTCCAGCACACCGCTCGAAGATGCCGCCAGGTGGGGAGGTGAGGGCACCTCCGAACGGCGTGAGGAGTGGGTATGCAGAAGGTCGTTTCCCGTGACGGCACCACGATCGCCTACGAGAAGGCCGGCGACGGCCCGCCGATCGTGCTCCTCAACGGATCGTTCCGCGACCACACCATCTTCGACGCGCTCGTCCCCGAGCTGACGCCGTACTGCACCACCTACGTCTACGACCGTCGGGGACGCGGCGAGAGCGGGGACGCCCCCGCGTACGAGGTCGCCCGCGAGATCGAGGACCTCGAGGCGGTCATCGAGGCGGCCGGCGGGTCGGCGGTGGTGTTCGCCGGCTCGTCCGGGGCGAACCTCGCGATCGAGGCGGCCCTCGCCGGCGCCCCCATCACCAAGCTGGCGCTGCACGAGCCGTTCTACCGCGTCGACGGCTTCCCCAAGCCCCCGTGGAACGTCGCCAAGACCCTGCGGGTCCTCATGGAGCAGGACCGCCGCCAGGAAGCCGTCGAATACTTCCTCGGCAGCTTCCTCGGACTGACCCCGGACACGGTCGCCCAGTGGCGCAAGGGCCCTATCTGGGCGGTGAACGAGGCGAACGCCCACACGCTCGCCTACGACGTGAAGATCTGCGGCGACTGCACCGTCCCCGCCGACCGGCTCGCCGGCTACCGGACCGAGACGCTGGTCCTCAACAGCTCCGGCACCAGCGAATGGCTGCGCGCGGCGGCACAGGCCACGGCGGCTGCCTTGCCCAACGCCCGCTGTCTGGAACTGCCGGGCTCCTGGCACCGGATCGACATGGACGTCCTCGGCCGGACCCTGGCCGAGTTCGCCACCGCCTGACCGTCCCGCTCCGGCACGTCACCCACGTTCAGAAGGGCATCACCGTGATCACAGCTGACCCCCTGACCGCCGGGGCCCCCGTGCGGGCGGCCGGAGCCGCCGCCCGCGAGCACGGCGCCACCGTGTGGCTGACCGGGCTGCCGAGCGCGGGCAAGACCACCCTGGCCCGCGCCGTCGCCGAGCGGCTGGCCGCCACCGGCCGCCGGGTCGAGGTGCTCGACGGTGACGAGATCCGCCGCCACCTGTCCCAGGAACTCGGCTTCTCCCGCGCGGACCGGCACACCAACGTGCTCCGCATCGGCTTCGTGGCCGAACTGCTCGCCTCGCACGGCGTGCTGGTGCTGGCCCCGGTGATCGCCCCGTACGCGGACAGCCGGGAGGCGGTGCGCAAGCGGCACGAGGCGAACGGCACGACGTACCTGGAGGTGCACGTGGCCACGCCGGTCGAGGTGTGCTCCGTACGGGACGTCAAGGGCCTGTACGCCAGGCAGGCCGCGGGCGAACTGACCGGGCTCACCGGCGTCGACGACCCGTACGAGGAGCCCACGGCGCCGGAGCTGCGCATCCGGACGGAAGGCAGGCCGGTGGCCGACACGGCCGCCGGCCTGCACCGCTTCCTCGTCGAGAGGGGCCTGGCATGACGGTCCTGACACCGAGCCCGACGGGGCTCACCCACTCCGCCTACGCCCTCTCCCATCTCGACGCGCTCGAGTCCGAGGCCGTGCACATCTTCCGTGAGGTCGCGGGCGAGTTCGAGAACCCGGTGATCCTGTTCTCCGGCGGCAAGGACTCCATCGTCATGCTGCATCTGGCGCTGAAGGCGTTCCGGCCGGCGCCGGTGCCGTTCGCGCTGCTGCACGTGGACACCGGGCACAACTTCCCCGAGGTCCTCGACTACCGCGACCGTACGGTCGAGCAGCACGGGCTGCGCCTGCACGTGGCGTCGGTGCAGGACTACATCGACCGCGGCGTGCTCAAGGAGCGCCCCGACGGCACCCGTAACCCGCTCCAGACGCTGCCGCTGACGGAGAAGATCCAGTCGGAGAAGTTCGACGCGGTCCTCGGCGGCGGCCGGCGCGACGAGGAGAAGGCCCGCGCCAAGGAACGCGTGTTCTCCCTGCGCGACGAGTTCTCCCAGTGGGACCCGCGCCGCCAGCGGCCCGAGCTGTGGAACCTGTACAACGGCCGGCACGCCCCCGGCGAGCACGTCCGTGTCTTCCCGCTGTCCAACTGGACCGAGCTGGACG
>NZ_JALLGL010000291.1 GCF_023072675.1 Streptomyces sp. XM83C
CGTCGGCACCCGGCCGCCCACCTACGACGCCGAGCCGACCGCGCTCCCCGCCGCCGACCCCGAAGGCCTCGCGGACCTGGTGCCCGACACCGTGCTGGACGGCGCCCGGTACGGGGCGTGCACACTGCGCGCCGCGTCGGTGCGCGGGGACTCCGCGCGCTACCGGGGCGAGCCGCGCCGGGACGCGCTGCTCACCGCCCGCTTCGGCAGCGGCGAACAGGCGCTGCTGCTCGTCGCGATGGCGACCGGCGCGCGGGCCACGCCGGGCGCGCACCGCGCGGCGGCGGAGGCCTGCCGGTGGATCGGGCAGGCCGTGGGCCGCAGTCACGCCCGGCTCGTGGAGGACATCCGGGCGTCCCGGCGCGGCGATCTGAAGTCGGGCCTGCACCGGCTGACCGACCGCAGTCTCGGCCGGCTGCGCGCGGAGGCCGCCGAGCAGGGGCTGAAGCCGGAGGAGTACACGGCCACACTGCGCTGCCTGCTGCTGCCCGCCGCCCCCGACTGCCGGGTGCGGGTGTTCTTCGGGGTGGGCGCGGGCGGTCTGTTCCGGTTGCGGGACGGTGTCTGGCGGGACATCGAACCGCAGCCCGCGGAGACGCCCGGGGAAGCGGTCGCCGGCCGCGGCTCGCCGCCCGGCGGGACACCGCAGGGCGACCGGCTCACCCTCGATCTCGGCATCCCGGCGCCTCCGGAGCCGTACGAACCGGCCCCTCCGCCGCCGCACGAGCCGTTCCGCTTCCGCGCCTCGGTAGCCCGTCCGGGTGATGTGCTGTTGATGTGCTCGGCGGGGCTGGCCGAGCCGCTGCGCGGGGAGCCGGAGCTGAGCCGTCATCTCGGCGACCGGTGGTCCGCGGCCGTCCCGCCGGGCCTCGCCGCGTTTCTCGCGGACGTCCAGGTCAGGGTGAAGGGGTACGCCGACGACCGTACGGCCGCCGCCGTGTGGGAGGCGTGACGGCGCCGCCTGTGGGTTGATGGATCCCGAGGCCGTACGTGACCGCCCGGGGCCGCCCCCGGCCGCCAGGGCGGGACCGAGGGAAAGGGATGCCTGGTCATGGCCAAGCAGAACATCGCCGAACAGTTCGTCGACATCCTCGTCCGCGCCGGAGTCACCCGCCTGTACGGTGTCGTCGGCGACAGCCTCAACCCGGTCGTCGACGCCGTGCGCCGCAACGCAGCCATCGACTGGATCCACGTACGCCACGAGGAGACCGCCGCGTTCGCCGCCGGCGCGGAGGCGCAGATCACCGGTCGGCTCGCCGCGTGCGCCGGCTCCTGCGGTCCCGGCAACCTGCACCTGATCAACGGCCTGTACGACGCTCACCGCTCCATGGCCCCGGTCCTCGCCCTCGCCTCGCACATCCCGTCCGGCGAGATCGGCCTCGGCTACTTCCAGGAGACCCACCCCGACCAGCTGTTCCGCGAGTGCAGCCACTACTGCGAACTGCTGTCCAGCCCGCAGCAGATGCCGAGGCTCGTGCACACAGCGATCCAGCACGCCGTCGGCCGCTCAGGCGTCAGCGTCGTCGCCCTGCCCGGCGACATCGCCGACAGGCCCGCGCCGGAGCGGGCAGTGGAGACCGCCCTCGTCACCAGCCGGCCCACCGTGCGGCCCGGCGACGAGGAGATCGACCGGCTGGTACGGCTGATCGACGAGGCCGAACGCGTCACCCTGTTCTGCGGCAGCGGATGCGCCGGGGCGCACGCCGAGGTCATGGAGTTCGCCGGGAAGATCAAATCGCCGGTGGGCCACGCCCTGCGCGGCAAGGAGTACATCCAGTACGACAACCCGTACGACGTCGGCATGAGCGGCCTGCTCGGCTACGGCGCCGCCTACGAGGCCACCCACGAGTGCGACCTGCTGATCCTGCTCGGCACGGACTTCCCGTACAACGCGTTCCTGCCCGACGACGTGCGGATCGCGCAAGTGGACGTGCGTCCCGAGAACCTCGGCCGGCGTTCCAAACTCGACCTCGCCGTGTGGGGGGACGTACGGGAGACGCTGCGCTGCCTGATCCCCCGGGTGAAGGAGAAGGAGAACCGGCGCTTCCTCGACAAGATGCTGAAGAAGCACGCCGACGCGCTGGAGGGCGTCGTCAAGGCGTACACCCGCAAGGTGGAGAAGCACGTACCGCTGCACCCCGAGTACGTGGCCGCCGTGCTCGACGAACTCGCCGACGACGACGCCGTGTTCACCGTCGACACCGGCATGTGCAACGTATGGGCGGCCCGCTACATCACGCCCAACGGGCGCCGCCGCGTCATCGGTTCGTTCTCGCACGGCTCGATGGCGAACGCGCTGCCGATGGCGATCGGCGCTCAGTTCACCGACCGCAACCGGCAGGTCGTGTCGATGTCCGGCGACGGCGGATTCGCGATGCTGATGGGGGACTTCCTCACCCTCGTCCAGTACGACCTGCCGGTGAAGGTCGTACTGTTCAACAACTCCTCGCTGTCGATGGTGGAGCTGGAGATGCTGGTCGCGGGCCTGCCCTCGCACGGCACCACCAACAAGAACCCCGACTTCGCCGCCGTCGCCCGCGCCTGCGGCGCCTACGGGGTGCGGGTGGAGAAACCCCGGCAGCTCGCCGGCGCGCTGAAGGACGCGTTCCGGCACAAGGGACCGGCCCTCGTCGACGTCGTCACCGACCCCAACGCGCTGTCCATCCCGCCGAAGATCAGCGCCGAGATGGTGACCGGGTTCGCGCTGTCCGCCTCGAAGATCGTGCTGGACGGCGGGGTGGGCCGCATGTTGCAGATGGCGCGTTCCAACCTCCGTAACGTGCCGCGCCCCTGAGGCCACGGAGGGGCGGTTTCCGGCCAACTTCGGTGCGGCGCCGGACAGTCCGGTGGCGCCCCGCGCCCGACCCTTCACCGTGGGTCGCCACGATGCCCGCGACGCCGTCCCCACCGCTGCCGTAGCGGCCGTACGGCGGCTGCGGCAGCGCCCCCTAGGCGCGCCGGGGCACAGCCGCTGGTCGCACCCGGCCCGGGCACAGCACGCGAGGCGGGACGCCCCGGAGACGGCTGCGACGCGTGCAGCGGCCGGTACATCGGTGACGCCCCCGGCGCCCCGGCAGGGCCGTGGCGGACGCCCGCCCGGAGGCCTGCCCGCCCGGCCGCCGCACCCCGGCGCCATCGCGACGCCACGCGCGGGGAACCCGCCGGACACCTTCCCGCAGCATGTGCGGGCCGCCCCGGCCATGGCCGAACACCCGGGCGTCGGCGGCGTGACATGACTGCCCCCCGAACCGCCGGGCAAGCATCCCCGTGAACGTGTTCGAGCAGGAGGGAAACCGACATCGGCACGCAGGCGGGGGTCATGAAGAGGCAGGCACGAGGGAGCGGACCGATGACCATCGGGGCCACCTCGGCTCATACGACGGGCACCGACACGGCCGTGGAGGAGACCGGCCCGACGGGGGACGGGCAGGGCGCGCCCCGGCTGGAACGCAGACTGGGGCGCGCCGACCTGAAGGCGGTCCCGGAGGCACGCCGGGCGGTGCGGGAGCTGTTGCGGCACTGGGGGAGGCCGGGCCGCTCCGAGACGGCTGAACTCCTCACCAGCGAACTGGTCACCAACGCGCTGGTGCACACCGACGACGACGCGGTCCTGACGGCCGTCGCCGGTACCGATGTGCTGCGGGTGGAGGTACGCGACAGCGTGGCGTGCCGGCCCCGGCTGCGGCTGCCGTACGAGGACGGCACACACGGCCGGGGCCTGGTCCTGGTGCAGGCCCTCGCGGACGCGTGGGGCGTGCGGGCGCACGGCGCGGGCAAGGTCGTCTGGTTCGAACTGGACGCCGAGGCAGCGTGACCGCGGCCGAGGCGGCCGTATGACCGCGGCCGAAGCCCGCGACGGAGCCTGAACGACGACGGAAGCGGGACGGCAACGGGGAGGGCGCGCCCCTTGCGGAGCGCGCCCTCCCCGTACGGCCGACGGTGTCCGTGTCCGCCTAGCCGAACTGCTGCTCCAGATCCTTCAGCTTGCGCTCCAGCGAGTCGAGCCGGGGCAGGGCCTGGGTGTCGTCCTCCGCCGTCAGATCCACGGTGATCGGGTCAGACCCGCTCCGAACGGGCTGCAGGGAGGGACGCGAGCGTACGGGCAGCTGCTCCGGGGCCGATATGGCGGGCTCCGCGGCGACGCGTTCGTCGTCCCGCTCCAGGGCGACCTCGACCTCGCGGCCACCGCCCCGGCCCACGAAACCGCGGTGGCCGCGGCTGATCGCCTTCAGCTGGGCGCGCTCCACGCGCTCCTTCTCCCGGCGCAGACGACGCGCCTCCTCCTTCTGCCGCTTGTCCTCGCGGACCTCGTCCACGGCCTCGTCCAGGCTGCGTACGCCCTCCAGGAGCATCAGCGACCAGGCCTTGTACGTCTCCCGCGGAGCCCGCAGCCAGCGCACGATCCGGATCTGCGGCAGGGGCCGCGGGATCAGGCCCTGCTCGCGCAGCGCGGCACGGCGGGTCTGCTTCAGCGCCCGGTCGAACAGCACCGCCGCCGACAGGGACATGCCGGAGAAGAACTGCGGCGCACCGTCGTGACCGATGCCGCGCGGCGCGTGCACCCAGTTGAACCAGGCAGCGGCGCCCGCGAACGTCCACACGAGTATCCGGGAACCGAGGGCCGCGTCACCGTGGCTGGCCTCGCGCACGGCGAGCACGGAGCAGAACATCGCCGCCCCGTCCAGGCCGAACGGCACGAGGTACTCCCAGCCGCCGGAGAGGTTCAGGTTCTGCCGGCCGAAGCCGACCAGGCCGTGGAAGGACAGTGCCGCGGCCACCGCCGCACAGCAGAAGAGCAGCACATAGGAGGCCGTGCCGTACAGGGCCTCCTTGCGCCTGCGGCGCTCCTCGGCGCGCTCCCACGAGTCTTCCGTCTTCGCGTGCTCCCCGGAGGAGCGCTTGCCGCGCGCGAGCACCGCCACCGCCGCCAGCATGCCCAGGAGCAGTACGGCGCCCGGAAGCAGCCAGTTCAGCGATATGTCGGTCAGTCTCATCTGGGGTCCCTTGCATTGGGATAGGGCGTATCGCCCGCCATAGTGGCCCAATCCCAGCAGCCCTCAGGGGGTTTCGGGGCAAGAGGCCGCCAAGGAGGTGCAAGGGGATGCCCAGGACGGCGTTCTGCTCGAACTGCCGCTTGAGGGGCGGGAGTTGAGTTCGAATAAGACTACCCGTAAGGGTGGTTCCACGGAAAGTTCCCGAGACGCGTGAGGAAGGTGTGAAACACCTGTGACCGACGGGTGCGTCCAGTCGGCGTGATCTTACCTGAGTGATCTTCAGGAGGCGGTCGCGGCCGCCAGTTTGGCGACCCGGTCGGCATCGCAGGTGCGAGGGCAGGTGGCGCACGTGTCCTGCGGTCGCACGGTGTAGAACATGCAGCAGCTCGCCCGGTCCCGGGTGGGCAGCCGCTCCCCGTCGGGGCCCGTCAGCTCACGGAACGCGGCCGAGCCGACGTACGGCCGGGTGGCGCCGGGCAGCAGCAGCTCCAGCTCGTGCCGGGCGCGCTCCTCCTCGCCGAGCAGATGGGCCACGTACCACAGGCCCTCCACGACCTCGTCGGTCGCCATGCCCCACAGGGCACGCCCCCGGCGCCGCATCCGCGGCCCGAAGGCCGCCAGCAGCGGCTCCAGGTGCTCCGCGACGGCCGCCCGCACCTCCGCCCGCAGCGCCTCGCCGTCGGCGACGACACGCGCGCCGGGCAGCACGGCGGCCGGGTCGCCCGGCAGGCAGGCGAACGACTCCGGGCGTACGGCCATACGGCCGGCGGTGCGGTCGTACGAGACGTGCGTCACGGGAAAGCGGGGCACCCGGCGGTGCAGGAACCAGGGGACGGTGATCAGCAGGCAGGCCGGCCAGGCGTACCGGTGCAGGCCGAAACTCGCGACGACGTCCGGCCGGGCCTGCTGCCCGTAGTCCCGGACCACCTGGGCGTCGTCCCAGGCGAGGAACGCGTCCAGCGCCTGCCCGCCCTCCGCGAGCGCGGCGGCGCCCACCCAGCCGCCGCCGACGGGCGCGGGCTCGCCGGGCGCCAGCTCGGTCACGGTGAGCCCCGGATACACGTCGGTGAGACGGGCGTAGGCACCGGACACGACGCTCACAGGGACCCTCCTCACACATGGCCGCACTCAGGTAAGGCTCACCTTATCGAACATGGCCCGGATTTGAACGAGGCGGTTCTGCGCCTAAGGTGCTTGACGGCCGAGTAACAACCGGCCGTAATGACCCCAAGTACCGACAAGCCCGGAGGAGGACCCGTGAAGCAGGGCGTGCAGGACTCCACCGGGCCGGCCGGTCCCGCGACGGCCGACCGTCCCCTGACCGTGCCGGCCCAGCCGGCGGCCCGAGACGTCGGCGCGACGCTCCGAGGCGGCGACGCCACGGCCCGCGGGGAGCACACCCACAGCGAGCATCCCGCGCCCGCCCCCCGCCCCCCGATCCAGCGGGCCTCGGTCCGGGGCCAGATCCTGGACGCCCTGCGCACGGCACTGGTCGCCGGAGAACTGAAACCGGGCGAGGTCTACTCCGCCCCCGCCCTCGGTGAACGCTTCGGCGTCTCGGCGACACCGGTCCGCGAGGCGATGCAGCAGCTCGCACTGGAGGGCGCGGTGGAGGTCGTGCCCAACCGGGGATTCCGGGTCGTCGAACGCGACGCGCGGGAGCTGGCCGAGCTGGCGGAGGTACGGGCGCTGATAGAGATCCCGGTGCTGACGCGGCTGGCCCGGACCGTCCCGGTCGAACGCTGGGCCGAACTGCGGCCCCTCGCCGAGGCGACGGTACGGGCGGCGGCGTCGGGGTGCCGGGCGACGTACTCGGAGGCCGACCGGGCCTTCCACCGGGCGGTGATGGGGCTCGCCGGCAACGCGGAACTGGTCCGCATCACGGACGACCTCCACCGCCGGGCGCAGTGGCCGCTGATCGGCTCCGCCGGCCGCTGGACCCGCGCGGACCTCATCGCCGACGCGGCGGAACACACGGCGCTTCTCGACGCCCTCATCGCGGCCGACACGACCACGGTCCACGAACTGGCCTCGACCCACATCGCCGGCGCCCCCTGACCCGACCGCGCGCCCCTTTTGGGGGTGCGGGGTTCGTTTTCACCGGGCGCCCGGTGGGGGGCGTCCGCGCAGTTCCCCGCGGTCCCTTTGCCACGGGGGTGCCGGTGACGCCCTTGTGCGCAGTTCCCCGCGCCCCTTTTCACCGGCGTGCCGGTGACGCCCTTGTGCGCAGTTCCCCGCGCCCCTTTGTTTGGCGGGGGCCATCCTTTCCACCTGCGGGCCGGTGGGGGGCGTTCGCGCAGTTCCCCGCGCCCCTTTTGGGGTGCGTGCGGTTTCGTTGTTCACCGCGGGCCGGTGGGGGCTTGGCGCGCAGTTCCCCGCGCCCCTTTGTTTGGCGGGGCCATCGTTTTCACCTGCGGGCCGGTGGGGGGTGTTCGCGCAGTTCCCCGCGCCCCTGATGCCTGCGGCGGCCCGTTTCGGTGGTCGGGTGGTTGCGGTAGCGCCGGCTGTCCGGTGGTGGGGTCGGGGCCGCGCCGGGGGGTGTCCGTCCTCGGTGCGACGCCCTGTCCCTCAGATCCTTGCTCTGCGTTTTCGCCGCACGCTGCGGGCGGGCACCCCCCGACACGTCCCCTTCCCGCCGTACGCGGCTGCGGCCCGCCACCGGCTCACCCAGGCCGGCTACGGTCCGCCGCGTATGTGGGTGCGGGCCGCCACCGTCCCGGGCCGGGCTCGGGTTCCTGGCGCGGGGCGGTTCTGTGTCTCTCCACCCACTGGGCGGACCTCGAATGGCGCGCCCGTGGCGGGGGGAGAGC
>NZ_JALLGL010000292.1 GCF_023072675.1 Streptomyces sp. XM83C
GAGCCGTCCCACGGGGGTACCCGGGGCGCGGTGCCACCGCGCCCCGGGTACCCCCGTGGGACGGCTCGGGCGGGCCGGTAAAGTGGCCGCGTCGTCATCACACCCGTACGGGGGAAAGCCGGTGCGATTCCGGCGCTGACCCGCAACCGTGAGCCCCGCAGACCGGGGTGAGCCGGATCGCCCCGCGCGGACGTGACCGGCTCACGTGCGTCGGCAATCCCGCCGCCGCACGGCACCGTCGAGGTCTGCGGAGCAGGAGCCGCCCGGGTCGTCGTCCCGTGCTGCCCTCCTCCGCGTCTACAGGAGAGGCAGCCGCCGATCATGAACGTCCGCCGCAGTGCCGCGGCCCTGGCCGCCATCGCCGTCGTCGGCGCCGCCGCCACGCCCGCCGTCGCAGCGTCCCCGGCCCCCTCGCCGTCCGTCGTCATGCCGTCCGGGCTGTACGGCAGCGGCGACCCGACGTACGACGGGGTGTGGCGGCAGTCCCTCGCCCTGCTCGCGCAGCACACCGTGGGTGTCGTGCCCGCGGACGCCGCGGTGGACTGGCTGACCGGGCAGCAGTGCGCGAACGGCGCGTTCGCAGCGTTCCGCGCCGAGCCCGGCAAGGCGTGCGACGCGAAGACGATGGTGGACACCAACAGCACGGCCGCCGCCGTGCAGGCGCTGGCCGCGCTCGGCGGGCACGACGCGCAGACCGGCAAGGCGATCGCCTGGCTGAAGTCGGTGCAGAACAAGGACGGCGGCTGGGGCTACACCCCCGGTGGCCCCAGCGACGCCAACTCCACGGCCGTGGTGATCGGCGCGCTCGCCGCCGCCGGTGAGAAGCCCGACACCGTCCGCAAGGACGGCAAGGCCCCACAGGACGCGCTGCTGACGTTCGCGCTCTCCTGCAAGGACGGCGGCGCGTTCGCCTACCAGCCCGACAAGGCGGGCAAGCTCATCGCCAACGCGGACGCGACCGCCGCGGCCGTGCTCGGCGCCCTCGGCGAGGGCCTGACCGCGAAGGCCGCCGCGAAGACGGCCGCGCCGTCCTGCTCCGACGAGGCCCGCACGCCCGCGCAGGCCGCCGCCAACGGCGCCGCCTGGCTCGCGAAGACCGTCGCCGAGGACGGCCACCTGGTCTCCTCGATGCCGGGCGCCACCGACCAGCCCGACTACGGCAACACCGCCGACGCCGTCGTCGCGCTCGCCGCGCAGGGCGGCACCGAGCAGGCCCGCAAGCCGCTCCAGTGGCTGGAGCGGAACGCCGCCGACTGGGCGAAGCAGAACGGGCCCGCCGCCTTCGCGCAGCTGATCTTCGCCGCGCACGCCACCGGCACCGACCCGCGCTCCTTCGGCGGACAGGACCTGGTCGCCGCGCTGAACGCGACCGGGCCCGCCCCGCAGACCAAGTCCGCGGCGGCCACGACCGCGCAGGAGAAGGACGACAAGGACGACGACGGTTCGTCCGCGTTCGGCGTGTGGTGGTTCGTCGGCGTGTGCCTCGTCGCCGGTATCGGCATCGGATTCCTGCTGAGCGGGCGCCGCAAGGGGCAGCAGCTGTGATCCGCCGCGCCGCCGCCGTCCTGGTGACCGCGTTCCTGCTGCTGGGGAGCGCGGCCCAGGCCCACGCCACCGGCTACCGGTACTGGTCGTTCTGGGACCGCGACGGCGACACGTGGACGTACGCCACCGTCGGCCCGTCCCTCGCCCGCCCCTCCGACGGGGACGTGCAGGGCTTCCGGTTCGCCGTCAGCCAGGACTCCGCCGACGCCGCGCAGCCCCGCGACACGGCCGACTTCGGCACGATCTGCGCGGACACGCCCGCCCGTGACGGCAGCAAACGCGTCGCGCTCGTCATCGACTTCGGTACGGCCGCCGACGCGCCGTCCGGGGAGACACCGCCCGCGCCGCGCACGGCCTGCGCCCGCGTCGCGCCCGACGCGACGACCGCGGAGGCACTCGCCGCCGTGGCGAAGCCGCTGCGCTACGACAGCAACGCCCTGCTGTGCGCCATCGCCGGCTATCCGCAGCGGGGCTGCGGCGAGCAGGTGTCGGACAGCGGCTCCGGCAAGGGCGACGAGACCGGGACGAGCCCCGCCCCGACCGGCAGCCCGGCCGCGGCCGACGGGGACTCCGACGGCGGGCCGTCCGTCGGGCTGGTCGCCGGCGGTGTCGTCGTCGCCGTGCTCGCGGGCGCGGCGGTGTGGCAGGCCAGGCGGCGTCGCGGGCATGGCTGACCGCGAGGGCGCGCCGGGCACCGCACGGCCCCGCGGGCACTCCTCCCTCGCGGTGCACCCGGGCGCCTGGTGGCTGTGGGCGCTCGGGCTGGGCACGGCCGCGACCCGCACCACCAACCCACTGCTGCTCGCCCTGCTGCTGGCGGTGTCGGCGTACGTCGTGACGACGTGCCGGCCCGACACGCCCTGGTCGCGGTCCTACGGCGCGTTCCTCAAGCTGGCCCTCGCCGTGATCGTGCTGCGGCTGCTGTTCGCGGTCGTCCTCGGCTCCCCGATCCCCGGCACGCACATCGTCGTCACCCTGCCCGAGGTGCCGCTGCCGCACTGGGCGCAGGGCATCCGGCTCGGCGGCCGGGTCACCGCAGAGGGGCTGCTGTTCGCGGCGTACGACGCGCTGCGCCTGGCCACGCTGCTGGTGTGCGTCGGCGCTGCCAATGCCCTCGCCTCCCCGACGCGGCTGCTGAAGGCGCTGCCCGGTGCCCTGTACGAGGCGGGTGTCGCCGTCGTCGTCGCTCTGACGTTCGCCCCGAACCTCATCGCGGACGCGCGCCGGCTGCGTGCCGCGCGCCGACTGCGGGGGCGTCCCGACCGGGGCCTGCGGGGGCTGCTGCATGTCGGGCTGCCCGTGCTGGAGGGGGCGCTGGAGCGTTCGGTGGCGCTGGCCGCCGCGATGGACGCGCGCGGGTACGGCCGTACCGCCGATGTGCCCGCCCCGGTGCGCCGTACGACGGCCGCTCTCACGCTGGGCGGGCTGCTCGGTGTGTGCGCCGGCACGTACGGGCTGCTCACCGAGGCCGGCGGGAGCTACGGGATGCCGGTGCTGCTGGCCGGGTCGGCGGCGGCGCTGGCCGGGCTGTGGCTGGGCGGGCGGCGCACCCCGCGCACCCGGTACCGGCCCGACCGGTGGACCGTTCGCGCCTGTCTGATCGCCGGGTCGGGGGCGACGGTCGCCGCGCTGCTCACACTCGCCGCGTCGGCCGACCCGGCGGCGCTGCATCCCGGCGTGATCCCGCTGACCGCGCCCGAGCTGCCGCTGTGGCCGGCGGTGGCGGTGCTGCTGGGGCTGCTGCCGGCGTTCGCGGCGCCGACGGGAGGCGGCGGGGGGCGGGAGACGGCCGTGGCCCTGGACTCCGACGATGCGCGGACCTCGCTGTCGTTGTCGGCGCTTCGGCGGGGCCGGACCAGTCCGGGCGGGGACGGCGCCGGCGCCGGATCGTCCTCCGCGTCCGCCTCGCCGTCCGCGTCCGCCACGTCTGCGTCCGTCGCGTCGTCCGCATCCGTCACGTCCGCCGCCTCCGACCCGGCCTCCGGGGCCGCTCCGCCTTCCGCATCCGCGTCCGTCAAGTCCTCCCTGTCCGAGGAGCAGCCGTCGTGATCCGTTTCGAGAGCGTGTCGGTGACCTACGACGGTGCCGCCGAACCCACCGTCCGGGGCATCGACTTCGAGGTGCCGGAGGGCGAACTCGTCCTGCTGGCCGGGCCCTCCGGGGTCGGCAAGTCGACGGTGCTCGGCGCGGTGAGCGGTCTCGTCCCGCACTTCACCGGCGGCACCCTGGCCGGTCGTGTCACCGTCGCCGGCCGCGACACCCGCACCCACAAGCCGCGCGAACTCGCCGACGTGGTCGGCACGGTGGGCCAGGACCCGCTGTCGCACTTCGTCACCGACACCGTCGAGGACGAACTGGCGTACGGCATGGAGTCGCTGGGCCTGCCGCCGGACGTGATGCGGCGCCGCGTCGAGGAGACCCTTGACCTGCTGGGCCTCGCCCCTCTGCGGGACCGTCCGCTGGCGACACTGTCCGGAGGGCAGCAGCAGCGTGTCGCCATCGGTTCCGTGCTCACCCCGCATCCCCGGGTGCTCGTCCTCGACGAGCCGACCTCCGCGCTGGACCCGGCGGCAGCCGAGGAGGTCCTCGCGGTCGTGCAGCGGCTGGTGCACGACCTCGGTACGACCGTCCTGATGGCCGAGCACCGCCTGGAGCGGGTCGTGCAGTACGCCGACCGGATCGCCCTGCTGCCCGCGCCGGGCGCGCCCCTGGTCGTGGGGGCGCCGGACGAGGTGATGGCCGTGTCGCCGGTGTGTCCGCCGGTCGTCGAGCTGGGCCGGCTGGCCGGCTGGACCCCGCTGCCGCTGACGGTCCGGGACGCCCGGCGACGCGCGGAGCCGCTGCGGGAGCGCCTGGCGGAACACGCCGGGGACGGGCGGCCGGGAGCCGGGGCGGGCGACGCCGGGTCGGGTGACTCCGGTCTGGGCGTCGGGGAAAGGGCCGGCACTGGGCCCGCCGTGGCTGGCGCGACGCCGGCCCCGCCCGCGAAGACGCCCCCGCACACCTCCGCCGGCTGGACGGGCCGCCTGTTCGGGCGGGCCTCCCGGCGTGCCGCGACCGAGGCCCCCGCCGAATCGGCGCCCGTGGCGGAGGTGACCGGGCTGGGCGTTCGGCGGGGCCGGGTGGAGGCGCTGCGCCGCGTGGACCTCGCCCTGTCCCCGGGCGAGACCGTCGCCCTGATGGGCCGCAACGGCGCCGGCAAGTCGACGCTGCTCGGCTCGCTGGTCGGGCTGGTGCGGCCGACGTCGGGCACGGTGCGGGTCGGCGGGGTGGTGCCGTACCGGACGCCGCCGCAGGAGCTGGTGCGCCGCGTGGGTCTGGTGCCGCAGGAGCCGCGGGATCTGCTGTACGCCGAGACGGTGGCCGCCGAGTGCGCCGCGGCCGACCGGGACGCGGAGGCGGCGCCCGGCACCTGCCGCGCCCTGGTGGGCGAGCTGCTGCCGGGGGTGGCCGACGGTACGCACCCGCGTGATCTGTCCGAGGGGCAGCGGCTGGCGCTGGCCTTGGCGGTGGTGCTGGCGGCCCGGCCGCCTCTGGTGCTGCTGGACGAGCCGACCCGCGGGCTGGACTACGCGGCCAAGGCCCGCCTGATCACCCATCTGCGGGCGCTGGCGCGCGACGGCCGCACGATCGTGCTGGCCACGCATGACGTGGAGCTGGCCGCGGAGCTGGCCGACCGGGTCGTGCTGCTGGCGGAGGGCGAGGTCATCGCGGACGGGCCGACCGCGGACGTCGTGGTGTCGTCGCCGTCGTTCGCCCCCCAGGTGACGAAGATCCTCGCGCCGCAGCCGTGGCTGACCGTGGCCCAGGTGCGGGAGGCGCTGCGATGAGCACGGGGCGTAAGGGTGCCGTGGAGCGGGGGCGGACCGGCCCGGAGTCGGGTCTGCCCTCGGACCGGCAGGCGCGGGCCGTCCGGTTGGGGCCGCGTTCCGTGGCGGCGCTGCTGCTGGTGACCGCGGTGGGGGTGGTGGCGTTCGGGTGGCCGTTCCTCGCGCCGCCCGGTTCGCAGCTCAGCGCGCACTCGCAGGACGCGCCGTGGCTGTTCGCGGGTCTGCTGGTGCTGCTCGTCGCGGTGGTCACGGCGACGATCTCCGAGTCGGGCCTCGGCCCGAAGGCCGTCGCGATGGTCGGCGTGCTGGCGGCGACCGGCGCGGCGCTGCGGCCGATCGGCGCGGGCACGGCGGGCCTGGAGCCGATGTTCTTCCTGATGGTGCTCAGCGGGCGGGTGCTCGGGCCGGGTTTCGGGTTCGTGCTGGGCTCGGTGACGATGTTCGCGTCGGCGCTGCTCACCGGTGGGGTGGGCCCGTGGCTGCCGTTCCAGATGCTGGCGATGGGCTGGTTCACCACGGGCGCGGGCCTGTTGCCGGGCCCGGACCGGCTGCGGGGCCGGGGCGAGGTGCTGATGCTGGCCGCGTACGGCTTCGTGGCCGCCTTCGCCTACGGCACGGTGATGAACATGGCGGGCTGGCCCTTCATGGGCGGGCTGGCCTCGGGGATCTCCTTCGCGCAGGACGCGCCGGTCGCGACGAACCTGGCGCGTTTCGTCGCGTACTGCCTGGCCACGTCCATGGGCTGGGACCTGGGCCGGGCGACGGTGACGGTCGTGCTCACCGTGGTGCTGGGCCCGGCGGTGCTGAGGGCACTGCGCAGGGCGACACGGCGGGCGGCGTTCGAGACCGCCGTCACATTCCGGGCGCCCGATCGGTGACCTGAAGGTGAACCGGCCCACATGACGCACATCACCTACGACGCCGGGTCGTACATCTGAGCCGCTGCCGTGCCCCCACCCTTCACGCCGCTGACCTGCGGTTCGAGATCCGGGTCACAGCAGCGACAAGACCGGCAGATGCGACCAGCTCTAGTAAAAAGGGTCATTGCGGACGCCGCCCGAGCCTGTTTCTCTGGACGACGTCGCACGGCGCCGACCTGCTCCACAGGCTTCGGCGCCGCGGCACGTCCGGGCCGCCCCGCGCGGCCGGGACGCCACCGTCCCCGACGAAAAGGTTCTTTGTGTCCGTCTCCCGCATCGTTCGCCGTCTCGCAGCCCCGAAGAAGGCTCTCACCACCGCCGCCGTGGCCGCCGCCACCGCCGGTATGGCCCTGACCGCGGCTCCCGCCCAGGCCGCCACCGCCGGAGCGGACTCGGCGGCCCAGGCCAAGGCGATCGCGCACAAGATGATCCCGGACGCCGCCCAGTACCAGGCCTTCTCCCACATCGTCGAGCACGAGAGCGGCTGGGACGTCGACGCCACCAACTCCTCCTCCGGCGCGTACGGCCTGGTCCAGGCCCTGCCCGGCTCGAAGATGGCCTCCGCCGGCGCCGACTGGAAGACCAACGCCGCCACCCAGATCAAGTGGGGTCTGGACTACATGAACTCCCGCTACGGCAGCCCCGTCGCCGCCTGGAACTTCTGGCAGGCCAACGGCTGGTACTGAGCCGCACCGCACGCCCCCTGACAGGCGGCGGCCCCTTCCCGGGGCCGCCGCCTTCGTCGTGTGCGCGGGCGCCCGTCCGGAGACGGCGGAACGGTCTGCCTTCGATCCCGCGCTCCCGGGGCCGGCCGACCAGGATGCCGCCGGTACGCCCGCCCGGCCCGGGACGGCGAACCGGGGCCTTGGATGCGCCCGTCCGGGGGAAGCCGCTCCTCCGAACGGGTGCCCGCGATCAACGCCCGGCCGCCGGACCGCGTCTGAATCGACGTGGCCCCGACCGATGTCGCCCCCGCCGAGACAACCGCCGGCCCCACCCGCGCGCCGCACCGCCGGCTGAGCGCCTTCCGCGCCCGGCACCGCGTCCCCCTCCTCGCCACGCTTCCCGTCCTCCCCCTGTACGTCCTGTGGTGGACGGTCCTCGCCACCGGCGGCGGAGACCTCGCCGCCCAGCAGGCCTGGGCCGGGTTCGCCGCACGGCACGGCGGATCGGCGTACAGCCTCTTCTGGTACGGCGGTATGCACACCGCCAGCTACAGCCTCGTCTCGCCGTATCTGATGGCCGCGCTGGGTGTGCGTACCGTCACCGTCCTGTCCGGCGTCGCCGGCACCTGGGCGGCGGCCCGGCTGATCGAGCGGACCGGCGTCCCCCGGCCCCTCGGGCCCGCCCTGCTCGCCTCGCTCGCCCTGTGGTGCAACGTCGCCTCCGGGCGCACCACGTTCGCGCTCGGCGTCGCCTTCGGGCTGGCGGGCTGCCTCCTGCTGGTCGGCGGGGGCGGCGGGACGCAGAC
>NZ_JALLGL010000293.1 GCF_023072675.1 Streptomyces sp. XM83C
GTCGGGGTGTTGCGGGTCGGGGTCGCCGGGTCAGGAGCCGCCGGGGCGTTGCTCCGCGAAGACGATGACATTCGCCGTGTAGCCGTCGCCGGTGCGGGTCCCGCCGCAGGTGATGAGCCGCAGCTCGGGGCGGTCCACGTCGCCGTAGACGTCGTCGGTGGGGAAGTCGGCCTTGGCCACGGTGCGTACCTCGCGTACGGCGAACCCGGCGCTGCCGCCGTCCGACAGACGGGCCGTGATGCGGTCGCCGCGGTGCAGCCGGGCCAGGTGCCGGAAGACACCGTCGCCGTAGCGGCCGACCGTGACATGGCCGAGGATCACCGACGGGCCGATCTGCCCCGGCGGGGGCGAGTGGCGGTACCAGCCGGCGCGGTCGTCGGCGGTGACCGGCGGCACCTCGACGGTGCCGTCCGGCGCGAGCCCCAGCGTGATGACCGGGGTGTCGACGTCGATGGCCGGCACCAGCAGCTGTACCGGTACCGCCCCGGAGGGCCGTGCGGACGGCGGCCCGGACGGCCCGGGCTCGGTGTCCCGTGCGGGGGTGCGGCGCCGGGCGTCCCGGGCGGCCGTCGGGGTGGCGGCCGAGGGCCCGCCGCAGCCGGTGAGCAGCGCGGTGGCCGCCGCGCCGACGAGGGCGCGGCGGGTCAGGGGGCTCATGCTCCGGTGGTCCGCCGACGCTTGACGACGAAGGCGGCCGTGCCGGCCGCGACGAGCGCGGCGGCTCCCCCGGCGGCGAGCGTGCCCGTGGTGCCGCTGCCGCCGTCGGAGTCGGCGGAGGTCACGCCGGTGTCGGCGGCGCCGGAGGGGACGACCTTGACCTGGTCGCGGGGGACGGTCGTCGGCTCGGCGGCGGGGGCGGCGCTCTCTGCGGGTCCCGGGACGACGGTCGGCGCGGCGCTGGGGGCGACGCTCTCGGCGGCGGTGGGCACCGGGCTCGCGGCGTCGGGCTGGGCGACCGTCGGTACGGGGCTCGGGCTCGCGTCGGCGGACGCGGGGGCGGCGGTCGCGAGCAGCGCGGTGCCGGCGAGGGCCAGGCCGCTGAGGACGGTTCGGCGCATCGGTCGCTCTCTCTTTCGTCGGCGACCCGCAGGGCGGGCCGGTGTGCGATCGAGCGGAGAGACGACCGGCGCCGGGACCGGGTTGTAAAGAGACGGCAAAGCCGTGCCGGGTCGTGGTCCTCGGCGCCGCCGCCCCGGCGACGGTTCGACCCCCAGGGACGGTTCGACCCCCGGCGACGGCTCGACCCCCAGGGACGATTCCACCCCCGGCGACGGCTCGACCCCCAGGGACGATTCCACCCCCGGCGACGGTTCGACCCCCGGGGACGATTCGACCCCCGGCGACGGCTCGACCCCCAGGGACGATTCCACCCCCGGCGACGACTCCACCCCCCAGGGACGATTCGGCCCTCGGGAACGGACTCAGAGCCCCAGGATGCCGTTCCAGCGCCGGGAGAATTCGACCCGTTCCTCACCGGTGATGTCCCGGGCGATGACGAGCCGTTCGCGCATCTCGTCGTCGGGGAAGATCAGCGGGTTCTCGGCGAGGGCGGCGGTGTCCTCGTCGTCGGAGGAGGCGAGGACGTCCCGTGCGGCCGGCACCGGGCACACGTAGTTCACCCAGGCGGCGAGTTCGGCGGCGACCTCGGGGTCGTAGTAGTGGTCGACGAGTTGCTCGGCGTTGGCCTTGTGCAGGGCCCTGTCGGGGATCATCAGGGAGTCGGACCAGAGTTCGGCGCCCTCCTCGGGGACGACGAACCTGATGTCGGGGTTGTCGGCCTGGAGCTGGATGACGTCGCCGGAGTACGCCTGGCAGGCGAGGACGTCGCCGGAGACCAGGTCCTTGGTGTAGTCGTTGCCGGTGAACCGGCGGATGTGGCCGCTCTTGACGTGCCGTTCGACCTGGTCGCACATGGCCTCGAAGTCGTCCCGCTGCCAGTCGCGGATGTCCACGCCGTTGCCCTGCATGAGCAGCGCGAAGGCCTCGTCGAGCCCGGACAGCAGGGTTACCCGGCCTTTGAGGTCGCTCGCCCACAGGTCGCCGACGCTGCGGATCTCCCGGCCGAGCTTGCGGTGGTTGTACGCGATGCCGGTGATCCCGGACTGCCACGGCACGGTGAACCTGCGCCCCGGGTCGAAGGCGGGCGACTTCAGCAGCGGGTCGAGGTACCGGGTGACGTTGGGCTGGCGGGTGCGGTCCATCTCCTGCACCCAGCCGAGGCGGACGAACCGTGCGCACATCCAGTCGCTGATGACGATGAGGTCGCGGCCGGTCTGCTGCCGGTTCATCAGCGCGGGGCTGATCTTGCCGAAGAACTCGTCGTTGTCGTTGATCTCCTCGACGTAGTCGACGGCGATGCCCGTCCGTGTCGTGAACGCCTCCAGGGTGGGCCGCTTCTGCGGATCGTCGTCGGCGGTGTCGATGTACAGCGGCCAGCTGGCCCACGACAGCCGTTTGTCCCGCGCGGAGCGGTCCGGCACCGCGCGGTCGCTCTCGGCGACGTACGCGGCGCGGACCCCGCAGCCGGAGAGCGCGCCCAGCGCGGCGGCTCCGCCGAGCGCGCGCAGCAGGGAGCGACGGGTGAGCGGGGACGTCATGGACGGGAGAGGCATGGGGGAAGGGTGCCCGCTGGGTGTCGTACGGACAATCGACGCCGCGTCGAGCGGCGGGCCCCGAAACGGACACCTTGTATGCCCCGGGGAGGCGTGCCGGCCTCAACAGCCGCCGTCCGGGCGGGATTTCGGGCCGGGACTCCCCCGGACACGCCGGTGGCCCCGGAGGGCGTCCTCCGGGGCCACCGTGCGGTGCGGTGCGGGCCGTCAGCCGTCCAGCGAGGTCATCACGTGCTTGATGCGGGTGTAGTCCTCGAAGCCGTACGCCGAGAGGTCCTTGCCGTAGCCGGACTTCTTGAAGCCGCCGTGCGGCATCTCCGCGACGAGCGGGATGTGCGTGTTGATCCACACGCAGCCGAAGTCGAGCTTCTTCGACATGCGCATGGCGCGGGAGTGGTCCTTGGTCCACACGGAGGAGGCGAGGGCGTACTCGACGCCGTTGGCCCACTCCACGGCCTGGTCCTCGTCACGGAAGGACTGAACGGTGATGACCGGGCCGAAGACCTCCTTCTGGATGATCTCGTCGTCCTGGTTGACGCCGGAGACGACGGTCGGCGCGTAGAAGTAGCCCTTGTCGCCGACGCGCTTGCCGCCGGTCTCCACGCGCGCGTGCGCGGGGAGCCGCTCGATGAAGCCCTCGACCTGCTTGAGCTGGTTGGGGTTGTTCAGCGGGCCGAAGAGGACGTCCTCGTCGTCCGGCTGCCCGGTCTTGGTGTCGGCGGCGGCCTTGGCGAGCGCGGAGACGAACTCGTCGTGGATGGACTCGTGGACGAGCACGCGCGTGGCGGCCGTACAGTCCTGGCCGGCGTTGAAGAAGCCCGCGACGGAGATGTCCTCGACGGCCTTGGGGATGTCGACGTCCTCGAAGACGACGACCGGGGCCTTGCCGCCGAGTTCCAGGTGGACGCGCTTGACGTCGGCGGAGGCGGACTTGGCGACCTCGATGCCGGCGCGTACGGAACCGGTGATGGAGGCCATGGCGGGGACGGGGTGCTCGACCATCATGCGGCCGGTCTCGCGGTCGCCGCAGATGACGTTGAAGACGCCCTTGGGGAGGATCTCGCCGAGGATCTCCGCGATGAGGACGGTGGAGGCCGGGGTGGTGTCCGACGGCTTCAGCACGACCGTGTTGCCGGCGGCGATCGCCGGGGCGAACTTCCACACGGCCATCATCATCGGGTAGTTCCAGGGGGCGACCTGGGCGCAGACACCGACCGGCTCACGGCGGACGATCGAGGTCATCCCCTCCATGTACTCACCGGCCGAGCGGCCCTCCAGCATCCGCGCCGCACCGGCGAAGAAGCGGATCTGGTCGACCATCGGAGGGATCTCCTCGGTGCGGGTCAGGCCGACCGGCTTGCCCGTGTTCTCCACCTCGGCCGCGATGAGGTCCTCGGCGCGTGCCTCGAACGCGTCGGCGATCTTCAGCAGGGCCTTCTGGCGTTCCGCGGGCGTGGTGTCGCGCCAGGCGGGGAACGCGCGGGCGGCGGCCTCCATCGCGGCGTCGACGTCCGCCTGGCCGGACAGCGGCGCGGTCGCGTACGCCTCGCCGGTCGCGGGGTTGACCACCTCGGTGGTCCGTCCGTCGGCGGCGTCCCGGAACTCACCGTCGATGTAGTTGCGCAGACGACGCAGCTCGGTGCTCACTGCCGGCCCTCCAAGGTTCGGGTGTCCAGTTGCTGAGACACACAGCCTAGTCGGGGACCCGACGTTTTCAACACCCCCGATCCGACCACGGCTGCGAAATCCGTCGGTCTCGCTGATGTAAACAACGGATTTCATTGAATGCGTCTTGCGGAACTGTCGAGACGTCGTGCACAGTGAGGTCGTGGCCAGTCGAAGCGCAGACCCCAGAGACCCTCGGGAGCACCGTGAGTCGAGGAACGGCAGCAGTCCCCACCTGGACGCCGTCTCCCTCGCCATCATCGAACAGCTCCAGGAGGACGGCCGCCGGCCGTACGCGGCCATCGGCAAGGCCGTCGGACTCTCCGAGGCCGCCGTCCGCCAGCGCGTGCAGAAGCTGCTCGACCAGGGCGTGATGCAGATCGTCGCCGTGACGGACCCGCTCACCGTGGGCTTCCGCCGCCAGGCGATGGTCGGCATCAACGTGGAAGGCGACACCGAGGCGGTCGCCGACGCGCTGACCGAGATGGCCGAAGTGGAATACGTGGTGATGACGGCGGGCTCCTTCGACATCCTCGCCGAGATCGTCTGCGAGGACGACGACCACCTGCTGACCGTCATCAACAAGCGCATCCGGTCCCTGCCCGGGGTGCGCTCCACCGAGAGCTTCGTCTACCTGAAGCTCAAGAAGCAGACCTACATGTGGGGAACCCGATAAACCGTGAGGACCCGATAACCGTGAGCACCAAGGACCTCAGCCGCACCGCGTACGACCACCTGTGGATGCACTTCACCCGCATGTCGTCGTACGAGAACGCCCCGGTCCCCACCATCGTCCGGGGCGAGGGCACCTACATCTACGACGACAAGGGCAAGCGCTACCTCGACGGTCTCGCGGGTCTGTTCGTGGTCCAGGCCGGACACGGCCGCACCGAACTGGCCGAGGTGGCCGCCAGGCAGGCGAGCGAGCTGGCGTTCTTCCCGGTGTGGTCCTACGCCCACCCCAAGGCCGTCGAGCTGGCCGAACGCCTCGCGAACGAGGCGCCGGGCGACCTCAACAAGGTCTTCTTCACCACCGGCGGCGGCGAGGCGGTCGAGACCGCCTGGAAGCTCGCCAAGCAGTACTTCAAGCTGACCGGCAAGCCCACCAAGTACAAGGTGATCTCCCGCGCGGTCGCCTACCACGGCACCCCGCAGGGCGCCCTGTCCATCACCGGCCTGCCCGCTCTGAAGGCCCCCTTCGAGCCGCTGGTGCCGGGCACCCACAAGGTCCCCAACACCAACATCTACCGCGCCCCGATCCACGGCGACGACCCCGAGGCCTTCGGCCGCTGGGCCGCCGACCAGATCGAGCAGCAGATCCTCTTCGAGGGCCCCGAGACCGTCGCCGCCGTCTTCCTGGAGCCGGTGCAGAACGCCGGCGGCTGCTTCCCGCCGCCGCCCGGCTACTTCCAGCGCGTCCGCGAGATCTGCGACCAGTACGACGTACTGCTCGTCTCCGACGAGGTCATCTGCGCCTTCGGCCGCCTCGGCACCACCTTCGCGTGCGACAAGTTCGGCTACGTCCCCGACATGATCACCTGCGCCAAGGGCATGACCTCGGGCTACTCCCCGATCGGCGCGTGCATCGTCTCCGACCGCCTGGCCGAGCCGTTCTACCAGGGCGACAACACGTTCCTGCACGGCTACACCTTCGGCGGCCACCCCGTCTCCGCCGCCGTGGCCCTCGCCAACCTCGACCTGTTCCAGAAGGAAGGCCTGAACCAGCACGTCCTCGACAACGAGGGCGCCTTCCTGAAGACGCTTCAGAAGCTGCACGACCTGCCGATCGTCGGCGACGTCCGCGGCAACGGCTACTTCTACGGCATCGAACTGGTGAAGGACAAGAACACCAAGGAGACCTTCACCGACGAGGAGACCGAACGCGTCCTGTACGGCTTCCTCTCCAAGGCCCTCTTCGACAACGGCCTGTACTGCCGCGCCGACGACCGCGGCGATCCGGTCGTCCAGCTCGCCCCGCCGCTGATCTCCACCCAGGAGACCTTCGACGAGATCGAGCAGATCCTGCGCGCCACGCTGACAGAGGCGTGGACCAAGCTCTGACCGTCGGGTCGGCGGGCCCGGGGTGCACCCTTCCGAGTGAGAAGGGAGCACCCCGGGCCCTGTGCTGTCCGGCCTCGCCCCGCCGACTCCTTAGCGTGCCTTGGTAACCGATCGGCCCTGCCTTCGTTCCCCCGGACGGGGGAACAGACACGGGAACCACAGATCCGAACCGAGGTGTACGCCCATGGAGGCCCCGCCGGACAACGACGTGCTCTGGGCACGCTCCCTGCACTTCACCCACCGCGACGGCACCCCCGCGCTGCAAGGCGTCTCCCTCGGGGTGCGCGAGGGCGAGATCCTCGCCGTGAGCGGCGCGCGCGGCAGCGGCAAGACCACCCTGCTCAGATGCCTGTCCGGGCTGGTGCCCGCCCAGCGCGGCGAGGTCTGGTTCAACAGCGTCCCCGTGCACACCCTGCGCCCGGCCGCCCGCGAACGGCTGCGCCGCGACCGCTTCGGCTGGATCGACCCGGAACCGGTCCTCGTACCGGAGCTGAACGTGTGGGAGAACGCCGCCCTGCCGATGATGCTGCGCGGCACCACCCGGCGCCGCGCCAAGGTCGCCGCGCAGGAGTGGCTGGAACGCCTCGACATCGGCGACCGGGCACGCCTGCGCCCGCACGAACTCCAGCAGTCCGAACGCCAGCGGGCCTGCATCGCCCGCGCCCTGGCCACCGGTCCCACGGTGCTCTTCGCCGACGAGCCGACCGCCCCGCTGCACCACGCCGACCGCGCCCATGTGCTGCGCACCCTCACCACCGCGGCTCGCTCGCACGGCATCACCGTCGTCCTCGCCACGCACGACACGGAGACGGCCGCGCTCGCCGACCGCACGATCGCCCTGCTCGACGGGCGCCGCGTCAACACCGTGCATCTGCCGCCGGTCCCCGAGACGGAAGGCCGGGCCGCGTGCTCGCTCTCCGTCTGACCCGCGGCGCCCGCCCGGCCGTCCAGCTGCGCCGCCTGCTGGTGGCAGCCGCGTCGGCCGGCACCGGCTTCCTCTTCCTGTGCGTCCTCGGCTACGCCCTCGGCCACCCCGGCGCCCCCGCCGGCACCCTCCTGCTGCGGCTGGCCTGGTGCGCGGTACCGCTGGCCGCCACGGCGTACTTCGCGCTCGCCGTGGCCCGCACCGACCCCACGACCCGCCCCCGCACCGGCCTGTCCGCCGTCGGCCTCGGCCCCGCGCACATGATGGCCCTCTCCGCCTTCACCACGGCTCTGTCGACCCTCCTCGGCTCGATGCTGGCCCTCCTGGTCTTCCTGCACCTGCGGGGCGACCTCACGGGCATGCCGTTCGACGGCGCCGCCTCCGCGTTCCTCGCCTCGGACACCCCGCTGCCACTGCCCGCGGCACTCACACTGCTGACCGTGGTCCCGGTGACGACCTCGACGACAGTGGCCCTCGCCCTCCGCCCCAGAGACCCCCACCG
>NZ_JALLGL010000294.1 GCF_023072675.1 Streptomyces sp. XM83C
CCCCCACGCCGACCCCCACGCCCCCGAGCGGCAACGCACTGACCAACGGCGGCTTCGAGCAGGGCACCACGGGCTGGACCCAGAGCGCCGGCATCATCACGGACTCGACCCTCCGGCCCGCGCACGGCGGGTCCCGTTACGCCTGGATGATGGGGTACGGTGCCCCCGCCGTCGAGACCGTGTCCCAGTCGAACATCGCGGTGCCCTCCACCGGCTCCCCGAAGCTCACCTTCTGGCTGAAGGTCTCCACCCAGGAGTACGGCCTCACCGCCTACGACACCCTCAAGGTCAAGATCAACGGCACCACGCTCGCCACCTGGTCCAACGCCGACGCGAGTGCCTCGTACGTCCAGAAGACCGTCGATCTGTCCGCCTGCAAGGGGCAGACGGTGAAGCTGGAGTTCGCCGGCACCGAGGCACCTACCTGTCGACGATCTTCCTGGTCGACGACGTCGCCATCGGCTGACCGGCCCCTCGCTCCTGTGCCTCCGCGCCCCTGTGACCCGGCCTCCTCGGCGGCCCGGTCACAGGGGCCGACGCATGTGCACGCGCCGGTGTCCCGGTCCCTCCGTCAGGACGGGCCGGGCGGCGATGCCTCCGGAGCGGGTACGGGCCGAGGCCGCGCGCTCAGGCCACCCGGTAGGGGCGGGCGCGCCGCTCGTCGACGGTGAGGCCGAGACCGGGCGCGCCGTCGGCGCCGGGGGTGAGGGTGCCGCCGTCGGGGGAGAGGACGCCGTCGAACAGGGTCCGCTCGATGCGGACATGGTCGTGGAACCACTCCAGGTGGCGCAGGTTGGGCACCGTCGCGGCGGCGTGCGCGTGGGCGTGCGGGGCGCAGTGCCCGGAGATGTCGATGCCGTGGGCCTCGGCGAGGGCGGCGGCGCGCAGCCAGACGGTGATGCCGCCGCAGCGGGTGACGTCGGCCTGGAGGCAGTCCACCGCCCCGGCGGCGAGGAGGTGCGCGAAGTACGGCAGGGTGTAGCCGTATTCACCGGCCGTCACCTCCTGGGGCACCCGGGCGCGGATCGCGGCGAGGACGGACGGGTGGTCGGAGGAGACGGGTTCCTCGAACCAGGTCACGCCCTCGTGGTCCAGCGAACGGCCCATTCGTACGGCCTGTTTGGTGCCGTAGCCGCCGTTGGCGTCCACGTAGAGGGCGGTGGTGTCGCCGATGGCGGCGCGTGCCCGGGCGACACGATGCCGGTCGCGTTCCTCGCGCCGGCCCCATGACTCCGCGACCTTGATCTTGACGCGGGGGATGCCGTCGTCCTCGACCCAGCCGCGCAGCTGCCGCTCCAGCCGGTCGTCGTCGTACGTGGTGAAGCCGCCGCTGCCGTACACGGGCACCTCGTTCCGGGCCGCGCCGAGCAGGTGTACGAGGGGCAGGCCGAGCAGGCGTGCCTTGCAGTCCCACAGGGCGATGTCCACGGCCGAGATCGCCTGGGCGGCGATGCGGGGCAGCCCGGCGTTGCGTACCGCCCGGCGCATGGCCTCGTTCGCGGCCGGTACGTCGAGGGCGGGGGAGCCGGTGACGACATCGGCGAGGACGCCGGAGACGACGTGGGCGGTGGCGGCGGGCGCGTAGGTCCAGCCGAGGCCCGAGACGCTGCCGCAGCCGACGGACACCAGCACCAGGGTGGTGCTGTCCCAGGCGAGGGTGCCGTCCGCCTCGGGGGCGTCGGTGGGCACCGTGTAGACGGACGTCTCCACCCGGTCCACGGCAGGGGGCCGGTTCATGTGCCGTCCTGCGCGCCGGGCCGGTCCGCGCGGTGCCGGCGGCCCGGCAGGAACTCCTGGACCTTGGCCTTGAAACCCTGGCGGACCACGGCCGCCCGGTCGCTGTCGCCCTTGAGGACCGAGGCCGCCGCCGCCTCGATCTGGTCGAGACTCGCGTGCGGCGGGACCGGCGGTACGGCGGGGTCGGTGACGAAGTCCAGGACGCAGGGCCGGTCGGCGGCCAGCGCGGCCTGCCAGGCGTCCACGACGTCCCCCGGCTTCTCCACCCGGATGCCCTTCAGGCCCAGTGTGCGGGCGATGTCGGCGTACTGGACGTCGGGGATCGACTGGGAGGGCAGGAACTGCGGGGCGCCCTGCATGGCCCGCATCTCCCACGTGACCTGGTTGAGGTCCTGGTTGTTCAGCACCGCCACGATCAGCCGCGGGTCCTCCCACTCGTGGTGGTACTTCGCGACGGTGATCAGCTCGGCCATGCCGTTCATCTGCATCGCCCCGTCGCCGACGAGCGCGATCGCCGGCCGGTCGCCGTGCGCGAACTTCGCGCCGATCGCATACGGCACCCCGGGCCCCATGGTGGCGAGCGTGCCGGACAGCGAGCCGCGCATGGCGCCGCGCAGCCGCAGATGGCGGGCGTACCAGTTGGCGGCCGAGCCGGAGTCGGCGGACAGGATCACGTTCTCCGGCAGCAGACCGTCCAGCGCGTGGACGACGTACTCGGGGTTGAGCGGGGCGGCGTCGACCGCGGCGCGCCGCTGCATGACCTCCCACCAGCGGGCGGTGTTGTTCTCGATCTGCCGGCGCCAGCCGCGGTGCCTGTGCGTGTCGAGCAGCGGCAGCAGCCGGGCCAGGGTCTCGCGGGCGTCGCCGACGAGGTTGACCTCGAACGGGTAGCGCAGCCCCACCATGTGCGGGTCGATGTCGATCTGCACGGCCCGCGCCTGCCCGAACTCGGGGAGGAACTGGGTGTAGGGGAAGGAGGAGCCGATCACGAGGAGGGTGTCGCAGCCCGTCATCATCTCGTACGAGGGCCGGGTGCCCAGCAGTCCGATGGAGCCGGTGACATACGGCAGGTCGTCGTCGAGGGCGTCCTTGCCGAGCAACGCCTTGGCCACGCCGGCGCCGAGCCGGTCGGCGACCGCCATGACCTCCTGCCGGGCTCCGCGGGCCCCCTGCCCGATGAGCATGGCGACCTTCTCGCCCGCGTTGAGCACCTCGGCGGCACGGGCGAGGTCCTCGTCGCCCGGCACGGGGGCGTACCGCGCCATGCCGAGGCTGGAGGGCACCATCTTGAAGGCGTGGCCGGGCGGGATGTGGTCGAGTTCCTGGACGTCGGCCGGGACGATCACGGCGGTGACGGAGCGGCGGGCGAGGGCGGTGCGGATCGCCCGGTCGAGGACGCCCGGCAGCTGTTCGGGGACGGTGACCATCTCGCAGAAGTCGGAGGCGACGTCCTTGTAGAGGCTGACGAGGTCGACCTCCTGCTGGTAGGAGCCGCACATGGCGCTGCGGTCGGTCTGTCCGACGATCGCGACGACCGGCACATGGTCGAGCTTGGCGTCGTACAGCCCGTTGAGCAGATGGATGGCGCCGGGCCCGGACGTGGCGGCGCACACCCCGAGCCTGCCGGAGAACTTGGCGTAGCCGACCGCTTCGAAGGCGGACATCTCCTCGTGCCGGGACTGGATGAAGCGGGGGTTGTCGTCGGCGCGGCCCCAGGCCGCGAGCAGACCGTTGATGCCGTCGCCGGGATAGGCGAAGACATGCTCCACCCCCCACTCGCGCAGGCGCTCGAGGAGACGGTCGGAAACCTTCTGCGACATGTTCGGCAGCCTTTCCGGTAGTCCTTCGTGAAGAGGGGTCAGCGGCGGCGCAGCGAGCGCACCGCCGCCCGCCCGGCGGCCGTCGCGGCGGTCGCGGTCACGGCGGCGGCTCCCGCGCCGGCGGCCCAGCGGGACGCGCGGGAGGGCGGGCCGGGGCGTACGGCGCCGCGCTCCGGGTGCTCGGTCGGCAGCGGGCCCTCCAGGCCGAGGGCCAGGGCCTCCGCCAGATGCAGGGCCCGCCGCCCGGTGCCGCCCTGTTCGATCTGGGTACGGCAGCTGAAGCCGTCGGCCAGGACGAGGCTGTCCGGGGCGGCGGCACGCACCGCGGGCAGTACGCCCAGTTCGGCGACGGCCATGGAGACCTCGTGGTGGCCGCGTTCGAAACCGAAGTTGCCGGCCAGGCCGCAGCAGCCCTCGTCGAGGACATCGGCGTCGATACCGGCGCGGCGCATCAGCTCGCGGTCCGCGTCGAACTTCATGACGGCGTGCTGATGGCAGTGGGTCTGCACGGTCGCCCGCCTGTCGAGCCGCGGGGGCCGCCAGTCGTCGGGCGCGTGCCGGACGAGCTGTTCGGCGAAGGTGCGGACCTGCCCGGACAGCCGCCGCACGTCCTGGTCGTCGGGCATCAGCTCGGGGGCGTCGGAGCGGAAGACGGCGGTGCAGGACGGTTCGAGGCCGACGACCGGGGTGCCCGCCTCCAGGAAGGGGCGCAGCACGCCCAAGGTGCGGCGCAGCATCTTCCGCGCGAGGACGAGCTGCCCGGTGGAGATGAAGGTCAGCCCGCAGCACACCGGCCGGGCGGGGACGGCGACGCGGAACCGGGCGTCCTGGAGGACGCGTACGGCCGAGACGGCGATCGAGGGATGGAAGAAGCCGGTGAAGGTGTCCGGCCACAGGACGACGGTGCGCGGGTCGGCCGGGTCGGGTTCCTCCTCGCCGTGGGCCCGCCACCACTGCTGGAAGGACTGCCCGGCGAAGACGGGTGCCGGGCGGGCCTCGGCCACGCCGGCCAGACGCTTGCCCACACGGGCGAGGCCGGGCGCGTGCAGGACGCTGTTGACCGGCCCTGGCGCCAGGCGGGAGAGCCGCGCCCACACGGGCAGCCAGCCCATGGAGTAGTGGGCGGCGGGCCGCGGTCGCCGCTCGTAGTGGTGGGCGAGGAACTCCGCCTTGAGGGTCGCCATGTCGACACCGGTCGGGCAGTCCGACTTGCAGCCCTTGCAGGCCAGGCACAGATCCAGCGCGTCGCGCACCTCCGTGGAGCGCCAGCCGTCGGTGACGGCCGAGTCGGCGTGCCCGTCGAGCATCTCGAACAGCAGCCGCGCCCGGCCCCGCGTGGAGTGCTCCTCCTCCCTGGTCGCCCGGTACGAAGGGCACATCACGCCGCCGGAGTGGCCGCGGCAGTTGCCGATGCCGACGCAGCGCATCACCGCCCGGTCGAAGGAGCGGTCGTCGTCCGGGAAACCGAAGTGGGTCGCCGGGGTCGTCGGACGCCAGGAGGAGCCGAGACGCAGCTGCCCGTCGACCGGGCCGGGACGGACGATCTTGCCGGGGTTCATCCGGTCGTCCGGGTCGAACAGCGTCTTCAGCTCGCCGAACGCGGCCACCAGCCGCTCCCCGAACATCCGGGTGAGCAGCTCGCCCCGGGCCTGGCCGTCGCCGTGCTCGCCGGAGAGGGAGCCGCCGTAGGAGACGACGAGGTCGGCGGCCCGCTCCAGGAAGCGGCGGAACACGGCGACACCGTCGGCGGTCCTCAGCTCGAACGGGATGCGGGTGTGGACGCAGCCCTGCCCGAAGTGCCCGTACAGGGACGGACGGTCGTAGTCGAACTCCTCGAAGAGTTCCTTCAGTTCGCGCAGATAGTCCCCGAGCCGTTCCGGCGGTACGGCGGAGTCCTCCCAGCCCTCCCATGTCTCGCGCTCGTCGGGCGGCCGGGCCGTGACGCCGAGCCCTGCCTCGCGCGCCCGGAGCATCCGCTGCTCGCGCTCGGGGTCGTCGGAGAACGCGACACCGGCGTCCTGCTCGGAGCGGCCCACGGCGCGCAGCAGGGCGTGCGCCTGCTCGTCGACGTCCTCCTGGCTGTCGCCGCCGAACTGGAGCATCAGCCAGCTGTCACCCTGCGGCAGGGCGCTCAGGGAGGCCAGGTGGGTACCTTCCTCGCGCATCAGCTGCGCCATCCGGCCGTCCAGTGCCTCCAGCTGCCCGGGGGAGCAGTGCTCCAGGAGCCGGGGCACGTCGTCGGCGGCGGCGCAGATGTCGTCGTAGCCGAGGACGAGCAGGGACTGGTACGGCGGCACCGGCACGAGGTCGAGTTCGGCGTGCAGTACGGTCACCAGGGTTCCCTCGCTGCCGACCAGGGCCCGCGCCACGTCGAAGCCGTTCTCCGGCAGCAGCGAGTCGAGGTTGTAGCCGGAGACCCGGCGCGGGATCTTCGGGTAGCCTCGGCGGATGTCGGCGAGATGCCCGGTGACGATGCGGTCCAGGCCGGCGTACAGCTCGGCGCGCCGTCCGCCCCGCGCGGCGATCCGCGCCCGCTCGGACTTCGACGTCGGCCCGACCCACATCCGGGTCCCGTCGTAGGTGAGCACCTCCAGACGGCGCACATTGTCGACGGTCTTGCCGTACGCCTGCGCGGACGCGCCGCACGAGTTGTTGCCGATCATGCCGCCCAGCGCGCAATGGCTGTGCGTCGACGGCCTCGGCCCGAACTGGAGCCCATGACCGGCCAGCCTTCCGTTGAGCGCGTCCAGCACGATCCCGGGCTCGACGACGCAGGTACGGGCGTCGGGATCGACGGCGACGAGCCGGTGGCAGTACTTGCTCCAGTCGATCACCACGGCGGTGTTGGTCGCCTGCCCGGCGAGACTCGTCCCGCCGCCCCGCGACAGCACCGGGGCCCCGAACCGGGCGCACACCCGTACCGCCGCCGCCCCGGCTTCGACGGTACGGGGCACCACCACGCCGATCGGCACCTGACGGTAGTTGGACCCGTCCGTGGAGTAGGCGCCCCTGCTGCCCGCGTCGAACCTGACCTCGCCGTCCACCTCCCCGGCCAGTGCCGCCGCGAGCCCGGCCGTGTCCACGCCCGCCGGGGTGCCGAGAGGGGAGCGAGTCATCAGGGGGAACCGCCTTCCTCGGACGTGGACGGTGCCGAGGGCCGCGCGCGTTCACCGGCCACCGCCGTGCGGAGGTGGTCGGGTACCCGCCCTCGGGGCCGTCATGGCAGCACTTTCGGCGGCCGCCGGAGGGGGACCGGTTCCGGCCGGGGCGGCCGGGGGCGGTGCCGTGTCACGGGAGCGGCGGGCCGACCGGCGCGCCAGATCACCGCGAGCTGTGGAAGTCGAGTTCTTTCGCCAGGACGAGCCCGGCGCCCATGTTCCGCTCCATCATCTCCAGCGCGGCGTCCGCCAGATGGGGATGTATCGAGGCGACGGCGTCCCTCGGCACCGTGACCTTCAGATGTCGGATGTGCGCGTCCAGGGCGGAGTACAGGACGCACTGCTCGGTGACCTGACCGGTCAGGATCACCCTTCCGACGCCCAGATGCCACAGCAGATACGCCATGGGGGTGTCGTAGAAGATCGAGTGCCGGGCCTTGACCACGAACAGCGACGAGTCGTCCGGCCGGACCGGCTCGACCAGGCCGGCGCGCGGACCCGACAGCGCGGTCTCGACCAGCTCTCCGTGGTGGGACCGCCACAGTCCGAAGTTGTCGTTCGCGTAGATCACGGGCACGTCCGCCGTCCGCGCCCGGCCGATCAGGTCCGCGAGCACGGGCACGACCCGCTCGGCCGCGGGGACGAGCAGCTCGGCGTCCTTGTGCTCGTACGTGTTGATCATGTCGATCACGACGAGTGCGGTGCCGTCCGGCTTTCCGGGGGTCATCGTGCCGCCTCCTGGAGTGCGGGTCGCTCGGCGCTGACGGAGCCCGGGTACCCGCTGATCAGGAGGGCGTCACGGTTCGGCGTAGAGGTCGATGGAGGAGCTGAGGAGTGCGCGCAGGGCGTCGGCGCGGTGCCGGTCCTCCTTCTGGTCGCTGAGGGCCTGGTCGGTGGCCAGGAGGCGGGCGACGGCGTCCGGTTCGCCGTCGACCAGGTCCCAGACGCCGGGGGTGGTGACGAAGTCCAGGCACGCGGTGAACAGGCGGCGCGTGGCGGGGGACGGCGGGGCCGGGTCGGGGG
>NZ_JALLGL010000295.1 GCF_023072675.1 Streptomyces sp. XM83C
GGCAGGATGGCATGCGGGCGCGGCCTTCACGATCTTGCGAGTGGAATCACATGATCTTGACGGGTCGCGCCCGTCGACGTTCATCCGGCCTCCTGTCCAAGGGCCGAGCACGCATCACACCTGCCCCCGGCGGCAGTTGCCGCACCGCCAGTGGGTGTCAAGGGTCAGCCCGACAGGACCTCTCAGGGCAGACGCAGCCGATCCACCTTCAGCACCAACTTCATCTGCTCTGCGAGAGCAAGGTTCGCAGCCCCAGCCCGACGCATAAACCGAGTCGCGGGAAACTCGTCAGCGGGAAACTCCCCGAGGAACTCCACATCGCTTTTGGTTTCGGCTAGGGATGCTTCCCCGGCCTCGTCACCCTTCAGGAAGTACTCCCCTTCGGCGCTCTGGCATTCCGCCAGAAATTCGGCGATCTCCGAACGGATTTCGGCGATCGAGAGCGCCGAGTTCACTGCGACCTCTGGATCTTCCTCAAGGAAGCTTGACATTGCGGATACCGATACGGAGATTGCATCCGCTGCGAAGCCGGCTGCCTCTCCGCCGACGCCCTCCAGGCGAGTGATCCAGCGCTCTGCCTCGTCTCGGACCCGCATGAGGTCCGACGCCGAGGCCTGCTGGATACCGCGAAGGTCCAGCCACACCGCATCCAGTCCGTTGTTGATCCGGTAGAAGGAGTCCCCCTCTCCAGAATCGTGAAGGAACGCCATGGATACCGATCGCACCTTGGTCGCACAGAGGGCTGTGACGGCCAGACGTTGGCGTGAGGTCAGCCGTGCGCACTCCACACGAACGACTTCGATGTCTTCGAGAAATCCCATCTCAATTCACCTCACGGAGTCCAAATCGCCTGTGTGTCGCTGACCAGAGTCGCACCCTTGCTCTGCAGGAAACCCTGGCACGCTGGGCAGAACGGTCTATTTACTGCCAGGCCTGTCGGCGTTAGGTCAAGATGGACTGCTGTCTCCCAGAGCTTGACCTCTGCGTGCGGGAAGTTGCCCGATGCGTCCACGCCAGTGCGCGATATCCCGAGCTCGTGAGGGAGGAGCTGTGCACGTTGAATCTGAGAGATATTCTTCCGTGCTCCAACGGCCACAAAGTCGAGAGACTCCGGTCCACCGCCTACCGCGTGCATGACTCCAGTGGTCGCTCTGTCGTTCGCCTTCCCCGCCGGGATGAGCGCGTGCAGCCGCCTGACAAAGGGCTGATCGTCACGACCCGGACCGGCCGGCCGTTGTCGCGCAGCCACTTCAACGACAAGCGGCGCGCGGCCGTCGAGCTGGCCGGGTTGCCGGAAGGCACTCGGTTCCACGGCCTCAAGCACTTCTGCACGAGCCGCTTGGGGGCAGATGGCAAGTACGACCCGAAGACGGTCCAGGCGTTCTCCCGGCACGCCGAGTTCTCCGAGACGTGGGACACCTGCGCACACCCGCCTGTGGCTGTGCAGGGCGTGAAGGTGGACACCTTCAGCGGTCTCTTCGGCGCCGGCGGACCCGGCATCGCGCAAGCGCAGCTCGGCACCCAGCAGCGGGCCGACGGCGTCGACCGCGCGGCCGCATGACGTCGATGCGGGACTTGACACCGACCGCACCGCAAGTGCAAGACGTCTTCGACGCAACGAGGCGAACCATCGTGGCGCGAGGGTGAGTTGACCCGTGGAACGGGCTGCCCACCCAATTCGACCCCGATTCGACCCCGGAGCCGAACGGCAGAGCGGACACCCCCCTCTGACCTGGGCCGGAGGGGTGCGACAGGACGAGCCGGGCTGTACGCCGGGTTCTGTTCCCCGGGCGCCTCGCGGCGGCCGGGGTGACGGCCATCCATCTAGGGCCGGCGTTGCCGCCGGCCTCGTGCGGTCTACCCGGGGACTCGGGCGGGCAGCCCTCGAACGTCCCCGCAGGAGCACCGGGGTGCTCCCTTTTGACCTTGCTCCGGGTGGGGTTTACCTAGCTGCCCAGGTCACCCTGGGCACTGGTGGTCTCTTACACCACCGTTTCACCCTTACCAAGGGCCGAAGCCCCGGGCGGTTTACTTTCTGTGGCACTGTCCCGCGGGTCACCCCGGGTGGCCGTTAGCCACCACCCTGCCCTGTGGAGCCCGGACGTTCCTCGGGAAGCCCCCTCACGGGGACTCCACGCGGCCGTCCGCCCGGCTCGTCTGCCGTGTGGACCATCGTACCCGGCGGGATCCCCCGGTCGATGCCGCGGCCGTCGCCAGGACCGAACCCGTGAGGATCAGGGCGAACGCCGCGACGATCGTGGCCGTGAGGGCCTCGCCCAGGAAGAGGGCGCCCGCCGCGACCGCCACCGCCGGGTTGACGTACGTGATCACCGTGGCTCGTGTCGGGCCCGCCTCCTTGATCAGCTCCAGGAAGGCGACGAACGCCACCGCCGTGCAGATCACGCCCAGGCCCGCCAGGGATGCCAGCGCCTCCCCCGAGGGGGCGTGCGCGGGCCAGGTCGCCGCCGCTGCCGGGGCGTACACCAGCGCCGCCAGCGCCAGGCAGGGCGCCGTCAGATGCAGGGACGGCACGTCCTTCAGGTGGCGGGCCGCTATCAGGGGCGCCGTCGCGTAGCCCACCACCGTCAGCAGGACCTCGGCGAGGGATCGGGCGTCGCCGCCGGTCAGGTGCGGCAGTGTCAGGACCGTCACCCCGGCCAGGCCCAGCGCGAGACCGGTCACGCGGCGTGCCCCGAGGTGTTCCCGGGCGCCGAAGAAGCGGGCCAGGACCACGCCGACGATCGGGACGCCCGCGATCAGCAGGCCCGCCGTCGACGAGGACAGATGGCGTTCGGCATCCGTCAGCGTGAACCACGGGCCGATGATCTCGATGCAGGCGAACGCCAGCATCGGACGCCAGTGCGCGGCGACGGTCCGGCCCAGGCCGCCCTGGCGTAGCGCGAACGGCAGCAACAGCGCCGCGCCCACCGCGCAGCGCACGAACACCACCATCGACGGGGACAGTTCGTCCACCGCCACCTTGATCATGAGGTAGGGGATGCCCCAGACCACTCCCATCAGGGAGAAAAGGAACCAGCCACGTGCAGTCATGCGGCGAGTTTCGGACACCTGTTCATCGTGCGTCTTGAACGCTGTTGCGGTACGCCGCCGGGGTCACCCCCAGCACCCGGCGGAACCATCGCGTCAGATGCGCCTGGTCCGCGAAACCGACCAGGCCGGCCACCTCGGCCGGGCGCAGCCCCGCCTCCAGCAGGGCGCGGGCCCGGGTCACGCGGTGCTGGGCGAGCCAGGCGTACGGCGGTATCCCCATCGTCGTACGGAAGGCGCGCAGCAGCTGGTAGCGGGACAGGCCGAGTTCCGCGGCGAGGGAGGAGAGGGAGGGCGGCTGCGTCAGCTCGTCGGCGAGGCGGTCGCGGATCTGCCGGGCTATGCCCTCCGCGCCGGGGATCGTGTCGCTGTCCGCGCGCGCCGTCGAGTGGCGGCGTGCCAGCGCGGTCAGCAGCCACGGCAGGCGGGACTCGGCCTCCAGGGGGTCGGGGCAGCGCGCCAGGTCGGTGTGGGTGGCGCGGAGGGCGGCGGAGAGTTCCGGGTCGTCGATCACCGCGTCCCGGAAGTGCGGCAGGCCGCGGCCGAGCACGCCGTCGCCGAGCAGGTCGGGTGCGGCGTACAGCGCCCGGTACGCGTAGCCGAGGTCGGGGGTCGCCGGGCCGCCCGTGTGCATCTCGCCGGGGGCCAGAACGACGATGGCGCCGGGGCCGGCCTCGATGTGTCCGCCGCGGTAGGCGATCACCTCGGCGCCGCCGACGCACACGCCGACCGTGTACTCGTCGTGGGCGTGCGGGGCGTACACATGCCGGTCGAAACGGGCCGTGAGCAGGTCCATCGCCGGTCCGCGGCGGCCCAGCCGGGCCCTCGTCCAGTGCGCCTCTTCCCGTCCGGCCATGCGCTGGCACCCCCTTTCCTGCTTCGCTCCGCAGGAGGTGCAACGCCGTGGGGGTCGGAGAAAGTCCGCCTTGTCCAGGTCGAAGGAGAAGGGGGCGGGGAGCGGTGGCGGCTCGCCGAAGGCGCGCTTGAGGATCTGCCGGTGGTCGTCGCCGGCCCTGTCGGCGAACGGCGTCACCGTGGAGGTCTCACGGTCGACGAGCAGGTACAGCGGGACACCGCCGTGGGCGTAGCAGGGGCCTTTCGCGTCGCGGTCCGCGGCGGGCTCCGTCGGGGTCGCTTCGACCACCATGGCGACGTCGTCGCACGGCGTCCAGGGGTCCGCGCCCCCGAACACGTCCAAGTGAGGAGGCGCAATGGTGAGGTGGGGGATCACATGGTTCTTCGGGCGAGCCGCCACTGCTTCGGAGTCTCAGCCCTTCGTTCCCGGAGCAGTCCATATCGGTCCGGGACGCCTTGATCACCTGCCGCTTGATCCTGCTGAGGTACTTCTCGTGCTTCCCGTCCGGCGGCGGCGTCACGACGATCTCCCCCTCGATCAGCTCCCGCCCGGAAGCCCTCCGGGGTGGCCGGGGCGAGGAAGCCGTCCAGCAGGATCTCTTCCCGAGCGGCCCGTGGGGCACGGCGGTCCTGTCACGCCCCTCCTTCGGTCGCTCGCCGAAGTGGGGCATGGGCGGATCACCTGTCCGGGGGAGATCGGGGGCCGTTCCCTCGGTCGTGGCACAGGGTGCGGTGCCGGAGCGCGGGTCAGGCCCGTTCGAATGTCACGGTCGGTTTGCGCATGTCGGCTTCCGTCAGCCGGACCGGGAGGCGGCGGCCGACGTCGTGCGTGGTGATGCCGGTGACGGCGCCGACGACGGCCGGGGTGGCCAGCTGTACGGTGCCGGTTCCGGCGGGCGGGCCGTGGCGGACCACGACGCCGTCGAAGGTCTCGCCCAGCCGGTCCTTCAGTACGGCGGCCTCGACCAGGTCGACGCAGGCGCCGTCGACCTGGTTGGCGCGTCTGCCGCCCTCGGCCATGCGGTCCTTGACGCGGTCGAGGCCTTCGAGCGCCCAGCCGGGGGGATGCCGGCCGGCCGACGCGGCGAGGCACAGCTCGGTGGCGTACCGGTCGGCGAGGCGGCGCAGCGGGGCCGTGCAGTGGGCGTAGGGGGCGGCGACGGAGGCGTGCATGGGGTCGGCCGGCAGGTGGCCGCCGGTGAAGACGGTGTAGTCGGCGCGGCTCATCAGGCCGGTGCAGGCCTGGAGGAAGGCGGCGTTGCGGGGCTCGGCCGGGTCGAGCGTGCGGACGCGTTCGGCGTAGGACATGTGGGGCGGCCAGTCGATGCCGAGGCCCTTCGCGGTGTGGTGGAGTTCCTCCAGCTTGCCGGGCTTGGGCACCTGGGTGCGCAGGATGCCGTTGCCGTGCGCCAGCATCAGCTGGGCGGCGGACAGGCCGGCGAGGAGGGAGACCTGGGCGTTCCAGTCCTCGGCGGGGAGCGGGGCGCGGTAGGTCAGTTCGTAGGTGTGGTCGTGTTCGACGATCTCCTGGTCGGGGACGCGCAGGGAGATGCCGCCGCGCTCGGTCTCGACCTGCTGCCGCAGCAGGCCGACGGTCTTCAGCAGAAGGAGGGGCTCCTCGGCGGTGCCGGTGTCGATCTGCCGCTGCACGCTCGCGTAGTCGAGCCTGGCGTGGCTGCGGATCAGGGCGCGGCGTACGTCGACGGCGGTGGTACGGACGTCGGCGTCGAGGTCGATCGTCCATACGGCCGCCGGGCGGGGCTGTCCGGGCAGCAGGCTCGCGGCGTCCTCGCTGAGCACGGGCGGGTGCAGCGGGATGCGCAGGTCGGGGAAGTACAGGGTGAGGACGCGTTCGTGCGCTTCCTTGTCGAGCGGGCCGTCGGGGGTGACGAAGGCGGCGACGTCGGCGATGGCGTACCGGACGCGGTAGCCCGTGCCGTGCCGGGACAGGTGCATGGCCTGGTCGAGGTCGCGGGAGCCGGGCGGGTCGACGGTGAAGAACGGGATGCCGGTGGCGTCCTCGTCGGGGAGGACGGGATGCGCGGCGGCCTCCTCGGCCGCGGCCAGCACCTCGGGCGGGAAGCCGGCGGGTGTGTGCAGCTTCTCCCGCAGGGCGGCGAGTGCCGTGAGCAGCGGGCCCTCGGGGACGCCGGTCACATGCAGGGGGCGGCGGGGCATACCGCCACGGTAGGGCGCCGGGTGCGGTACGGCACGCCGTACGCTGTCCGGGGTCCCCGTTCGTCAAGGAGAATTCGCGTGCTCGTCCTTCTGCCGCCTTCCGAGGGCAAGGCCCCGTCCGGCACCGGCTCCCCGCTGCGGCTGGATTCCCTGTCGCTGCCGGGGCTCACCGCCGCCCGCGCCGCCGTACTGGAGGAGCTGGTCGAGCTGTGCGCCGGTGACGAGGAGAAGGCGCGGGAGGTGCTGGGGCTCAGCGAGGGGCTGCGCGGGGAGGTCGGCAAGAACGCCGGGTTGCGCGAGGCCGGGGCCCGGCCCGCCGGGGAGATCTACACCGGGGTGCTGTACGACGCTCTGGGCCTGGCCTCGCTGGAGGGGCCGGCGCGGGAGCGGGCGGCCGGGTGGCTGTTGGTGTTCTCCGGGCTGTGGGGGGCCGTCCGGGTGACGGACCCCATCCCTTCGTACCGCTGTTCGATGGGGGTGAAGCTGCCCGGGCTGGGCGCGCTGGCCGCGCACTGGCGGAGCCCGATGGCTCAGGTGCTGCCGGAGGCCGCCGGGGACGGGCTGGTCCTCGATCTGCGCTCGTCGGCGTACGCGGCGGCGTGGAGGCCGAAGGGTGAGGTCGCGGGGCGTACGGCGACGGTACGGGTGTTGCACGCACCGACACGGAAGGTCGTCAGCCACTTCAACAAGGCGACCAAGGGGCGGATCGTACGCAGCCTGCTGACCGCCGGGGCCGCGCCGCAGGGTCCTGCCGAGCTGGTGACGGCGCTGCGGGATCTCGGGTACACGGTGGAGGCCGAGGCGCCCGCGAAGGCGGGGAAGTCCTGGTCGCTGGATGTGCTGGTGGACGAGATCCACTGAGCATCGCTCGGGCTCGTTGCGTCATGCGCAATGGCCTTTGCGTGCTGTGCAGCGCGTCGGCAGGATGCCCGTATGTCCGCCGCCCTGCCCGCGCCCGTGCCGTCCGTGCTGGAGCTCGCGCCCGTGCTGCCCGTGGTCGTCGTCGAGGACGCCGCTGACGCGGTGCCGCTCGCGCGGGCTCTGGTCGCCGGGGGGCTGCCCGCGGTCGAGGTGACGCTGCGGACACCGGCCGCGCTGGAGGCGATCGGCGCGATCGATGCGGGGGTGCCGGGCGCGGTGGTCGGTGCGGGCACGGTCCTGACGCCGGGGCAGGCCGCGGACGCCGTGGCCGCCGGGGCGCGGTTCCTGGTCAGTCCCGGCTGGACCGACGCCCTGTTGGGGGCGATGCGGGGGGCCGGGGTGCCGTTCCTGCCGGGGGTCTCGACGGCGACCGAGGTCGTGGCGCTGCTGGAGCGCGGGGTGCGGGAGATGAAGTTCTTCCCGGCGCAGGCCGCGGGCGGTACGGCCTATCTGCGGTCGCTGGCCGGGCCGTTGCCGCAGGCCCGCTTCTGCCCGACGGGCGGCATCGGGCCGGACAACGCCGTCGACTATCTGGCACTGCCCAACGTGGCCTGTGTGGGCGGCAGTTGGATGCTGCCGCCCGACGCGGTCGCGGCCCGTGACTGGGGCCGCGTGGAGCGGTTGGCGCGGGAGGCGGCACGGTTGGGGGGCTGTCTCTTTTAA
>NZ_JALLGL010000296.1 GCF_023072675.1 Streptomyces sp. XM83C
TGCCCGGTGAGGGGGCCGGGCCGGGGACGGGCGGGAGCGGAACCTGGAGACCTGGAGATCTGGAGACGCCGATGACAGCCGACCCCACGCTCACCGACCTCGCGCAGCAGGCGACTTCCGCCCGCCGCGCCCCCGACTACGGCCACGACGCGCTGATCACCTGCGACCGTCTGGTACGGATCTTCTCCGCCGACGGCATCGAGGTGCAGGCGTTGCAGGGGCTGGACCTGCTGGTGCGCGAAGGGGAGTTGATGGCGCTGGTCGGCGCCTCCGGCAGCGGGAAGTCCACGCTGATGAACATCCTCGCCGGTCTGGACACCCCCACGGCGGGCGCGGCCCGTGTCGCCGGGCACGATCTGCTGGCCATGACCGCCAAGGACCGGCTGGCCTACCGCCGTACGGTCGTCGGGTTCGTCTGGCAGCAGACCTCCCGCAACCTGCTGCCGTATCTGACAGCGGCGCAGAACGTCGCCCTGCCGTTGCAGCTCGCCGGGGACCGTTCCCGGCGCGGCCGTCACGCGCGGGCGGAACGGGTCGCGGAGCTGCTGGAGTTGCTGGAGGTGGCCGACTGCCGTGACCGTCGACCGCACGAGATGTCCGGCGGTCAGCAGCAGCGCGTGGCGATCGCCGTGGCGCTGGCCAACGATCCTGCGGTGCTGCTGGCGGACGAGCCGACCGGCGAGCTGGACTCGCACACGGCGGAGCAGATCTTCGCCGCGTTCCGCACGGCGAACGAACGTCTCGGCACGACCATCGTGATCGTCACCCACGACCAGGCGGTGGCCGGTGAGGTACGCCGCACGGTCGCGATCCGCGACGGCCGAACCTCCACGGAGGTGCTGCGCCGCAGCGAGGTGGACGAGACCACCGGGCGCGAGCGGGTCGTGGCCCGCGAGTACGCCATGCTCGACCGGGCCGGCCGGCTCCAGCTCCCGGCGGACTACATCCGCGCCCTGGACATGCGGGACCGGGTGGCGCTGGAACTGGAGGAGGACCACATCGGGGTGTGGCCGGACGACAGCACGGAACGCTGAGCGGCGGTACGAGGGAAACCGGCCGCACGCCGCACGGGCCCGCACATCGGGAGGGCACGCAGGCCACACGGGCCGCACGTCAGGAGGGTGCCGCACATCGGGAGGTCGCCGGACGCGGGGGGCCGTGGGCCGGGAGGCTGTCGGCCGGGAGGGCGCCGTAGGCCGGGAGGCGGTCGGCCGCGAGGACGCCGCAGGCCGGGAGGCTGTCGGCCGGGAGGGCGCCGCAGGCCGGGAGGCGGTCGGCCGCGAGGACGCCGCAGGCCGGGAGGCTGTCGGCCGCGAGGGCGCCGCAGGCCGGGAGGCTGTCGGCCGGGAGGGCGCCGCAGGCCGGAGGGGGCGCCGTAGGCCTCAGCGAACGCTGACGGCGAGGCTCCCCAGCCCGCCGAGCCCCGGGGTGCTGCCCCCGACGCGTACGGCCACGGACCCGTACGGGGTGCGCAGCCGCAGCCAGGCACCGGAGGAGAACAGCCCGAACCCGTCGTCGACGCCGTCGGGGTCGCCCGTGCCGGCGGCGGGGGGCCGCAGGAAGCCGAAGGACTGCGCGGCGTGCACGGCGCGCACGGGCAGCCGGGTCTCCCCGACGGTACGGGACCAGATCTCCCCGCCTATGCGGTCGAGTTCGGCGCGAGTGCGCTGCTCGGGCGGGAGCTGCCCGGTGCGGGTGCGGAACTCGGTGACGGCGGCGCCGACCAGCGCGTGCAGCTCGGCCGGATGGGGCAGGCCGGGTTCGCGGCGCCAGCCGCCGCGCGGGGGCAGCACCCCGGCCCAGGGCGGGCCGGTGACCGCGGCGGGCACGGCGGCCGTGGCGGCCTTCTCGTCCACGGACTCCAGCAGTTCACCCGCGGACACGGTGACGTCCAGGGTGACGTCGAGGCCGCGCTCGTACGGCTTGGCCAGCCGCACGGCGCGGATCGCGAGCACCTCGAAGGAGGGCGGCCGGCCGAACACGGCGAGTGCCGTGCCGGCGGCCTGGAGGCGTACCGCGGCTCCACGGTCGTAGTGGAGCAGCCGGGAGAGGAAGGCGGCGAGGTCCGCCGCCTCCGTCTCGTCGGCGAGGTGGAGCACCGTCATGCGGCGACGGCCCCCTGCCGGCCGGAGTCGTCCATGTACTCCTTGAGGAAGGCGCGTTCCTCGTCGGTGATGCGGCGGGGCCGCTGCTGTGCGAAGTCGAACGGCACGATCACCGTGGAGGCCCGTACGTAGACGACGTCGTCGTCCTTCACCTCGTAGGCGAGGGTGAAGGACGCGGCGCGGATCTCCGTGACCCACAGCTCGATGTCGACCGGGCGGTGCCGGTGGACGAGCTGCCGCTTGTAGTCGATCTCGTGGCGTGCCACCACCGACCCCTGCTTGAAGTCCTTGTCCGGGCGGAACAGGAAGTCGATACGGGCCTCCTCCAGGTAGCGGAGGAAGACCACGTTGTTGACGTGGCCGTACGCGTCCATGTCCGCCCAGCGCAGCGGGCAGCGGTAGAGATGCCGCAAGATCGATCAGCCCCGGGTCAGCTTCTTGTAGGTGGCGCGGTGCGGACGGGCGGCGTCCGGGCCGAGCCGCTCGATCTTGTTCTTCTCGTACGACTCGAAGTTGCCCTCGAACCAGAACCACTTGGAGTCACCCTCGTAGGCGAGGATGTGCGTGGCGACACGGTCGAGGAACCAGCGGTCGTGGGAGACGACGACGGCGCAGCCGGGGAACTCCAGCAGCGCGTTCTCCAGGGAGGAGAGCGTCTCGACGTCGAGGTCGTTGGTGGGCTCGTCGAGGAGCAGCAGGTTGCCGCCCTGCTTGAGGGTGAGCGCGAGGTTGAGGCGGTTGCGCTCACCGCCGGAGAGCACACCGGCCGGCTTCTGCTGGTCCGGGCCCTTGAAGCCGAACGCGGACACATAGGCCCGGCTCGGCATCTCGACCTGTCCGACGTTGATGTAGTCGAGGCCGTCGGAGACGACCTCCCACAGCGTCTTCTTCGGGTCGATGTTCTCGCGGCTCTGGTCGACGTACGAGATCTTGACGGTCTCGCCGACCTTGATCGAGCCGGAGTCCGGCTCCTCCAGGCCCTGGATCATCTTGAACAGGGTGGTCTTGCCGGCGCCGTTCGGGCCGATGACGCCGACGATGCCGTTGCGCGGGAGGGTGAAGCTGAGGTCCTCGACGAGGACCTTCTCGCCGAAGGCCTTGTTCAGCTTGTCGACCTCGACGACGACGTTGCCCAGGCGCGGCCCCGGCGGGATCTGGATCTCCTCGAAGTCCAGCTTCCGCATCTTCTCGGCCTCGGCAGCCATCTCCTCGTACCGGGCGAGACGCGCCTTGGACTTGGCCTGGCGGCCCTTGGCGTTGGAGCGGACCCACTCCAGCTCTTCCTTGAGGCGCTTCTGCCGCTTGGCGTCCTTCTGGCCCTCGACCTTGAGGCGGGCGGCCTTGGTCTCCAGGTAGGTGGAGTAGTTGCCCTGGTAGGGGTAGGCACGGCCGCGGTCCAGCTCGAGGATCCACTCGGCGACGTTGTCGAGGAAGTACCGGTCGTGGGTGATGGCGACGACGGTGCCCTCGTACTTGGCGAGGTGCTGCTCCAGCCAGTTCACCGACTCGGCGTCGAGGTGGTTGGTGGGCTCGTCGAGGAGCAGCAGGTCGGGCTGCTCCAGCAGCAGCTTGCACAGGGCGACGCGGCGGCGCTCACCACCGGAGAGGTTGGTGACGGGCCAGTCGCCGGGCGGGCAGCCCAGGGCGTCCATGGCCTGCTCCAGCTGGGCGTCGAGGTCCCACGCGTTGGCGTGGTCCAGCTCCTCCTGGAGCTTGCCCATCTCCTCCAGCAGCGCGTCCGAGTAGTCGGTGGCCATCAGCTCGGCGATCTCGTTGAACCGGTCGAGCTTGCCCTTGATCTCGGCGACGCCTTCCTGGACGTTCTCCAGGACCGTCTTCTCCTCGTTCAGCGGGGGCTCCTGCAGCAGGATGCCGACGCTGTAGCCGGGCGAGAGGAAGGCGTCACCGTTGGACGGCTGCTCCAGCCCCGCCATGATCTTCAGCACGGTCGACTTACCGGCGCCGTTCGGGCCGACGACGCCGATCTTCGCCCCGGGGAGGAAGTTCAGGGTGACGTCGTCGAGGATCACCTTGTCGCCGTGCGCCTTGCGCGCCTTGCGCATGGTGTAAATGAACTCAGCCAAGAGAAACCGTCCGGCAGCTTGAATCTGGCAGTGGGCAGATACACCCCATCTTGCCGTACGGCCACCCCTGCACGGAAACGCGTTCCGTCAAGGGGGTCTGACCTGGGCTTTTGTCAGTGGCCCGATTCGTGGTCCCGGAGGTCGATCACCTGGGTGGGGCTCGACGGGGCGACAGGACGGTCTCCATCCGCCGGATGGCGACCGCAGCCGCATGCGCACATTTCCTTCACACTGCCATCACGCTCTGATCACCTTGTGTAGGCTCCGGGTGCTCGTTTTGGCATCACTGAGGGGGGATCCTCATGCGCATCCGTCGCGCGCTGCCCATCGCCGGAGCGACCGCGGCCGTGGCCGCGCTCGGCCTTGCCGGGGCGATACCGGCGCACGCCGCCGAGTACACCTCGGAGCTGAAGATCAAGGGCGTGCAGTACGACGCCCCCGGCAGGGACTCCAACAAGTGCTCGGGGGGCAACACCAGGAACGAGTACCTGACGATCAAGAACTACTCGAAGAAGACCAAGGTGAACCTGAAGGGTTACAAGGTCAGGGACGCCGTCGGCAACACCTTCGTCTTCAAGTACAACCACATCCTGGAGCCGGGCGACTTCGTCCGCCTGCGCGGCGGCCGGGGCACCGACTCCGACGCCAGGAACGAGGTCTACCGGCAGAACTGCAACTTCATCTGGAACAACGACAAGGACACGATCTACCTGTACAAGCCGAACGGAAAGCCCGCCGACACCCACGCCTACACCAAGAAGGCCAACGACAAGGACGGCAACGGGTACATCACCTATCACGGCTGAGCCGATCAATCCTGCCGCCGATTCCCCGGCGTCGGCACGAACACCTCGTAGCGGCCCGGCCCTACGAGGTGCCCTCGACCGACGGAGCCGGCCCTGTCCCGGGCCGGCCCCCGCGGCGGCGGGTGTCGTCAGTCCTGCGCCGGCTGTTCCTTGCGGCGGAGGAGGACCAGGACCGCGCCGCCGATCACCACGAAGCCGATCGCCGCGCCCGCGATCAGCGGGGTGGCGGTGGAGCCGCCGGTGGCGGCGAGGTTGGTGTCGGGCGGCGTGCTGACGCCGCCGATGGTGGCCGGGCTGGGCTCACTGACGGTCTGTGTGGTGACCTCGGGCGTGCCGCTCTGTGTCTTGCAGTCGAGGACGCCCGTGAATCTCTGCTGCAAGCCGGCCGGGCCGGTGATCGTGAAGTCGTAGGCCTGGTCCTCCAGCAGGGGCAGCGTCACCGTCCGGGACGCCCCCGCCGGGATGGAGTACTCCTTGCCCATCAGGGTGAAGACGAAGGGCTGGTCGCCGGTGTTGCCGGCGGTGATGTCCAGCCCGCCCTGGACGCAGTTCCGGGCCGCCGACAGTGCGGGTATCGCGCCCTGTGCGGCCCAGCTCGCGGTGGCCGTCGCCGAGACCGTCGACTCGCTGGAGCCCGCCAGGATCTGCGTCTGACTGCGTCCCTCCGCGGTGAAGGCCCGGCCGACCGGCACGGTCGTCGACGCCTGCACGGTCAGCGCGGCCGAGCCGGGCGCGGCGTCCTCGGGCACGTCGAAGAACAGGCGGCTGCCGTCCTTGGCGGTGGTGACCGGCTTGCCGTCCGCCCCGACGATGCGCACCCCGTTCGCCACGGCGTCCGCCGGCGGGGTCACCGTGACACTGCCGGCGTCGGTGTGCACCGTCACCGGACCGAGCGGCTTGCCGGGCCGGCCGGAGACCGCGGGCGGGTCCAGGGTGAGCGACGCCTCCGGTTCCGGCACGGACCGGGCGCTCTTGTGCAGATAGTCGGCGAGCTGCTCGGCCTGCGGGTCGAGCGCGTCGACATCGGCGTGGTCGGAGTAGCGCCAGATCGCGACCTGGGTCCCCGCGGCGGCGTCCTGCTCGGTGAGGCCGCCGCTGATGCCGGCCCGCTCGGCGAGCGCCGCGAGGTCGTTCACCTGCGGGTAGGAGTGCTGGAGGATCCAGCGGATCTTGCCGGCGTCCTTGTTGGCGGCCAGGGACGTGCCGCTCCACGGGGTCTCGTGGTAGCGGGCGTCCCGCTGGGTGGCGGTGTGCAGGTCGATGCAGTAGGTCCGCAGGGTGCCGCCGCCGTCGACGGACATCTCGAACAGGCCCGCGGACACCTGCTGGTCGCCCCCGCCGCCGGGCTCGTGGATCACCGCGGCACCGTACGTCTTCAGACCGCCGATGACGGCACTCGCTCCGCCCCGGGTCTGCGCCGCCGCGTCGTCGGCGGCGGCGGCCGGGCCGGCCGCGACGAACGCGGCGGCGGTGAGGAGCCCGGACACCAGCGTCGTGGCGGCGACGCGGCCGTACACAGAAAACACGGAATTCCCCTCCGAGCAGGACCCGTCGACGTGGGGGGTACGCGGTCCCACCAGCAGAATCAGGAGCCTGGCAGCTCTGCCCGGCATCCTAGGGACGCGACGGACCCCCGTTTCACCGTCCTGCCGCCGGACCGGTGATCCGACTCGTAATCGTTATCGCCGGAGCCGCCCGCGAGCTGGGCTTATCGACAAATCCACTCGACTTTTCCGGGGCGTTGACTTCGATAAGCCGCAGCGAGCGCAGATCAGGGCGTTCCGCATCGGTTGCGGACAAGATGTGACATCACGTCATCACGATCTCCGGGGCGTCGCGTTGGCTCTCGCTCTCCGAAGTGGCGGGCGGTGTTTCCCAGTTGGGTTCCGGGCGGTCCGGCGTCGCGGGCGCCTCCCCTCGGCCGGTCCGGCGGAACACAGCCGTACCCCTCGACAGATCATGACCGATCGCCACCGCGTCGATGTCCGCCGAGGTCCAGTTCTGTCCGTCCCGTACGTCCGTGCGCACCTTCAGCCGGCCGTGGACCACCACCGGCTCCCCGACCGACAGCGAGGACGCCGCGTTCACGGCGAGCTGCCGGTTGGCCCACACGGTGAAGAAGTTGGTGTGCCCGTCCGTCCAGGCGGCCTTCTCCCGGTCCCAGTACCGGGAGGTCGCCGCCAGCCGGAACCGGGCCGACGGTCCCGACGGCAGGTCCCGGTAGACCGGCGCCGTGGCCACGTTGCCCACCACGCTGATGACCGTCTCGTTCATGGTGCACTCCCCTCCCCCGCCCGGCCGGCCTCGACCGGCTTCGCGATCGGCCGTCACCGGCGTCGACCGGGCGGAACCACGCCGACGGGTCCGTCCCGAACGGCTGTGTCCGGCGCGGCGGCACACGCTTCCCGCACGCCCACCGCAGCCGCGGCGACCGCGTCCGTCGCGAACGCCGCGAAGCCAGACTGCCTCCGCCCGCCCGATCCCGCTCGACCCTGTGGACGAGCCCCGGACCTGTGGAAAACCCCGCCACCCGGAAGGGTGACGGGGCTGTGTGCGAATTGCCGGGGTCGGTGCCCGGGTGCGGGGCTCGGCAGTGGGCGTATGCCGTGCGACGGGGACGACACCGAGCCCCCGCCCCCTCCGCAAGCCCCGTCACCGCCGTCTCAAGGC
>NZ_JALLGL010000297.1 GCF_023072675.1 Streptomyces sp. XM83C
CCGCAGGCCCCGCCCCGCACCGCCCGGGACAGCCGGCCCGGCGCACGGCACGGACGCCTGCGGCGCGGACCGGGGCCTGCGGCGCGGCCCCGGACCGGCGGCGCGGCTCAGCCCGTGCCGAACAGATCCGCCGGGAACGCCCCGGCCCCGATCGCGGCGCGCGCGAACCCGGCGCCCAGCTCCGTCAGCCGCGCCACGCCCTCCGCGCCGAGATGCTCGTACGGCGCCCGGTTCAGCCGGTCGGTCTCCGCCTCGATCTCCTCCCGCAGCGCCACACCCTCCGCCGTCAGCGCGCCGTCGGCGTCGAGCAGGCCGCGCGCCCGCAGCCGGTCCACCGCCGCGTCCCACTCCTGAGGAGTCCAGCCGCGCGTCGCGAACACCCACTTCGGCGCCATGCCCCGGCCGGTGGCGGTGTGCGTCACCACGGCCTCCAGGCCGTCCAGCCCGGCCGCGACCAGCACGGCGAGATGCCCGTCGCCCCGGTGCTCGCGCAGCAGCGTCGCCGCGTGCCAGTACGCCAGATGCGGCTCGTCCGGCACGGGCAGGTCGGCGTGGCCCGCGTACAGCGGGCGCCCCGCGCGCGTGCAGGCCTCCGCCGCGCGCAGCGCCAGCCCCGCCGCCTCGGCCATCTCCGCCGACGCCAGGGCCTCGGCGCCCAGCAGCCGCCGCAGCGACGCGTCCACGGCACGCGCGCGTGCCGCGAGGACGGCGTCCGGGGAGGCCTTCTCCCACGCGGCGGGCACATGCCGGGCCACCAGCTCGTACTTGTAGTTGTAGAAGGTCGCCGCCACGGTGCCGGCGCCCACCGGGCCGAGCGCGGCGGACCGCACCGCGAAATTGACGGCACGGGGATCGGTGACGCCGAGCGCGCCCAGCTCCCGGCCCAGTTCGGGCGCGAAGTAGTGCGTGGCGTGCAGGGAGTTCAGCGCGTTGTGACAGCGACGGCCGGCGCGCGGCTCGAGAACGGCAGTGGTCATGCCCGTACGGTACCGACCGGTCGGTACCTGCTCCAGTGCCGGGACGGCCGGCTGTCCCGTACCACCGGAAAGGCTGTCCTGCCGGCACGGACTCGGCGGGGGCGGGGGAGAGGGGGCGCATGGCAGAAAAGGTGGGGTATCCGTCGTTGCTGCCCTCGCCGGGGCGGCCAAGAATCGAAACATGCCGCAGCGAACCGTTCTCGCAGTGCTCTTCGACGGCGTCCAGAGCCTCGACGTCACCGGCCCCCTGGAGGTCTTCGCGGGCGCCGAGACGTGCGCGCCGGGCTCGTACCGGCTGCGCACCGCCTCCCTGGACGGCGCCCCGGTGCGCACCTCCAGCGGGCTCACCCTGGTTCCGGACGCCGCCCTGGCCGAGGAGCCCGACCCGCACACGCTGCTCGTGCCGGGCGGTGCGGGCACCCGCCGCCCCGACCCGCGACTCACCGACTGGCTGCGCACGCACGCCCCGCGCGCCGAACGCCTCGTCTCGGTCTGCACCGGCGCGGTCCTGCTCGCCCGGGCGGGCCTGCTGGACGGCCGGCGCGCCACGACCCACTGGGCGTACTGCGACACGCTGGCCCGGCACCACCCGGCCGTCGACGTCGACCCCGACCCGGTGTATGTGCGGGACGGGCACATCGCCACCTCCGCCGGCGTCACCTGCGGCATCGACCTCGCGCTCGCCCTGGTGGAGGAGGACCTGGACCGGCGGACGGCCCTGACCGTCGCCCGGCATCTGGTGGTGTTCCTGCGCCGACCCGGCAACCAGGCCCAGTTCAGCGCTCAGCTCTCCGCGCAGACCGCCCGGCGTGAGCCCTTGCAGGAGGTGCAGCGCTACATCACCGAGCACCCGGACGCCGATCTGAGCGTCGAGGCCCTCGCCGCCCGCGCGACGCTCTCGCCTCGCCACTTCGCCCGCGCCTTCCAGGCCGAGACGGGTGTCACCCCCGGCCGGTACGTCGACCGGGTCCGTCTGGAACACGCCCGCCGCCTGTTGGAGGACACCACCGACGGTGTGGAGGAGGTGTCCCGTGCCAGCGGCTACGGCACCCCCGAGGCGATGCGCCGCGCCTTCGTGAAGGCCCTCGGCGTCGCCCCGGCGGAATACCGCCGCCGGTTCCACCCGGCACCGGCCCCCTGAACCGGCACCGGCCCCCGCCGGACCGGCTCCCGACCCCGCCGGACCGGCACCTGCCGGACGGCACCCCCGGACCGACTCCCCGGACCGCCTTCGCGCCCCCCGAGGACCCACCCCACGAGAGGCCCGTCATGCAGATCGCCTTCGTCATCTACGACCGTTTCACCGCCCTCGACGCCGTCGGCCCCTACGAGATCCTCAGCAGGGTCCCGGACACCGAGTGCGTCTTCGTCTCCGAGCACCCCGGCCCGGTGCGCACCGACACCGGCGTCGTCGCGATCACCGCCGACAGGGCGCTGACCGACGTACCCCGCCCCGATGTCGTCGTCGTGGCCGGAGGGCCCGGGCAGAGCGCGCTCATGGAGCACGAGCCGCTGCTGGAGTGGCTGCGCGCCGCCGACACCACCAGCACCTGGACGACGTCCGTGTGCACGGGCTCCCTGCTGCTGGCCGCGGCCGGGCTGCTGCGGGGCCGCCGGGCCGCCTCGCACTGGCTGGCCCTGGACGAGCTGCGCCGCCACGGAGCCGAACCCACCGGCGAGCGCGTGGTGTTCGACGGCAAGTACGTCACCGCCGCCGGTGTCTCCTCCGGCATCGACATGGCTCTGACCCTGGTCGGCCGGATCGCCGGGGACGACGTGGCGCGCGCGGTTCAGCTCGGCACCGAGTACGACCCCCAGCCGCCCTACGACGCCGGGTCCCCGGCGAAGGCGCCGGCGGGCATCGTGGAGCTGGTGCGCGGCATGAGCCGGTTCATCCTCACGTAGACGGCGCGCCGCTCACCGGGAGATGGTCCAGGTGAAGCGCGGCTGTCTGTGCTCCAGGAACGCGGCGACGCCCTCCGCGGCCTCGGCGCTGCCGCGTGCCTGCTCCGCCCAGTGGGCGTCCCGGTCCGTCCGGCCGTCGGCGAACTCCTTCGCCGCGGCCTGCGTCAGCTGCGAACGCGACACCAGGATCCGGGCGAACTCCGCGACCCGCTTGCCCAGTTGCCCCTCCGGCAGCACCTCGTCGACCAGACCGGTGCGCAGTGCCCGCTCCGCGTCGATCAACTCGCCGGAGAACAGCAGATACTTGGCGGTCGCCCTGCCGACCACGGACACGAGTCGGCGTGTGGAGGACGCCGGGTAGACGATGCCCAGCTTGGCCGGGGTCACCCCGAACAGCGCGCCCTCCTCGGCGAACCGCAGATCGCATGCCGCCGCGAGCTGTGTGCCGCCGCCCACGCAGTGCCCCCGTACCACCGCCAGGGTCGGCTTCGGGAACGCCGCGAGCGCCTCCTCCGCCCGCACCGCCAGCTCCTGCGCCTCCTGCGGCCCCTCGCGCAGGGAGGTGATGTCCGCGCCCGCGCAGAACGTGCCGCCCTCCCCGGTCAGCACCAGTGCCCGCACCCCCGGGTCGGCGGCCAGGTCGTCCAGCAGCGGGGGCAGCGCCCGCCACATCGCGGCCGTCATGGCGTTGCGCCGCTCCGGATGCCGGATGACGACGGTGGCGACCGACGCGGTGACCTCGTGCAACAGCTGCGGCTCCATGCGCCGGATGCTATCCGCCCGCCCCGCGCCCGCCGATCACGGGGAGCCCGATGAGACACGGGCCACCCGCCTCGCCCGCCCAGGTGAACCCCGCCCCTCCCGGGGGACCCGGCGGGTACAGCCGGTGCGCCGGGCGGCGGCACGGGCAAGACATATGTTCATATGAGACAAAGTCGGTCAGAAGTGGAGCAGAGGGCAGTGACCCGAGGAGGCGTCCCCATGACCACGTCCACCCCGCCCCCGAGGGAGGCGCAGAAGCTCAGTCGGGGCTTCGGCTGGCTCGCCGTGCTCGGTGTGATCCTCGTGCTCGCCGGACTCGTCGGCCTCGTCTACACCGGCGTGGCCACCCTCACCTCCATGCTGCTGTTCGGCTGGCTGCTGCTGATCGGCGGTGTGGTCGGGCTGCTGCACGCCGTGCAGGCGCGCGGCACCAGCTTCTTCTGGCTCGGCGTGATCGTCGCCGCGCTGAACATCGCCGCCGGTGTCGTCGTCATCCGCCGCCCGGACGCCGCCGCGGCGGCGCTCGCCATGTTCGCCGCGCTGCTCTTCCTGAGCGCCGGCCTGTTCCGGCTCGTCGGCAGCCTCGTCGTCCGAGGACCCCAGTTCGGCTGGACCCTCATGCTCGGCGCCTTCGACCTGCTGCTGGGCATCCTGGTGCTGGGGAACTGGCCGAGCAGCAGCCAGTACGTCATCGGCACGTTCTTCTCGCTCGCGCTGCTCTTCGACGGGCTCGGTCTCGTCGCCACCGGTTTCGGCGGCCGGCGCATCGTCGGCATGGTCTCCGACCGCCTCACCGGCGACGGCGCGCCCGGACCGGACGGCGTCACCCCCGCGCCCGGACCGGACGGCATCGCCTCCGCACCGGGCCCCGCGACCGGCGGAGCCCCGCGCCCCGACGGCACGGACCGCACCGGCGCCGCCCCCGGTCCGGACCTCGGCGCCGCCAAACCCGTACAACCCGAATAGTTCGTGAAGTCGGTCCCACTGGAACAGGAGCAGTCCTCCAACTGACCGTGTCATACGCCAACGGTCAGAAACGCTCGATAGTCGCTGACTTGTGTTCAGGCAACCGGAACAGAGCGCAGCGTTCCCAACACTCGTCGTGTGGTGACAATCGAGCGCGAGGGTGGCGACCGGACGATGGACGACCAGGGGCGCGGGCCCGGCCCACGCCCGGCAGGCGCAGCGGGCACACCGTACGAGGCGAGCCCCGCGTCCCCGCTGCCGTACGAAGGAGTGTGGCGGTTCACCGCCCCCGCCGCCGACTCCTCCGTCCCGCAGGCGCGGCACGCCGTCCGCGACCTGCTGTACCGCCAGGGCGTACCCGCCGCCGACGAACTGGTGCAGGGACTGCTGCTCATCGTGTCGGAGCTGGTGACCAACGCGGTCAAACACGCCGCCCTGCTGTCACCGATGGTCGCCGTCGAAGTGGCCGTCGGCGCCGAATGGATCCGGGTGTCCGTCGAGGACAACCACCCCTACCGCCCGACCGCCCTGGAAGCCGACCACGGACGGCTCGGCGGCCGAGGACTGCTGCTGGTCCGCGAGATCACCAGAGAGGCCGGGGGAGTCTGCGACGTCGAGCACACCGCGAACGGCGGCAAGGTGATCTGGGCCGCCCTGCCGCTCAAACCCCCGCAGACGACGCTGTAGCGCACCCACGCGGCCCCACGCGATGAGCACCCACGTGGCCCCACACGAGAACACCCCCGCGGCCACCCACGAGCGCACATCCGACGACGCCCGAGCGGCCTCGCCGCTCCTACGCCGCGAAAGCGGTACGGCGGCCCACAGCCGCCGCCGTACACCGTGCCGTACCGGCCGCCGTACCGGGCCGGTGGATCACCAGCCGGCCGACGGGCCCGTCAGCTCCCTGATCGCGGGACGCGCCGCGTCCAGCACCGTCATGAACCACGCCGAGAACGTGTCCCGCGCATGCCGCTCCGCCAGCTCCGCGGCGGTCACGAACGCGGTCGCCGCGACCTCCTCCGGGTCCGGACGCGGCGAGGACTGCACCAGACCCACGAACAGATGATTGAACTCCTGCTCCACCAGGCCCGACGCCGGGTCCGGATGGTTGTAGCGCACCGTGCCCGCCTCCGCCATCAGCGACGGCGAGACCCCCAGCTCCTCGAACGTCCGCCGGGCAGCCGCCGCGAACGGCGCCTCACCCGGGTACGGATGCCCGCAGCACGTGTTGGACCACACACCGGGGGAGTGGTACTTGCCCAGCGCACGCTGCTGCAACAGCAGTCGGCCACGGTCGTCGAAGAGGAACACGGAGAACGCCCGGTGCAACTGCCCGGGCGCCTGATGGGCGGCGAGCTTCTCCGCCGTACCGATCGTCACGCCCTTCTCGTCGACCAGTTCGAGCAGAATCGCGTCCGCGGTGTCGTTCGCCGGCGAACTGTGTGCCGCGGTGGCAGGAGTGATCGGCATACCCATCCTTCGCATCGGTCCTCGCGCCCCAGTCTGCCGTACACCACGGACACTCCCGGCACGCCACGGCGTCCGGAAGCGGGGCCCGATATGTGATCGTTCCCGGCACCACGGGCCCGGAACCGCCCGAAATCCCGTACGAAAACGGGCAGTCCCGTCGCTTCGGAAGGCCGCGCCCCGATACCCCGCGGCTCCGGTAGACCGCCCCCGACAGCGGCGGAAACCCGCCCCCTCCCGCGGCAGAGCCGCCCGGGTCAGGGGCAGAGCCACCCACCGGGTCAGTGGCAGAGCCGCGCCTCGTGCTCCGCGTGCCCGGCCGGCTCCAGCTGGAACGTGCAGTGCTCCACGTCGAAGTGGCCGCCCAGGCACTCCTGAAGCTCGTGCAACATCTTCTCGTGCCCGATCGCGTTCAGCACGTCCGAACGCACCACCACATGCGCCGACAGCACCGGGAGCCCCGAGGTGATCGTCCAGGCGTGCAGATCGTGGACGTCCTCCACCCCGTCCAGGGCCAGGATGTGCGACCGCACCTCCGCCATGTCCACGCCCTTCGGCGCCGCCTCCAGCAGCACGTCCAGCGTCTCCCGCAGCAGCCGCAGCGTCCTCGGCACGATCAGCAGGCCGATCACCAGCGAGGCGATCGGGTCGGCGGGCAGCCAGCCCGTGGCCAGGATCACCGCCGCCGAGACGATCACCGCCAGCGAGCCCAGCGCGTCCGCCGCCACCTCCAGGAACGCCGCCCGCACGTTCAGGCTCTCCGCCTGCCCGCGCATCAGCAGCGTCAGCGACACCGTGTTCGCGGCCAGACCGATCGCACCGAACGCGATCATCAGCCCGCCCTCGGTGCCGGCCGGCGTCAGGAACCGCTGCACCGCCTCGTACAGCACATAGCCGCCCACCCCGAGCAGCAGCAGACAGTTGGCGAGCGCGGCGAGGATCTCCGCACGCGCGTACCCGAAGGTGCGGTTCGTGCCCGCCGGGCGGCCCGCGAAACGCACCGCGAGCAGCGCCATCCCCAGCCCCACGGCGTCCGTCGCCATATGGGCCGCGTCGGCGATCAGCGCCAGCGAGTCCGCGACCAGCCCGCCGACGATCTCCACCACCATCACGGCGACCGTGATGGTGAGCGCCACCCGCAGCCGACCGCGGTACGCCGCGGTGGCGGTACCGCCCGCCGGTGCCGCGTGCGTATGCCCGTGATCGTGCCCAGCCCCCATGGAACCGCCCTTCCGCCGGTCGTCCGGAACCCCCAGTGAACTACGGGTGGGGGGTATCCGGCAACGCGGAACTGAACACCGTTGTCATCCCCTGACCTGCGCAAACCTCGAACCGGGCGGTCTCCCCGCAGCCTTGTGCCACCGCTGCCCCGCGCACGGGCCGCCTGCCCCGCGCACGGGCCACCCGACGCCCACGGCCGCCGCAGGTCCGCCGCGCCCCCGCGCCCGCACGGGGCACCGCCCCCGGC
>NZ_JALLGL010000298.1 GCF_023072675.1 Streptomyces sp. XM83C
GTCAGTGGGGGGTCACATGTTGACGGCGGGGATGACGTGCTGCCCGTAGGCGTCGATCACGGCTTCCTGCGCGTCGTGCATGTCGTACACGGCGAACTGGTCGACGCCGAGTTCGCGCAGGGCGTTCAGTTTCTCGACATGCTTCTCGACGGGCCCGATGACGCAGAACCGGTCGACGATCTCGTCCGGCACGAACGCGGTGTCGGGGTTCCCGGCACGTCCGTGGTGGGAGTAGTCGTAGCCCTCGCGGGCCTTGATGTACTCGGTGAGCGCCTCGGGCACCTGCGAGGAGTGCTCGCCGTACTTGGCGACGAGATCGGCGACATGGTTGCCGACCATGCCGCCGAACCAGCGGCACTGCTCGCGGGCGTGGGCGAGCGCCTCCGGCGAGTCGTCGGCGGTGACGTAGGCGGGGGCGGCGACGCAGACGGTGACGTCGGCGGGGTCGCGGCCGGCGGCAGCGGCGGCGTCCTTGACGGCTTTGACCATGTACTCGGTGAGGTACAGGTCGGACAGCTGGAGGATGAAACCGTCGGCCTCCTCCCCGGCCATCTTCAGTGCCTTCGGCCCGTACGCGGCCATCCACACGGGCAGTTCGGCGTCCGGTTTGATCCACGGGAACCGTACGACCGTGCCGCCGCCGAGGTCGGCCTCGCCGCCGCCGGCGAGGGCGCGGATCACCTTCATCGCCTCGCTGATGCGGGCGAGCGTGTTGGGTCTGCGGCCGGCGACGCGCATCGCGGAGTCGCCGCGGCCGATGCCGCACACGGTGCGGTTGCCGAACATGTCGTTGAGGGTGGCGAAGGTGGAGGCGGTCACCTCCCAGGTGCGGGTTCCGGGGTTGGTGACCATCGGGCCGACGATCAGCCGCTCGGTCCGGGCGAGGATCTGGCTGTAGATGACGAACGGTTCCTGCCAGAGCACGGACGAGTCGAAGGTCCAGCCGTGGGTGAAACCGTTGCGTTCGGCCCGCTGCATCAGCTCGATGACGCGGGAAGCGGGCGGATCGGTCTGCAGGACGAGTCCGAAGTCCACGTCGGGACCTCCTGGTTCAGTTCAGGTACTGGCAAGTGGAGCGGGGCGTGAACGCGCCGTGTCCTGCGCGGCCCTTGTACTCCCGCTGCTCGATGACGATCTCGCCGCGGGACAGGACGGTCTCGACGCGGCCGGTGACCGTCTTCCCCTCGTACGCCGAGTAGTCGACGTTCATGTGGTGGGTCTCCGCGGACATCGTCTGCGTGGCGTGCGGGTCGTAGATCACCACATCGGCGTCGGCGCCGGGCGCGATCGTGCCCTTCTTCGGGTACAGGCCGAACATCCGCGCCGGGGTGGCGCAGGCGATCTCGATCCAGCGGCGGCGCGTGATGTGTCCGTCGACGACCGCCTGGTGGAGGAGGTCCATACGGTTCTCCACACCGGGCAGACCGTTGGGGATCTTCGAGAAGTCGCCGCGGCCCAGTTCCTTCTGCCCGGAGAAGCAGAACGGGCAGTGGTCGGTGGACACCACCTGCAGATCGTCGGTGCGCAGGCCCCGCCACAGCGCCGCCTGGTGCTCCTTGGGCCGCAGCGGGGTGCTGCACACGTACTTGGCGCCCTCGAAGTCGGGTTCCGCGAGGTTGTCGGTGGACAGGAACAGATACTGCGGGCAGGTCTCGCCGAAGACCGGCAGGCCCTTGTCACGGGCCGCGGCCAGCTCCGCCACCGCCTCCTCCGCGGACACGTGCACCACGTACAGCGGGGAGCCGGCGACGCGGGCGAGCTGGATCGCGCGGTGCGTGGCCTCGGCCTCCAGCAGGACCTTGCGGACCTCGCCGTGGTGGCGGGGGTCGGTCTCGCCGCGGGCGAGGGCCTGCTCGACGAGGACGTCGATGGCGATGCCGTTCTCGGCGTGCATCATGATCAGCCCGCCGGTGTCGGCGGCGACCTGCATCGCCCGCAGGATCTGCCCGTCGTCCGAGTAGAAGACCCCTGGATACGCCATGAACAGCTTGAACGAGGAGATGCCGTGCTCGATGAGTTTCGGCATCTCCTTGAGCGTGGACTCGTTGACGTCCGAGATGATCATGTGGAAGGCGTAGTCGATCGCGCAGTTGCCCTCGGCCTTGGCGTGCCAGGTGTCCAGGCCCTCGCGCAGGGAGGCGCCGACGCTCTGCACCGCGAAGTCGACGATGGTGGTGGTGCCGCCCCAGGCGGCGGCGCGGGTGCCGGTCTCGAAGGTGTCGGAGGCGAAGGTGCCGCCGAACGGCAGCTCCATGTGGGTGTGTGCGTCGACGCCGCCCGGGATGACGTACTTGCCGGTGGCGTCGATGACGCGGTCGCCCGTCCAGGCCTCGGCGGCGGAGGTGCCGGAGGCGGCGAGGGCGGCGATGCGGCCGTCCTCGATCAGGACGTCGGCGTGGATCTCGTCGGACGCGGTGACCACCAGGCCGCCGCGGATGACTGTTCGGGTCATCTCTCGCTCCTCGCGGTGGGTACGTGCGGGTTGTCCACGGCCGGCCGCGCGGGCCGCCGCGCCGGCCGCCGTGCTGCTCAGGGCGCCGTCAGCGGGCCGTACGCGCCGGGTGCCCGGTCGCGGTAGAACTGCCAGCGGTCGCGGACCTCGCGCAGCTTGGCCAGGTCCAGGTCCCGCACGACCAGTTCGGTCTCCTTGTCGCTCGCCACCTCGCCCACGAACTGGGCCTCCGGGTCGACGAAGTACGAGGTGCCGTAGAAGTCGTTGTCGCCCAGCTCCTCGACACCGACCCGGTTGATCGCGCCGACGAAGTACTCGTTGGCGACGGCCGCCGCCGGCTGCTCCAGCTGCCACAGATAGCCGGAAAGACCGCGCGAGGTGGCCGACGGGTTGAACACGATCTGCGCCCCGGCCAGGCCGAGCGCCCGCCAGCCCTCCGGGAAGTGACGGTCGTAGCAGATGTAGACACCGATCTTCCCTACGGCGGTGTCGAAGACGGGCCAGCCGCTGTTGCCGGGGCGGAAGTAGAACTTCTCCCAGAAGCCGCGCACCTGCGGGATGTGCGTCTTGCGGTACTTGCCGAGGTAGGAGCCGTCCGCGTCGATCACGGCGGCCGTGTTGTAGAGGACGCCGGGCTGCTCCTCCTCGTACATGGGCAGCACCAGCACCAGCCCCAGTTCCCGGGCGAGCGTCCGGAAGCGGCGGACGGTCGGCCCTTCGGGGATCTGCTCGGCGTACTCGTAGAAGGCGGGGTCCTGCACCTGGCAGAAGTACGGCCCGTAGAACAGCTCCTGGAAGCAGAGCACTTGGGCGCCCTGCGCGGCGGCGTCGCGGGCCGCCTGCTCGTGGACCCGGATCATGGACTCCTTGTCGCCCGTCCACGCGGTCTGGAAGAGGGCGGCTCGGATCACTGGGCTCATCGGGACCTCCACTCGCTCGGTGTGGTGCGGTGAGCCTAGAAAGTCCTCGCGGCGTCGTTGAGTTGCACCGTGTCACGTCTGCGGGCGTGCCGCGTGCCACGGTGTCACGCTTCCCACGTCCCATGTTTCACCGCCGTTTTCCCAGGTCGTCACAGGTTTCACCGCTGTTGCGCGTCGTGCGCGAGGAGCGCGATGTGCACGGACGCGGCCTGCTCGAAGTCGTCGAGGTCGACGCCGAGCCGGGCCTGTATCGCCTCCAGGCGGCGGTAGAGCGCGGGCCGGGAGACATGGTGGAGCTGCGCGGTGCGGGACTTGTTCCGCCCGGTGGCGAGATAGGTGCGCAGTACGGCGAGGAGGTCGTCGTCGTCCGGGCACAGCAGCCCGTCCAGTTCGCGTTCGGCGAAGGCCTGCACGTGCGGGTCGTCCCGCAGCAGCCGGATCAGGCCGCGCAGATGGACGTCGCGCAGCCGCACCACGGGCGGCAGGTCGAGGGCGGCGGCGGAGCCGGCGACGGCGTCGGCGACATGCCGGGCCTCGCGCAGCGCGGCGGGCACGTCGTCCCAGGCGGTGCAGGGTGCGGCGGCGGCCACGACGGTGCCGGCGCAGGCGGCGTCGGCGCGCAGCCGGTCCGCGAAGTGGGCGGTGAGGGCGGAGGCGTCCTGGTCGCGGGCGAGGCTGAGCAGTACGGCGGTGGTGCCGTCGGCGAGGCGGGCGGCGAGTCCGGGCAGGCCCAGAAGTCTGAGCAGCCGGTCGAGGCGGGCGGGCGGTACGGAGGGCACGGCGAGCGGGACGAAGGTGCGCCGGTTGACGGGCAGTCCGGCTGCCCGTGCCCGGGGCAGCAGTTGCCGTGCGGGTACGGCGCCGTCGAGCAGGTCGGTGAGGAGGCTGTGCGCGGACTGCTCCTCCCAGGTGCCGGCGGCGGTGCCGTGCAGCATGCGGTGCAGGACGAGGGCCTCGGCGGCCCGGTCGGCGAGGATCCGGCCGACGGAGGTGTCGCCCCGGTATCCGCACAGCACGACCTGCCCCCATCTCTCGCCGCGTCCGCCGAGGCCGGCGCGGATCCAGCCGTCGCCCTGGCCGGCGCCGGCCTGGCGGGCGATGCGTTCCCAGTCGCGCAGCACGTCGTCGACGGCGGGCCGCTCGCCGGCGGTGGCGAGGACGCGGTGGGCGAGGTTGGCGACGACGACGGGGCAGCCGGAGTGCGCGGCGATCTCGTCGAGGAGGCGTTGCAGCGGGGCGCCCGCGGTGATCAGCGCGGTGAGGGCGGTGCGGACGGTCTCCGAGAGGCTGACGGCCGCGTATTTGCGGCGTACGAGCCGGGCCTGGACCTCCTCGGTGAGCTGTGCGAAGGGGAACGGTCGGTGCAGCACGACCATGGGCAGCCGGCAGCGTTCGGCGGCGCGACGCATCGCGTCGGGCGGTGCGGGGAAGGCCCGGCCGAGGCCGAGGACGACGGCGGCGGCCTCGGCGCGGTGCAGGGAGCGCACGTACTCGGCCTGTTTGTACTCGTCGCCGGCGAGGAGGACCCCGGTGGTGAGGACCATCTCGCCGCCGCTGAGCATCACCCCGACGTCGGCGGCCTCGGCGACGTGCACCCAGCGCACGGGCCGGTCGAGCTGGTCGGCGCCGGCCACCACCTCGGGCTCACCGGCGAGGACCCGTTCCAGGCCGAGGACCTGCCGTACGGACAGGGCCGGTTCCCAGGGCTCCAGGGTGGTGGTCATCGTGCCCCCTGCTCGTGCTGCGTGCGGTGCTCGCGGGTGCTACGGGATGCTCCTCAGGGCGCGTTCGAGGATCGCGGCGCCTTCCTCGGCCTCCGCGACGGTGAGGGTGAGCGGCGGGGCGATGCGCAGGGCGCTGGTGTCGTGGCCGCCGCCCTTGCCGATGAGCAGGCCGTCGGCGCGGCAGGCCTCCAGGACGGCGGAGGCGGCCTGCGGGTCGGCCTCGCCGGTGCCGGGCCGGGCGAGTTCGACGCCGATCATCAGTCCGCGTCCGCGTACCTCCCGTACGGCGGGCACCTGGGCGGCGACGGCCCGCAGCCGTTCGATGAGGAGTCCGCCGACGCGCCGGGCGTTGCCCTGGAGGTCGTGTTCGAGGAGGTAGGTGAGGTTGGCGAGGCCGGCGGCCATGGTGATCTGGGTGCCGCCGAAGGTGGAGATGCTGTTGGCGTCGAGGCAGTTCATGATCTCGGCGCGGGCGACGACCCCGCCGATGGACATGCCGTTGCCGATGCCCTTGGCGAAGGTGACGATGTCGGGCGGGCCGCTGCGGGCGTGGGCCTGCCAGCCCCAGAAGTGGTCGCCGGTGCGGCCCCAGCCGGTCTGCACCTCGTCGGCGATCCACAGGATGCCCCGCTCGTGCAGGACGTCCCGGAACGCGGCGTACAGCCCGTCGGGCGGGGAGGTGAACCCTCCGACGCCCTGGATCGGTTCGGCGATGAGGGCGGCGGGCGGGCGGGTGTGTCCGAGGAGGTCCTTCAGGTCGTCGACGCAGGCCGCGATGAACGCGTCGTCGTCGAGGTGGGCGAAGGGCCCGCGGGAGCGGACGGCGCCGTGCACGTACAGCGTCTGCAACGGGGACAGCGACGTCGGTGACCAGCCGCGGTTGCCGGTGATGCCGACGGCGCTGAAGGAGCGGCCGTGGTAGCTGTTGCGCATCGCCAGGATCGTGTTGCTGCGCCGGTAGGTGGTGGCGAGCAGCAGGGCGGTGTCGTTGGCCTCGGTGCCGGAGGTGGTGAAGAAGACCCGCGCGTCGGGGATGCCGCTGAGCTGGGCGATCCGTTCGGCGAGTTCGACCATGGGCCGGTTGAGGTAGAGGGTGGAGGAGTGGATGATCCGCCCGGCCTGCTCGCTGACCGCTTTGGTCACCTCGGGCAGGGCGTGCGCGGTCATGGTGGTGAGGATGCCGCCGAAGAAGTCGAGGTAGCGGTTGCCGTCGGAGTCCCAGACGTGGCGGCCCTCGCCGTGGGTGATCTCGATGGGGTCGTCGTAGTAGAGGGCGAGCCAGTCCGGCATCACCGCGCGGTGGCGGGCGAAGAGGTCGCTCACGGCTGCACCAGCCCTTCGTAGGCGTCGGGGCGGCGGTCGCGGTAGAAGGCCCACTGCTGCCGCACTTCTTCGATGAGGTCCATGTCGAGGTCGCGGACGAGGAGTTCCTCCGCGGTGTCGTCGGCGACGTCGCCGACGAACTGTCCGCGCGGGTCGACGAAGTAGCTGGTGCCGTAGAAGTCGTTGTCGCCGTACTCCTCCCGGCCGACGCGGTTGATCGCGGCGACGTAGTAGGCGTTGGCGACGGCCGCGGCCGGCTGTTCCAGCCGCCACAGGTGGGAGGAGAGGCCGCGGTGGGTGGCGGACGGGTTGTAGACGAGCTGGGCCCCGTTGAGGCCGAGCTGCCGCCAGCCCTCCGGGAAGTGGCGGTCGTAGCAGATGTAGACGCCGACCCGGCCGGCGGCGGTGTCGAAGACGGGCCAGCCGAGGTTGCCGGGCCGGAAGTAGAACTTCTCCCAGAAGCCTTTGAGCTGCGGGATGTGGTGCTTGCGGTACTTGCCGAGGTAGGTGCCGTCGGCGTCGATCACGGCCGCGGTGTTGTAGTAGAACCCCGGCTGCTCCACCTCGAACACCGGTACGACGATGACCATGCCGGTGTCGCGTGCCAGTTCCTTCATCCGGCTCACCGTGGGCCCGTCGGGCACCGGCTCGGCCCAGCGGTAGTGCTCGGTGTCCTCGACCTGGCAGAAGTAGGGGCTGTTGAAGACTTCCTGGAAGCCGATGATCTTCGCGCCGTGGCGGGCCGCCTCGCGGGCGTGCTCCTCGTGCTTCGCCACCATGGACTCGGTGTCGCCGGTCCAGGTGGCCTGGACCAGAGCGGCACGTACGACGTTGGCCATGAGCTGCTCCTTCGCGACGTCAGAGCCTCTACGCCCGTAGAGCAGGCCGTAGAGGGTCGAACGTAAGCCCCGGCGACGGGCTTGCCAAGACCATCGTCCTGCGCGTTCGGGTGTTTCAGCCGCCGGTGCCGGCGACACGCAGCGCGTGCACGAGATCCCAGTACCGCTCGTCGGACACGCCCTGCGCGGCCCGCAGCAGCAGGGGGGTGATCAGCCCGGGGTCGGGGGCGGCGCAGCGGGCGGCTTCCTCGGG
>NZ_JALLGL010000299.1 GCF_023072675.1 Streptomyces sp. XM83C
TCGCGGCGGCCCCCCTCCCTCCCGCGCCGGTGACCACGCCGGCCAGCGCTACCACATCGGCCGCCTGCGCATCACCGAGGACCCGGCCTCCCCGCCCCTCGTCGTCGACTGGCGCGCCCCCGTCTCCCGCGCCTTCTACCAGGCGAGCGCCCGCGACCCGCAGGGCGTGGCCGTACGGCGCCGCTACGGCTGGGCACCGGGCAGCCGCGGCGACTCCGCCGACCTCACCGGCCTGGAGGACGAGCACCTCGGCCGGGGCGAGGACCGCGGCAGCGCCATCGTCGCCCGCGAGATCGAACGCCCCCGCGTCGGCCCCATGCGCGACATCGCCGCGACCATCCAGCCGGAACAGGACGACCTCGTCCGCGCCGGCCTCGACGTCTCCGTCTGTGTGCAGGGCGCCCCCGGCACCGGCAAGACCGCGGTCGGCCTGCACCGCGCCGCCTACCTCCTCTACACCCACCCGCAGCGCATCCGCCGAGGCGGCCTGCTCGTCCTCGGCCCCAACCGCACCTTCCTCTCCTACATCGCCGAAGTGCTGCCCGCGCTCGGCGAGACCGGCATCCGACAGTCCACCCTCACCGAGGAGATCGCCGCCGGCCGCACGGCCACCGGGCACGACGACGACCGCGCGGCCCGCGTCAAGCACGACGCCCGGATGGCCGAGGTGCTGCGCCGGGCCCTGTACGCGCGCGTGGCCGCCAGCGGCGGCGACATCGCCGTGCCCGACGGCAGCTGTCGCTGGCGGGTCACCGCGCACGAACTGGCCCGGATCGTCATGGACGTACGGCAGGAGCAGCCGCCGTACTCCGTCGGACGGGAACGGGTCCGCGCCAGGATCGTGCGCCGCGTCCAGGAGCAGGCCGAGCGGCGGGCCGGACCCCAGCCGCAGTCCTGGGTGCGGCGCATCGAGCGGGCCCGCGCGGTGACGGCGGCCCTGGACGAGGTGTGGCCGAAGGTACGACCCGAGGAGGTGCTCGCCGACCTGCTCACCGCCCCCGCCGCCCTCGCCCGCGCCGCCGACGGGCTGCTCACCGACGACGAGCAGCGGGCGCTGCTGTGGGCGAAGCCGCCCCGCTCATGGAAGTCGGCGCGCTGGTCGGACGCCGACCTGGTCCTCCTCGACGAGATCGCCGGACTCGTCGAACACCCCCAGGGATACGGGCATGTCGTCGTCGACGAGGCCCAGGACCTGTCCCCGATGCAGGCCCGCGCCGTCGCCCGCCGCTCCGCCTACGGCTCCCTCACCGTCCTCGGCGACCTCGCCCAGGGCACCACGCCGTGGGCCGCCCGCGACTGGGCCGACCTGCTGAAACACCTGGGCAAGCCGGACGCCGCCGTCGTGCCGCTGACCACCGGCTACCGGGTCCCGTCCGCCGTCCTCACCCTCGCCAACCGGCTGCTGGCCCGCCTCGGCGTCGCCGTGCCCGAGGCGCGTTCCCTGCGCGCCGACGGCGAGCTGAGGATCGTCGACGCGGGCACCGACCTGCCCGGCGCGCTCGCCGAAGCCGTCCGCGCCGCCCTCGCCGAGGAGGGCTCCGTCGGGGTGGTCGCCGCCGACGCCGACATCCCGGCCGTACGCGACGCGCTCACCGGCGCCGGCCTCGCCCACGCGGGCCCCGAGGACCTGTCGTCGCGGGTGACGGTCGTCCCGGCGACGCTGGTGAAAGGCCTGGAGTACGACCATGTCGTGGCCGTCGAACCGGCGTCGATCGCCGAGGCCGAACCCCGCGGCCTGCACCGCCTGTACGTCACCCTCACCCGAGCCGTCACCCGCCTGACGGTCCTGCACACCCGCCCCCTGCCGTTCTGACCGACGGCGCCGTCACACCACCGCCCCGACGCGCGCCGGTCGGCGCCCTGCCCGCACCGCGCGAAAAAGCATGTGCCGCGCCGCGCTCACCCGGCCACCATCGCCGTATGCGTTCGTACCCCGCGTATCTGGAGACCGCCCGGCTCGTGCTGCGTCCGTTCACCCCCGACGACGCCGACGACCTCCACGCCCTCGACAACGACCCCGACGTCATGCGCTTCCTCAACGGCGGTCGCCCCACCAGCCGCGAGACCGTACGGGACCGCGTCCTGCCCAGGCTGCTGCACGAGCACCCCTGCCTCGGCACCCGCGGCTACTGGGCCGCGCAGGAGAAGGACAGCGGCGTGTTCCTCGGCTGGTTCGAGTTCCGCCCGCTCGACGACGCCGACGCGGCCGTGGTGGAACTCGGCTACCGGCTCGTCAAGGCCGCCTGGGGCCGCGGCTACGCCACCGAGGGCGCCCGCGCCCTCCTCGACCACGGCTTCACCACGTACCCCGCCCTGCGCCGTGTCACCGCCAACACGATGACCGTCAATCACGCCTCGCGCCGCGTGATGGAGAAGGCGGGCCTGCGCTTCCTCCGCGCGTACTTCGAGGACTGGCCGGACCGTATCCCCGGCTCGGAACACGGCGAGGTCGAGTACGAACTCACCCGCGAGGAATGGGAGAGGCGCCGCTGACGAGGCGCCGCGGCGCGGACGGGCCAGGGCGAGGGCGCGGTCAGGCCCGGCGATGTGCAGGGTCCGCCGCCCCGCGGCTGTGGTGCGGGTGCGGCCGTCGGAACGGCCGACACGCCCCCGGTAGCGCTTGCAAGCAGGGTGCTTGCAATTGTTAGCAGGGTGGGGCAAGGTGGAGGCATGGCATCGCTCAACGTCGGCAATCTCGGTGAGTATCTGCGCGAGCAGAGGCGCAACGCCCAGCTCTCGCTCAGGCAGCTCGCCGACGCCGCCGGGGTGTCCAACCCGTACCTGAGCCAGATCGAGCGCGGGCTGCGCAAGCCCAGCGCGGAGGTGCTCCAGCAGGTCGCCAAGGCGCTGCGGATCTCCGCCGAGACGCTGTATGTGCGCGCCGGCATCCTCGACGCGGAGCGGGACCGGGACGAAGTGGAGACCCGCGCGGTGATCCTCGCCGACCCGACGCTCAACGAGCGGCAGAAGCAGGTGCTTCTGCAGATCTACGAGTCGTTCCGCAAGGAGAACGGGTACGGCGGCGACACCGAGGCCGACGGCGTGAGCGACGCCGCCGCGGACGACCCCCGCACGGTCGGCGGAAGCGACGCCGATCCGCGGCGAACGGCCGGCTGACCGGTCCAGGGAGAGACCGGCCGCCCGCCGCGGATCAACAGACCCTCATCCGAAACGAATCCGGGAGGACCATCACCATGGCCATCACCGACGACCTGCGCAAGACCTTCAGCGACCCGACCCCGCTCTACTTCGCCGCCGGCACCGCCGATCTGGCCCTTCAGCAGGCGAAGAAGGTGCCGGCCCTGGTCGAGCAGCTGCGTGAGCAGGCCCCGGCTCGCATCGAGGCGGTCCGCAACACCGACCCCAAGGCGGTGCAGGAGAAGGCCGCCGCCCGTGTCCGCGAGACGCAGGAGACCCTCCAGGCGAAGGTCACCGAGCTGCTTTCGACCCTCGACGGCGACCTGAAGAAGCTCGGTGAGACCGCCCAGGACCTCGCCCTGCGCGGTGTCGGCGTCGCCGCCGAGTACGCCGTGAAGGCCCGCGAGACCTACGAGAAGGTCGCCGAGCACGGCGAGCAGGCCGTGAAGACCTGGCGCGGCGAGGCAGCCGAGGGCATCGAGGAGCTGGCCGTCGCCGTCGAGCCGGACGAGCCGGCCGTGCAGAAGGACGAGCCGATGCCGGCCGCCCCGAAGGCCGCCGACGCGAAGCCCGCCGGTGCCGCCGCGAAGAAGCCGGTCGCGAAGAAGGCCTCGGCGCGCAAGACCACGGCCAGGAAGAGCACGCCGTCCGAGTGACGGCCGCCGGCGCCCCGCTCGAGGGGCGCGCGGTCACGGGCCGGGCACGTTCCGGGTGCCCGGCCCGTTCTCTGGGTACGGTGGCGACGAGGCGGCGAGTCCGCCGGCAGCGCGCGGACGGAGAGACAGGCGGTGGAGGGCGATGCTGATTCAGGGATTCAGCTGGGTGATGTTCCTGCTGAGCGTGGGCCTGCTGGTGTTCAGCGGCTTCGCACTGATCGACGCCGCGATCCGCCGTGAGGACGCCTACCGGGCCGCGGACAAGCAGACCAAGCCGTTCTGGCTGATCGTCCTCGGCCTGTCGTTCCTGGTGAACGTGGCCAATCTGACCCTGGCCAGCATGTGGTTCCTGCTGATCATCGGCCTCGTCGCGACCATCGTGTACATGGTCGACGTCCGTCCCGCCCTGCGCGGCCTGTCCGGCGGCGGTGGCTGGGGCCGGCGTCGTGGCTCCAGCAGCGACGGGCCGTACGGGCCCTGGAACGGCGGTCGCTGAGCCGACGGGCGGCATGTCGACCGACCGTTCGGCTCCTCTTCGGCCGGTTGTCCGGGCCTCGGGCACGAGAGACGAGCAGCGCCCCCGGCGCTCGCGGTGACGCGGGCCGGGGGCACTTCCGCGTCCGTCGGGGCCGTCCCGGTCGGTTCCGTCACGGCACCCGGTCCCGCCGGACCACCGGCTAAGGCACCCGGTCCAGCAGGACCACCGCCACGTCGTCCGTCAGCTCGCCGCCGTTCAGCTGGCGCACCTCGTGCACCGCGGCCTGCAACAGTTGCTCGCCGCGCAGGCCCTGTGCCAGCTGGCGGCCGATCATCTCCAGCATGCCGTCCTGACCCAGCCGCTCCCCGCTGTCGCCGACGCGGCCCTCGATGAGGCCGTCGGTGTACAGCATCAGGCTCCACTCCGGGCCCAGCTCCACCTGGGTGCGCGGCCAGCGCGCGCCCGGCAGCAGGCCGAGGGCGGGGCCGTTGTTGTCGTACGGCAGCAGTTGCGGCGGGCGGCCGGGGCGGGCCACCAGCGGGGACGGGTGCCCGGCCAGGCACAGCCCGGCGCGGCGGCCGTCAGGTGCGATGTCCACCGTGCACAGCGTCGCGAAGATTTCGTCGTCGCCGCGTTCGTGCTCCAGCACCTGCTGCAACGTGTTCAGCAGCTCGTCGCCGCACAGCCCCGCCAGCGTCAGCGCACGCCACGCGATGCGCAGCTCCACGCCGAGCGCGGCCTCGTCCGGGCCGTGCCCGCACACATCGCCGATCATGGCGTGCACGGTGCCGTCCGGGGTGCGGACGGTGTCGTAGAAGTCGCCGCCGAGCAGCGCGCGGGAGCGGCCGGGCCGGTAGCGGGCGGCGAAACGCAGCGAGGAACCGTCCAGCAGGGGCGTGGGCAGCAGGCCCCGCTCCAGGCGGCGGTTCTCCTGGGCGCGCAGCCGGCCCTCGGCCAGTTTCCGCTCGGCCGTGTCCGAGCGTTTCCGCTCGACGGCGTACCGGATCGCCCTGCTCAGCAGCCGTCCGTCCAGTTCGTCCCGGAAGAGGTAGTCCTGGGCGCCGACGCGTACGGCCTCGGCTCCGCGCTCGGCGTCGGCGGAGGCGGTGAGTGCCAGCACGGCATGCCGGGGCGCCAGCTCCAGCACGTGCCGCAGCACGGCCAGCTCGTCCTCGTCGCCCTGGGCACGGCCGGGCGCGGGCAGCGCGAGGTCCAGCAGGATGCAGTGGACGTCGTCGGTGAGCAGCCGCTCGGCCTCGGTGAGGTTGCGGGCGGTGCGCACCCGGATCGGCTTGCCGGCCGAGTCGAGCAGATCGGGCACGATCGGCGAACCGCCGGGATCGTCCTCGATCAGCAGCAATGTGAGGTTTGTTGTGGTGTCGGCGGCCGTGGCTTCCTTGCGCGGGGTCTCTTCCTTCGAGGGGCCGCCGATGAGTGCGGCCGGCGCCTGACCACTTTCCACGGCCGGGACCGCCCTGGGCCGCGGTACGGGTACGGGCATTGTCTTGGGTTCCTTCCCTCCCCCCGAGGGCATGGCGGAACCGAGGGACCTCGGTCCACCGACGGGGACCATAGCGGGTGGCGGTGCCGTAGAGGAATGGCGCGGGCCACCCCGTCCGGCCGTCGGCCGCTGTCATATGCCGCGTTCCGTACCGCAGTTGGACAGGTCGGCGCCCATACGGGGATGACGAACGTCACGTCGGTACCGGGTTTGGCCCAAGATCGACGTGCTGTGGGTCACGTGGGGCGGGTCACCGGAGGCCAGTTGGGGTGTGGCGCAGGGCCGGTCGTGTCGGGTCCCCGGGCGCCCGCCGGCGTGTGCCGCCGGTCAGGCGTCCGGCCGTACGACCCCCAGGATCGGCATGGAACCCGCCCCCGCGACGGTCACCGTCCGGCCGGGGCGCGGGGCGTGGACGATGCTGCCGTCGCCGATGTACATGCCGACATGGCTGGCGTCCGCGAAGTAGACGACGAGGTCGCCGGGGCGCATGTCCTTCACGTCCACGTGCCGCAACTGCCGCCACTGCTCCTGCGAGGTGCGGGGGATGGCCCGGCCGGCGTGCGCCCAGGCCTGCATGGTCAGACCCGAGCAGTCGAAGGTCTGCGGCCCCTCGGCGCCCCATTCATACGGTTTGCCGGTCTGCGCGGTGGCGTATGTCACCGCCTTGGCGCCCTGTTCGGATGCCTTGGCCTGGATCTCCTTGAGGATGCCCGTGTCCAGCCATGCGGTCTGCGCCTTCTGCGCGGCCTGCCGCTCCAGTTCGGCGAGGCGTTCCTTCTCCTCCTTCTCCAGCCGGGACTCCAGCTTCTCGGCTTCGGAGATCTGCTTCTTGACCTTCTCGCGCGCGGCTTCCTTCTTCTTGCGGTTGGTCTCCAGCTCCCGCCAGTGGGCGGCGGCGTCCGCGGCGTACTGCTTCAAGTCCTGCTGGGTGCGGGTCATTTCGTCCAGCATCGCCTTGGTGGCGCGCTCGCCCTGGATGACCCGGCCCGCGCCGTCGAGGAACTGCCCAGGGTCGTCGCTGAGCACGAGATGCGCCTCGGGCGGCAGCCCTCCGGAGCGGTACTGCTGGCGTGCGGCGGCGCCCGCCCGGTCCTTCAGCGCGTCGAGCCGCCGCTGCCCCTCGACGATCTTCTCCGCCAGGGCGACGAGCTGCTCGGACTGCTTCTTCGACGCCTCCTCGGCGGCGTTGTACGCCTCGGTGGCGACGGCCGCGTCGTGGTAGAGCTTCTCCAGCTTCGCCCGAACGGCTTCCAGGTCCTTGTTGGGCGGAAGCGCCGGCGCGGCCGAGGCGGTCCCGGAGGGTGCGGGCGTGGGCGCGGGCGCGGTGGTGGGCGTGGGGGTCGGTGACGCCGGGCTCGCGAAGGCCGTGCCGGGCGCCGCCAGCACGGTGATCGCGCAGACCACGGTCACGGCGGCCGTGATCAGGCCGCGCTTCCCCGCCGTACCCATACGTCTCCCCCACCTGATTAACCGTCAGTAACTTCTGGGCGTCGGGGGGATCGTGCCATGTCCGCGCGGAAAGCAACAGAGGTCGTCGCACGGCACAGATCCCCGTCACCGGGACGGATGCCCGCCAGTGTGACGAAGGAGACGCGGAGATCGTTCCGGGCGAGGGATG
>NZ_JALLGL010000029.1 GCF_023072675.1 Streptomyces sp. XM83C
GTGTAGTTGTCGAACAGCCGCGGCACATACAGCCCCGACCCCGCGGCGATCTCCGTCACCGCGTCCTCCGCCGCCGATCCCAAGCTGGCCGGGGCCGTCACGGTGATGGTGGACGACGTGGCGCAGCTGGACCTGATCGACGCGGCGCGCTTCCGTGCTCATGCACCCCCCGTTTCCTGGTCCCCGGGCCGTCGTTCTCGTGCACGGTGCCGCCCGGCGCGTACCCGAGAAGGCATACCCGCGCCTGCGGTACGGCATCCCGGCGCGGACACGGCCCGGCCGTGCCGGAGCGGTGAATCTCCGTGCGTGCGCGTCACTCTACGGGTTGCCGCCGACAGAACGGGAACGCAGTCCGCAGCCCGGGGGCATCTGCCCGGAACGTCCCCCTACCCTGCGGTAATCCGGCGTGGCAGGCTTCGTCCATGACTGTGCGTGCCGCCGACCGGGCCCGGTACGACCGGGCCACCGCCCATCTGGACGCCCCTGTCGCGATCGTGGACCTGGACGCCTTCGACGCGAACGCCGACGATCTCGTCCGGCGGGCGGGAGGCAAGCCGATCAGGGTGGCGAGCAAGTCCGTGCGCTGCCGGGCGCTGCTGGAACGGGTCCTGGCGAGGGACGGGTTCCGCGGGATCATGTCGTTCACGCTCGCGGAGTCGCTGTGGCTCGCCCGGTCCGGCTTCGACGACGTTCTGCTCGCCTACCCGTCCGCCGATCGCGCCGGTTTCGCGGAGCTGGCCGCCGATCCCAAGCTGGCCGGGGCCGTCACGGTGATGGTGGACGACGTGGCGCAGCTGGACCTGATCGACGCGGCGCGCGGCGACGGCCGCGAAGTGGTGCGGGTGTGCCTGGAGTTGGACACCTCGCTGAGGCTGCTGGGCGGCCGGGTGCGGGTCGGTGCCCGGCGTTCCCCGCTGCACTCTCCCGCCGAGGTGGCCGAGCTGGCGCGGGCGGTGGCGCGGCGGCCCGGGTTCCGGGTGGTGGGGATCATGGCGTACGAGGGGCACATCGCCGGTGTCGGGGACGCGATCGCGGGGCGCCCGCTGCGGTCGCGGGCGGTGCGGCTGATGCAGGCCGCGGCCCGGCGTGAGCTGGCCGAGCGGCGCGCGGCGGTGGTGCGGGCGGTGCGGGCGGTCGTACCGGAGCTGGAGTTCGTCAACGGCGGCGGCACCGGCAGTGTGCAGTACACGGCGGCGGAGGACGCGGTGACGGAGATCGCCGCGGGGTCGGGGCTGTATGTGCCGCGGCTGTTCGACAACTACACGTCGTTCAGGGGCCGTCCGGCGGCGCTGTTCGCCCAGCCCGTCGTACGGCGGCCCGGGGTCGGGGTGGTGACGGTGCTGGGCGGCGGCTATCCGGCGTCGGGTGCGGCCGGGCGTGACCGGCTGCCGGTGCCGTATCTGCCGGAGGGTCTGCGGTACGACCCCCAGGAGGGGCCCGGCGAGGTGCAGACGCCGCTGCTGGGGTCGGCGGCGGACGATCTGCTGATCGGCGACAAGGTGTGGTTCCGGCATGCGAAGGCCGGTGAGCTGTGCGAGCGGTTCGACGAGCTGCACCTGGTGGCGGGGGACGCGGTGACGGACACCGTGCCGACGTACCGGGGCGAGGGTCGCACGTTCCTGTGAGCGGCCGTCAGCTGCTCGGGCCGATGCTGCTGCCGACGCCGCCCGAGGTGGCGGCGTCGCCGACGGGGCGTATGCCGCGGGTGATGGTGTCCATGAGGGCGAGCGGCGGCCCGTCGGGGCCGGCGTCGAAGACGAACCGGACGAGGACCGGTGCGCCGGTGCCGAAGCTGGAGGGGAACGCCAGCGACTGGACGTAGCCGCCGGGGCCCTTCTTGGTCGTCACCCGCCAGCGCACGTACCAGCCGGCCCGGCCGGCGACGGCGATCTGGCCGGAGCCGACGACCTGGTGGGAGACGAGGCCGCCGAAGGGGCGGTTGCCGAGCCTGTTCTCGTCGTACGCCTCGTCGGCCAGGGCCGCGATGTCCTGCTCGGCCAGCGCCCTGGGCGAGGTGACGTCGGTCGCGGTGGCGGTGCGGGAGAAGACCTGCCCGTGGCGGCACAGGCCGGGGTCGCCGGGGCAGTCGTAGATGCCGTCGGTGCTCATGCGGAGGTCGGGGTCGGCGGCCTGCTGCGGGCGGATCCAGCCGTCGGGCAGCGGCAGGGTGATGCCGTTGAGCTGGTCGACGACGACGGCCGGGTCGTCGGCCGAGGGCTCGGTGGTGCGGGGGGCCGCGCCGGTGGGTGAGGTGGAGGGCGGACCCGGCGTGGTCGCGGGGGCGGTGGCGGCCCGGGTGCCGCCGGTGGCCCCGCCGTCGTCGCCGTCGTCGCCGTCGCCGCCGAGGACGAACCCGCCGGTGACGATCGCGGCGACCAGCACGGCGGCGGCGACGGTGAGTGCGACGACCTTGGCCCGGCCGGAGGCACCGGCGGCGGGCGCGGGCCGTGCGGGCGTGTACGGGCCGTACGGGGTGGGCGGCGTCGGCGGGGTGTACGGTCCCGGGGCCGGTGGCGATGCCTGCGGTGCGTACGGCCCCGGGGCCGGTGTGGGTGCGGACGGCGCCGGCGCCTCGGGGGTGCGCCGGTGCTCGGTCCAGGCAGTGCCGTCCCACCAGCGCTCCTGGTGCGGGGCCTGCGGGTCGCTGTACCAGCCGGGCGGGGGCGTCATGCTCATCCCGGCAACTCTAGGACGTACCCGGTGCCGGTCCTACAGCGGTGTGACGTACGCCCCCGTGATGCCGCCGTCGACGAGGAAGTCGGTGGCGTTGACGAAGGAGGAGTCGTCGCTGGCGAGGAAGGCGACGGCGGCGGCGATCTCCTCGGCCTCGGCGAACCGGCCGAGCGGGATGTGGACGAGGCGGCGGGCGGCCCGCTCCGGGTCCTTGGCGAACAGCTCCCGCAGCAGCGGGGTGTTGACCGGGCCCGGGCACAGCGCGTTGACGCGGATGCCCTCGCGGGCGAACTGCACGCCGAGTTCGCGGGACAGGGCGAGGACGCCGCCCTTGGACGCGGTGTAGGAGATCTGGCTGGTGGCGGCACCCATACGGGCCACGAAGGAGGCGGTGTTGATGATGGAGCCGCGGCGCCGGCGGCGCATGTAGGGCAGCGCGGCCTTGCAGCACAGGTAGACGGAGGTGAGGTTGACCTCCTGGACGCGCTTCCAGGCCTCGAGGCCGGTCTCCAGGATGGAGTCGTCGTCGGGCGGGGAGATACCGGCGTTGTTGAACGCGACGTCGACGCTGCCGTAGGTGTCGTACGCCGTCGCGAACAGCGCTTCGACCTGCTCGGGGTCGGTGACGTCGACCCTGACGAACAGTCCGCCGGTCTCCTCGGCGGCGGCCTTGCCGCGGGCCTCGTCGATGTCGCCGCAGACGACGTGGGCGCCCTCGGAGGCGAGCCGCCGTGCGCTGGCGAGGCCGATGCCGCTGCCGGCTCCGGTGACGACGGCGGTCCGGCCGACGAGGCGGCGGCACACGCTCTGCTCGTTGTGAACGGTCACTGTGCGGGGCCCTCCGTGCTGATGAAGACGTTCTTGGTCTCGGTGAAGGCGGTCAGGGCGTCGGGGCCGAGTTCCCGGCCGAGGCCGGACTGTTTGAAGCCGCCGAACGGGGTCCAGTAGCGGACGCTGGAGTGGGAGTTGACGGACAGGTTCCCGGCGCGCACCGCCTGGGCGACGCGCAGGGCGCGGCCGACGTCGCGGGTCCACACCGAGCCGGACAGGCCGTGGTCGGTGGCGTTGGCGAGGCGGACCGCCTCGGCCTCGTCGTCGAAGGGCAGGACGACGGCGACGGGTCCGAAGACCTCCTCGACGGCCACGCGCGCGTGCGGGTCGACGTCGGTGAGGACGGTCGGCGGGAACCAGAAGCCGGGGCCTTCGGGGGCCTTGCCGCGGATGCCGGGCGCGCCGGGGTCGACGTAGGAGCGGACCCGGTCGAGCTGGAGGCGGGAGATGAGCGGGCCCATCTGCGTGGACTCGTCGGCGGGGTCGCCGACGGTGACGGCCTCGATCGCGGGGGCGAGCAGGGCGAGGAAACGGTCGTACGCCGAGGACTGGACGAGGATGCGGGTGCGGGCGCAGCAGTCCTGCCCGGCGTTGTCGAGGAACGACATGGGGGCGCTTGCCGCGGCGGCCTCCAGGTCGGCGTCGGCGAAGACGATGTTGGGGCTCTTGCCGCCGAGTTCGAGGGTGACGCGTTTGACGCGGTCGGCGCTCTTGGCGAGGACCTGCTTGCCGACGGCGGTCGACCCCGTGAAGACGATCTTGGCGACGCCGGGGTGTTCCACGAGGGCGTTCCCGGCGACGGGGCCGTGACCGGGCAGCACCTGGAAGAGGCCTTCGGGCAGGCCAGCGGCGAGGGCGAGTTCGGCGAGGCGCAGCGCGGTGAGCGGGGTGGTCTCGGCGGGTTTCAGGATCACCGCGTTGCCGGCGGCGAGTGCGGGCGCGGTGCCCCAGGCGGCGATCGGCATGGGGAAGTTCCACGGGGCGATGACGCCGACCACGCCGAGCGGTTCGAGGATCGTCACGTCGAGGCCGCCGGGTACGGGGATCTGGCGGCCGGTCAGGCGTTCCACTCCCCCGGCGGCGTAGTCGAGCAGGTCGCGGACGTTGCCGGCCTCCCAGCGGGCGTTGCCGATGGTGTGCCCGGCCTCGCGGACCTCCAGCCGGGCCAGTTCCTCCAGGTGGCTGTCGACGGTGGTGGCGAACCGGCGCAGCAGCCGCGCCCGGTCGCCGGGCGGCAGCGCGGCCCAGCGGGTCTGGGCGCGGGCGGCGCGGGCGACGGCGGCGTCCACGTCGGCGGGGGTCGCGGCGGGGACGGTGGCGACGACGTCCTCGGTGGCGGGGTTCAGCACCCGCAGTTCGGACTGGGGGACCTGTTCGGGCTGGTCGGGCAAGGGGGGCCTCACATGCGTTCGCGTGCGGACGGTCGGGCGAGGGGGCCTCACATGCGTTCGAAGGAGCGGCGCAGCTCCCAGTCGGTGACGGCGGCGTCGAACGCGTCGAGTTCGACGCGGGCCATGTTGCCGTAGTGGGCGACGACGTCGTCCCCGAAGGCGGCCTTGGCGAGGGTGCTGTTCTCCCACAGTTCGGCGGCCTCCCGCAGGGTGCCGGGGACGTGCGCGTGGTCGGCGGCGTAGGCGTTGCCGTGGCAGGGCTCGGGCAGCTCCAGCTCCTGTTCGACGCCGTACAGTCCGGCGGCGACCATGGCGGCGACGGCGAGGTGCGGGTTGACGTCGCCGCCGGGGACGCGGTTCTCGAAGCGCAGGGAGCGGCCGTGGCCGACGACGCGCAGGGCGCAGGTGCGGTTGTCGTGGCCCCACGCGACGGCGGTCGGGGCGAAGGAGCCGGGCCGGAACCGCTTGTAGGAGTTGATGTTCGGGGCGTACAGCAGGGTGAACTCGCGCAGGGCGGCGAGCTGCCCGGCGAGGAAGTGCCGCATGAGGGGGGACATGCCGCCGTCGGGGCCGGGCATCGCGTTGGTGCCGTCGGGGCGGGCGAGGGAGAGGTGGATGTGGCAGGAGTTGCCCTCGCGTTCGTTGTACTTGGCCATGAAGGTGAGCGAGTGGCCCTCCTGGGCGGCGATCTCCTTGGCGCCGGTCTTGTAGATCGCGTGCTGGTCGCAGGTGACGAGGGCCTCGTCGTAGCGGAAGGCGATCTCGTGCTGGCCGGGGTTGCATTCGCCCTTGGCGGACTCGACGGTGAGTCCGGCGCCGGCCATCTCGTTGCGGATGCGGCGCAGCAGGGGTTCGATGCGGCCGGTGCCGAGAACGGAGTAGTCGACGTTGTACTGGTTGACGGGGGTGAGCCCGCGGTATCCGGCGTCCCATGCCTGCTCGTAGGTGTCGCGGAAGACGATGAACTCCAGCTCGGTTCCGGCCTGCGCGGTCAGTCCGCGTTCGGCGAGCCGGTGGAGCTGGCGGCGCAGGATCTGGCGGGGCGCGGCGGTGACGGGTGAGCCGTCCTCCCAGGCGAGGTCGGCGATGACCAGGGCGGTGCCGGGGTTCCAGGGGACGCGGCGCAGGGTGGTCAGGTCGGGGTGCATGGCGAAGTCGCCGTAGCCCTTGTCCCAGGAGGACATGGCGTAGCCGTCGACGGTGTTCATGTCGGCGTCGACGGCGAGGAGGTAGTTGCAGCCCTCGGTGCCGTGGTGGAGGACCTCGTCGAGGAAGAAGCGGGCGGCGAACCGCTTGCCCTGGAGGCGGCCCTGCATGTCGGGGAAGGCCAGGACGACGGTGTCGATGTCTCCGGCGGCGACGAGGGCGTGCAGCTCCTCGACGCCGAGGGGGGCGGTGCGGTCTGCCACGGGAGGGCCTCCTTGGGGGCGTCGGCGCGCTTCTTCGGCCGGACCGGCAGACTTAAGGTATTGCCGGAGACCTTTGGTTGGGAAGGGGGCGCGACGGTATGCCGGAGGGTTCGGGGCGCGGCGCGGCGGACCGTCTCGCGCCCGTGCTGCGGCCGGTGCGGGCGGGCAACGGCTTCGAGGAGGCGCTGGAGCAGATCCTCCAGGTGGTGCGCCTCGGCCTGGTGCCGGCGGGCGGGCGGCTGCCGGCGGAGCGGGAGCTGGCGGAGCGACTGGGGGTGAGCCGGGTGACGCTGCGGGAGGTGCTGAAGGTGCTCCAGGAGCAGGGGCTGGTGGAGTCCCGGCGGGGCCGTTACGGCGGTACGTTCGTACGGCCCCGCCCGGATGCGCCCGACGCGGCGGAGCTGCGCCGGCGGACCGCGGAGGTCGATCTGGAGGACGTGCTGCGGTTCCGGGAGGTGCTGGAGACGGGCGCGGCCGGCCTGTGCGCGGCCCACGGGCTGACCGGGGAGGGGGCGGAGCGGCTGCGCCGGGCGCTGGACGGCACGCGGGAGGCGCCGCTCGCGGACTACCGACGGCAGGACTCGCTGCTGCATCTGACGCTGGCGGAGCTGAGCGGTTCGCCGTCGCTGACCGCGCAGTACGCGGCGGTCCGGGCGACGGTGAACGACCTGCTGGACTGCATCCCGCTGCTGGTGCGCAACCTGGAGCACTCGCAGCGCCAGCACACGGCGCTCGTGGAGGCGGTGCTGGACGGGGACGCGGACGCGGCGCGGGAGATCATGCGGGAGCACTGCGCGGGGACGGCGGCGCTGCTGCGGGGCTTCCTGTCCTGACGGGCGGGGCGCCCGGCCGTCAGGTCCCGTGAGGGCTCGTAAAGGTACACATCGACTCCATTGGCAGGCCGACCGGCCGGAGAGGGCGAGAAGCGGATGACGTACGAGGAACAGCCCGGGCGGAGCGCGTCCCGGCCGCTGATCGGTGTGACCACGTACCTCGAACCGGAGGCCCGCTGGGGGGCGTGGGAGATGCCGGCGGCGCTGCTGCCCGCGCAGTATCCGAGGCTGGTGCAGCGGGCGGGCGGCCTGGCCGCGATGCTGCCGCCGGACGAGCCCGGGCACGCCGCGGCGACGGTGGCCCGCCTGGACGGCCTGGTGCTGGCGGGCGGCGGCGACGTGGACCCGGCCCGCTACGGCGCCGAGCGGCACCCCCGCACGGGGACACCGGTGCCGGAGCGGGACGCGTGGGAGCTGGCGCTGGCCGAGGCGGCACTCGAGGCGGGGGTGCCGCTGCTGGGGGTGTGCCGGGGCATGCAGGTGCTGAACGTCGCCCTCGGCGGCACGCTGACCCAGCACATCGACGGCCATGTGGGCACGCCCGGCGTCTTCGGCAGCCACCCGGTCAAGCCGGTGCCGGGGACGATGTACGCGGCGCTGGTGCCGAAGGAGACGCCGGTCCCGACCTACCACCACCAGTGCGTGGAGAGGCTCGGCGCGGGCGTGATCGCGTCGGCACACGCGGAGGACGGGACGGTGGAGGCCGTGGAGGTGCCGGACGCGCGGGCGTGGACGCTGGCGGTGCAGTGGCATCCGGAGATGGGCGAGGACGACCGGGTGATGCGGGCGCTGGTGGAGGCGGCGCGGGGCTGAGGCCGGGGACTCGGGGCCCGGTCCGCCGTCACACCCCCGTCCGCCGCGTGGGGGCGGGCTTTGCGTCGTACGGGGACGGGCTTTCCCTCGTACGGGGACGCGCCTTCTCTCGTACGGGGACGCGCCTTTCCTCGTACGAGGGCGGGCCGGAGATGTGGTCTCCCGCCGACGGCACCGCTCCCCGTGACGGCGAACAACCGCCGGGTACGGCGCGCCGCGCCCGCGCCGGCACCCCTCAGCGACCCCCGCCGGCCCCCGGCGTGGGCTGCCGTGCCCCCGACCGGGTCAGTGACAGCAGGTCCCTCGCCGGGCCCGCCGGTCTCCGGCCCGTGGGCCAGACCGCCCGCAGCGCCCTGTGCAGGGTCACGCCGTCGACGGGGACGCCGACCAGGCGGCGCATGCCCAGCTCCTCCCCCACCGCCAGTTCGCTCAGCACCGCCGGCCCGGCCCCGCTCTCGGCGGCGGCTTTCACGGCGGTCGTCGAGGACAGCTCGATCAGCGGCCGGGCAGGGCCCGCCCCGATCGCGCCGAGGGCGGCGTCCAGCACCTGCCGGGTCCCGGAGCCCTTCTCCCGCAGGATCAGCGGCGTGGCCGCCAGCTCGGCGGCCGGTACCGGCCCGCGGCGCCGCGCCCAGGCGTGTCCGGGGGCGGCGACGACGATGAGCCGGTCCTGGGCGATGACCGCGGAGTCCAGCCCGGCGGGCACGGTCAGCCCCTCCACGAACCCGAGGTCCGCCTCGCCGGCCAGCAGCCGCTCGGCGACGGCGGCGGAGTTCCCGGCGAGCAGGGACACGGCGGTGTCGGGACGCTGGGCGCGCAGCGCGAGCAGCCAGCCCGGCAGCAGATACTCGGCGATGGTCATGCTGGCGGCGACCCTCAGCCGTGAGTCGCGCCGGTCGCGCAGCGCCTGCGCCCCGGCGTCGAACGCCTCGGCCGCCTCGACGATGCGCCGGGCCCAGTCGGTGACCAGGGCGCCGGCGTCGGTGAGGCGGGAGCCGCGCGGGGAGCGGTCGACGAGGGCGACGCCCAGCTGGCGTTCCATGGAGCGGATACGGCTGCTCGCGGCGGGCTGGGTGATGCCGACGGCGCGGGCGGCGGCGCCGAGGCTGCCGAGCCGGGCGACGGCGAGGAGCAGTTCGAGCGCGCCGAGGTCGGGCACGCGGTGGGCCAGCGGCACGGCCGGCGGATCGTCGTCGCCGGGCGTCCGACCCGCCGTTCTGCCGTTGCCGCCCCTGCTCATAAAGCCAGTTTATGCCCTCATAGGAACGTACTCCCTGGCGGGGAGGTACGGCGCTCGGCGACGGTGGGGGCATGGTCACCGCAGTCCGTCATCTGGGCCCCAACTGGTACGCCACCGTCATGGGCACCGCCGTCGTCGCCACCGCGGGCGCCGGGCTCCCCGGCGGGACGCCGGGGCTGCGGACGGTGTGCGCGGCCGTGTGGGCGCTGTCGCTGCTGATGCTGACGGTGCTGGTCGCGGCCCGCGCGCTGCACTGGCGTCACCACGGCGACCGGGCCCGCGCGCAGCTGCTTGACCCGGCGGTGGCACCGTTCCACGGCTGTACGGCGATGGCGCCGCTGGCGGTGGGCGGGGCGACGCTCGCCGTCGGCCGGGACTGGATCGGTGCCGGCGCGGCCGTCCCCCTCGGCGCGGTGCTGTTCGCCGTGGGGACGGTGCTGGCACTGACGGCCGCGGTGGCGGTGCCGTATCTGATGGCGGTGCGCCCTCAGGCCGACCGGCGGCCGGCCGTCGGGCAGGCGTCGCCGGTGTGGCTGCTGCCGCTGGTCGCGCCGATGGTGTCGGCGGCGGTCGGCCCGCTGCTGGTGCCGCATGTCCCGGCGGGGCAGCCGCGCGAGACGCTGCTGCTGGCGTGCATGGCGCTGTTCGGGGTGAGTCTGCTGGCGGTGCTGCTGATGCTGCCGCTGGTGTTCGCCCGGCTGGTGACGGGCGGTCCGCTGCCGCTCGCGCTGACGCCGACGCTGTTCCTGGTGCTCGGCCCGCTCGGGCAGTCCACGACCGCCGTCGGCAACGTCGCGGACGCGGCTCCCGGAGCGGTCCCGGGCGCCACGGCGGAGGGGTTCTCCGCGCTCGCGGTGCTGTACGGGGTGCCGGTGACGGGGTTCGCGCTGCTGTGGCTGTGTCTGGCGACCGCGCATGTGGTGCGGGCCAGGCGGGAGGGCATGCGGTTCACGATGACGTGGTGGGCGTTCACGTTCCCCGTCGGCACCTGCGTCACCGGCGCGGAGACCCTGTCCCGGCACACGGGGCTGGTGGTGTTCGGCGGGCTCGCGGTGCTGCTGTACGGGCTGCTGCTGGCGGGATGGGCCGCAGCGGCGGCCGGCACGCTGCGCGGACTGGTCAGCGGTGCGCTGCTCGCAGCGCCTCCCCCAGCACTCTCGGCGCCTCGGTCAGGGACGGCCCGTACCAGGTCAGGTGCCGTCCGCTGACGAGGGCGCAGGGCAGGCCGGGGAACGCCTCGGGGCCGTCGTCGGGGGTGAAGCGGTACGGCTCGTCGGGCAGGACGACCAGATCGGGGCCGGCGTCGAGCAGCTCGTCGAGGGGGATGCGCGGGTAGCGGTCGGGGTGCCCGCTGTGCAGGTGGTGGACGCCGAGGCGGGCGAGGACGTCACCGGCGAAGGTGTCCCTGCCGAGCACCATCCAGGGCCGGCGCCAGATCGGCACGACGGCGCTGATACGGCCCCCGGGTTCCGGCAGGGCCTGCCAGGCGCCCTCCGCCTCCTCCAGCCAGCGGGGCCGGGAGCGCGCCCCGCACGCCGTGACGACCCGGTCGAGTTCGCGGAAGGCCTGCGGCACCGTGCGGACCTCGGTGACCAGCACCTCCAGGCCGGCGCGGCGCAGCTCGGCGAGGTCGGGGGCGCGGTTCTCCTCCTCGTTGGCGAGGACGAGGTCGGGGGCGAGGCCGACGATGCGCTCCAGGTGGGGGTTCTTGGTGCCGCCGACACGGGTGACGTCGAGGCCGGCGGGGTGGCTGCACCAGTCGGTGGCGCCGACGAGGACGCCGGGCGCCGAGGCGGCGACCGCCTCGGTGAGCGACGGCACCAGGGAGACGATCCTCACGGGCGGGGCCGGTCCCGTACCGCCTCGATGTGTTCGGCGACGGCGACGACGATCAGCCGGGTGTCGGAGACGGTGGCCCGCCAGCGGTGCCGCACCCCACCGGTGAGGTAGAGGCTGTCGCCGCGGCCCAGGCGGTAGGCACGGCCCTCGGCCTCGATCTCGACGGCACCGTCGGCGACGTACATCAGCTGGTCGTTGCGGAACTGGAACTCGCGGCCCGCGTCGTGGTCGCCGGTGAACTCCTGAGCGTGCATCTGGTGGTGGCCGCGCACCAGGGACCGTACGCGCGGTTCGGGTCCGGGCTCGCCGGGTTCGGCGCGGACCACGTCGACGCTGCACGCCGGGTCGGCGGCGGCGAGGAGTTCGACCGCGGTGGTGCGCAGCGCGTCGGCCACCTTCTCCAGGGAGCTGGGGCTGGGCCGGGCCCGGTCGTTCTCCACCTGGCTGAGGAAGGGCACGGACAGGCCGCTGCGCTCGGCGACCGCGGCGAGGGTGAGCTGAAGGGCGCGGCGCCGTCGCCGGACGGCCGCGCCTACGCGCAGAGGCTGTTCTTTGTGGTCGCCCATCGCTCCGGCTCCCTCCTTCGCTCGTCGTCCGGTCGCTGCCTCAGCGGCTGTTCGATGGATGCTCGCGCACCGGTTGCGTGATGCACCTCTTCTGATGAGTTCTCTGCACCCTACGCACGTTCGGCAAACCGTTTCATGCGCCCGTCACATCGAGGACACGTGCCGGGCGCCACTACCTCACAGTTCGCGCCAGCGGTTCGCCGCGGGCATCGTCCTCCTCAGGGTCGGCGGTTTCCCCGTTGGGTTCAATGCGTTCCGCATCGCCCGTGTTCCCGCGCCTCACGGGCCCCGGCCGGTGCGGGGTCCGGCGAGGGCATCGCTTTGCGTGGTTGGCCGGATCCTTGCCGTGTGCCGGCGCCCGGCGGCGCGGCGCTTCAGCGGGACTTCAGCGCGGCTCTGCCCACGGTCCGAAGGGGCCGCCGGAACGGCCCGAGGGGTGGGCCGGCCACGCGGTCAGGGGGCGTGGCCGGCCCACTCCTCGGGGGTGTGCGGCGCGCGGCGGGTCACCCGTCGGGGTGAGCGGCCCGGCGGGCTATCCCGCGGTCATCCGGCCGGGTACGTCGGGATGCTGCTCCAGCCACGCGGTGACGGCCTCGTCCTCGTGGCCCTGGCCGCGGCGCTGGATCTCGGCCTCCAGGCTGCCCAGCTCGTCCTCGCTCATCCGGAAGTTCTTGATCCACCGGGTGAGCTGCGGGTAGCGCTCGGGGAACTTCTCGTTGGCGATGGTGCGGATGGTGTTGCCCTCGCCGAAGAGCTTCTTGTCGTCGGTGAGCTTCGTCAGGTCGTACTTGCTGTACGCCCAGTGCGGTGACCACAGGACGACCGCGACGGGTTCCTTCTTGGCGTAGGCCCGCTTCAGCTCGGCCAGCATGGCCGGGGTCGAGCCGTCGACGACCTTGTACTCGCCGTCCAGGCCGTAGCCGGGGAGGACCTTCGTCTTGAGCAGGTTCATCTCGCCGGTGCCGGGCTCGATGCCGATGATCCGGCCGCCGAACAGGCCGGCCTTGCCCTTGAGGTCGGCGAGGGACTTCACGTCCTTGACGTAGGACGGGACGGCGATCTCCAGGGAGGTCGGCTGGTACCAGGTGCCGAGGTCGGCCAGCCGGTCCTTGGTCTTCTCCCAGTAGTTGGCCTGCGCGTACGGCAGCCAGGCGTCGAAGTTGACGTCGAGGTCACCGGAGGCGAGGCCGGTGTAGACGGGGCCGACGTCCATCTGCTTGAGGTTCAGCCGGTAGCCGCGCCGCTCCAGGACGTGCTTCCACAGGCGGGTGACGGCCACGTCCTCGTCCCAGGGGAACCAGGCCACGTTCACGGGCCGCTTCGTCTCGGCGGCGGCCTGTGTGTCCTGGACGGGGGCGAGCTTGTCGACGAGGCCGGGCTGCCCCTTCAGCCAGGTGCGCACGGCGTCCTGCTGCCGGCCCTTGCCCGCCTTGTTGATCTCGGCTTCGAGGCTGGTGAGCTGCTTCTCGTCCAGCCGGAAGTCCTTCAGCCAGCCCGCGAGGACGGGGGCGTCGGCGGCGAAGCCCTTGCGGGCGAGGGTGTGCACCCCGTCGCCCTTGCCCCAGGCGCCCTTGGGGTCCTTCAGCTTCTTCAGGTCGTAGTCGTTGTACGCCCAGTGCGGGGACCACAGCGGGACCACGATGGGTTCCTTCTTGCTGTAGGCCCGCTTCAGCTCGGCCAGCATGGCCGGGGTGGAGCTGTCGGCGACCTTGTACTCGCCGTCCAGGCCGTACGCCTTCAGGACGGTGCTCTTCAGCAGCGCGGTCTCGCCGGCGCTGGCCTCGATGCCGGTGATCTTCCCGCCGAACAGGCCGCCCCTGCCCTTGAGGTCGGCGAGGCTGTCGATGTCCTTCATGTACGCCGGGACGGCCAGCTCCAAGGAGGTGGGGCCGTACCAGCTGCCCAGGTCGTCGAGCCGGTCGCCGTACTTCTTCCAGTACTGCTCGTGGGTGGTGGGCAGCCAGGCGTCGGTCTGGAAGTCGACGTCGCCGGAGGCGAGGGAGGTGTAGAGGGGTCCGGCCTCGAACTGCTTGGCCTCCACGCGGTAGCCGCGCTGTTCGAGGATCTCCTTCCACAGGAAGGTGGAGGCGACGCCCTCGTCCCACGGTATGTAGCCGATGGTGATCTTCTTGCCCCGGCCGACGTTCTTGCCGTCGGAGGCGGCCGGGGAGGTGTCGCCGCCGCCGAAGACGCCCATGCCGCCCGCGACGAGGGCGAGGACCACCACGCCGATCACGGCGATCTGCGGGCGGGGCCGCCACGACCAGATCCTCAGCCCGCCGGCGGCGGCACGCGCGCGTGCGGCGGCGCGGCGGCCCAGCGGGGACACCTGGGTGCCGAGGGCGCTGGTCATGCGGTCCAGGTAGATCGCCAGGATGACGATGGCGACACCGGCCTCGGAGCCGAGGCCGACGTCGAGCTGGCCGATGGCCTCGTTGACGTCGCCGCCGAGGCCTCCGGTGCCGACCATGCCGGCGATCGCGGCCATGGACAGGCCGAGCATGATGACCTGGTTGACGCCGGCCATCACGGTGGGCAGGGCGAGCGGCAGCTGGACCCGCAGCAGCGTGTCGCGGGGGCGGGTGCCGAACGCCTCGGCGGCCTCCACCAGCTCCTTGTCGACCTGGCGGATGCCCAGCTCGGTCATGCGCACACCGGGGGCGAGCGCGAAGATCAGGGTGGCGACGATGCCGGCGGAGGCGCCGGTGCCGAAGAACAGGATCGCCGGGATGAGGTAGATCATCGCGGGCAGCGTCTGCATGAAGTCCAGCACGGGCCGCACCACGGCGCTGACCCGGTCGGAGCGGGCCGCCCAGATGCCGACGGGCACCGAGACCACCAGGGCGATCACGGTGGCGACGAGAACCAGCGCGAGGGTCACCATCGCGTCGTCCCACAGGTCGAGGGAGTCGATGAAGGCGAAGCCCGCGAAGGTGAGCAGCCCGGCGAGGGTGCCGCGCAGCCAGAACGCGAGGACGGCGAAGATGCCGGCGAGCAGCAGCGGCTCGGGCGCCTGGAGGACGGCGTCGATGGCGTCGTAGGTGCCGGTGAAGACGGTCTTGAGGAAGTCGAAGAGCCACGAGACATGGCCGAGCAGCCAGTCGACGGAGTCGTTGACCCAGTCGCCGAGGGGGATCCTAGGCATGGACGGCCACCTTCTCCCCGCCCTTGTCCCGGCGGTTGTCGCAGGTGCCGGGGGTGCCCTGTTCGTCGCCGAGGAAGCCGACGAGCCGCTGCCGTGGGACGACACCGACGAGTTCCCGGTCCTCGTCGAGGACGGCGACGGCGTGCGGGACGCGGGCGCTGATCGCGCACAGCTCGGTGAACGGCGTGTCCGGGGCGGCGGTCTCGCAGTCGCAGTCGGCCTCGTCGCCGCGGACGTCGCGGTCCATGACGGAGGCGGCGGTCAGCACCCGGGAGCGGTCCACGTCCTGCGTGAAGGAGGCGACGTAGTCGTCGGCGGGCCGTACGAGGATGTCCTCGGCGGTGCCGGTCTGCACGATACGGCCGTCGCGCATGACCGCGATGCGGTCGCCGAGCCGCATGGCCTCGTTGAGGTCGTGGGTGATGAACACGATGGTCTTCTTCAGCGTCTTCTGCAGTTCCAGCAGCTGGTCCTGCATGTCACGGCGGATCAGCGGGTCCAGCGCGCTGAAGGACTCGTCCATCAGCAGCAGATCCGCGTCGGTGGCGAGCGCGCGGGCGAGACCCACGCGCTGCTGCATGCCGCCGGACAGCTCGTCGGGCCAGGACTTCTCCCACCCGGCCAGGCCGCACAGAGCGAGCGCCTCGTCGGCGCGGCGTTCGCGCTCGGCGCGGGGCACGCCCTGCACTTCCAGGCCGTAGGCGGCGTTGTCCCGGACGCTGCGGTGCGGGAAGAGCGCGAAGTGCTGGAAGACCATGCTGATCTTCTTCGAGCGGACCTGGCGCAGTTCTCGCGCGGACAGCGCGGTCAGGTCCTGGCCGTCGAAACGGACCTGGCCGGCCGTCGGCTCCAGCAGCCCGTTCAGCATGCGCAGCAGGGTGGACTTGCCGGACCCGGACAGGCCCATGACGACGAAGATCTCGCCCGGGTCGACAGTGAAGGAGGCGTCGATGACGGCGGCGGTGGCGCCGTCCGCGCGCAGTTCCGCGCGGTCGGCTCCGTCGCGCAGCCGTGCGACTGCCTCCTGTGGTCGTCTGCCGAACACCTTGTACAGGTGGTCGGCCTCCAGCCTCGATGACACTGTTACCTCTTGGTCTCTACAACAACGGCAGGAGCGAGGCCGGTTTTCGTCCCTGACGGTTGACAGGTGCCACCGGCGTCGCTCCGGCCGCGCGCCTGCCCGTCCGCTCCCGGGGCAAACGCACAAGTGGGGCAGGTCACGGTGGTGCGCTGTGCGCAACGCGTTGCGCGATGGCGGTGCGCTGTCGGTGGTGTGCGGCATGATGCGGACGTGACCGGACGACTGATGCTCCTCGATGCCGCCTCGCTCTACTTCCGTGCCTACTTCGGCGTCCCGGAGTCCGTGAAGGCCCCGGACGGCACGCCCGTGAACGCCGTGCGCGGACTGCTGGACTTCATCGACCGCCTGGTGAAGGACCACCGGCCGGCGCATCTGGTGGCATGCATGGACGCCGACTGGCGGCCGGCGTGGCGGGTGGAGCTGATCCCCTCGTACAAGGCGCACCGGGTGGCGGAGGAGCATGCTCAGGGCCCGGACGAGGAGGCGGTGCCGGACACTCTGTCGCCGCAGGTGCCGGTGATCGAGGCGGTGCTGGACGCGCTGGGCATCGCCCGGGTGGGTGTGGCGGGGTACGAGGCGGACGATGTGATCGGCACGTTCACCGCGCGGGCGAAGGGCCCGGTGGACATCGTCACCGGCGACCGCGATCTGTTCCAGCTGGTGGACGACGCGCGCGGGGTGCGGGTGCTGTACCCGATCAAGGGTGTGGGGACGCTTCAGACGACGGACGAGGCGGTGCTGCGCGAGAAGTACGGCGTGGACGGCCGGGGGTACGCGGATCTGGCGCTGCTGCGGGGCGACCCGAGCGACGGGCTGCCGGGGGTGCCCGGCATCGGGGAGAAGACGGCGGCGAAGCTGCTGGCCCAGTTCGGTGATCTTGCGGGGATCATGGCGGCCGTGGACGACCCGAGGGCGAAGCTGACGCCGTCGCAGCGGACGCGGCTGCGGGAGGCGCGGCCGTACGTCGCGGTGGCGCCGAAGGTGGTCAAGGTCGCCGACGACGTCCCGCTGCCCGAGGTGGACACGGCGCTGCCGCGCGCTCCGCGTGATCCGGAGGCGCTGCGGGAGCTGGCGGCGCGCTGGAACCTGGGCGGGTCGCTGGAGCGGCTGCTGGTCACGCTGGGCGGTTAGGCAGGAGGCGGGCAGCGCCGGGGCGAGTGGTCCGCCGTGCCGTGGGAAGTCGGCTGTGAGGCAAAGGTTCGGGAAATCTCGTATGGGACCGCGGGGCTTGTGGGCGTCTACCGCGACGAGCCTGCTAACTTAGGTAAGCCTAAGTTTAGAGGGCATGGGAGGCCGTCATGGCAGAACGTCCGGCACGCGCACCGCGCAGGACCCACTCGGCGCGGGTCGTGCGCACGGAGCGGCTGACCCCGCACATGCAGCGCGTGGTCCTCGGCGGGGAGGGACTGTCCGCGTTCACCGCGGGCACCTGCACCGACCACTACGTCAAGCTGCTGTTCCCGCCCGCGGGCGTCACCTACCCGGAGCCGTTCGACCTGGAGCGTGTCCGCGCCGAGCTGCCGCGCGAGCAGTGGCCGGTCACCCGCACGTACACCGTGCGCGCGTGGGACCCGGAGCACCGCCAGCTCACGCTGGACTTCGTGCTGCACGGCGACGAGGGTCTGGCGGGCCCGTGGGCGGCGCACGCCCGGCCGGGCGACACGATCCGCTTCCTGGGCCCCGGCGGCGCCTACGCCCCCGACCCGGAGGCCGACTGGCATCTGCTCGCCGGTGACGAGAGCGCGCTGCCCGCGATCGCCGCCGCGCTGGAGGCACTGCCCGAGGGGGCCGTCGCCCGCGCGTTCGTCGAGGTGGCGGGGCCCGAGGAGGAGCAGAAGATCGACTCCGACGTGGACATCGTCTGGCTGCACCGCGGCGACCGGCAGGTCGGCGAGCTTCTCGTGGAGGCCGTACGGGCCCTTGAGTTCCCGGCGGGCCGGGTGCACGCGTTCGTGCACGGCGAGGCGCATTTCGTCAAGGAGCTGCGCCGCCTGCTGCGCGTGGAGCGCGAGATGCCCCGCGAGGACCTGTCGGTCTCCGGCTACTGGCGCCTCGGCCACACCGAGGACCGGTGGCAGGCCTCCAAGCGCGAGTGGAACGCCCGCGTGGAGGCCGAACAGGAGGGCACGGCCACAGCGGCGGCCTGACCGGCGCGCGGAAGCGGCGGCATCCCGCGGGATGCCGCCGCTTGCGTGCGCCGGTCCCGGTCCGCGGGGCTCGCGGACGACGTGGCGCGCAGGGGGTTTCCTCGACGCCGTACCCTGGACCGCGATGAGACGCCGTACGCCCGCTCCGCCCTCGCCGCTCCCCCAGCGGCACGGTGTCGATCCGGTGCGGGTGCGGCTGCCCGCCGCGGGCGGTTGGGCGACGGTGCGGGAGCATCTCGTGGAGCGGCTCAGCGGGGCCGGGCCGGGTGTCGTCGAGGCCATGTTCGCCGAGGGGCTGATCGTCGGTGCGGACGGGCAACCCGTGGCGCCGGACGCGCCCTATGTGCCGGGCCTGTACGTGTGGTTCCACCGGGAGCTCGCACCGGAGGTGCCGGTGCCGTTCGAGGTCGGCGTGGTGTACCGGGACGAGCACATCCTCGTCGCCGACAAGCCGCACTTCCTCGCCACGACCCCGCGCGGCAGCCATGTCACCGAGACCGCGCTGGCGCGGCTGCGCCGGGAGCTGGGGCTGCCGACGCTGACCGCCGCGCACCGGCTGGACCGCCTCACCGCGGGGCTGGTGCTGTTCACGGTCCGGCCGGAGGAACGCGGCGCCTACCAGACCCTGTTCCGCGACCGACGGGTGCGCAAGGCGTACGAGGCGGTCGCGCCGTACGATCCGGCGCTTGACCTGCCGGTGACCGTGCGCAGCCGCATCGTGAAGGAGCGCGGCGAGCTGACCGCGCGTGAGGTCCCCGGGGAGCCCAACGCGGTCACCCGGATCGAGCCGGCCGAGCATCGCGCCGACGGCCTGGCCCGGTACCGGCTGCTGCCGGCCACCGGTCAGACGCATCAACTGCGCGTGCACATGAACGCCCTGGGCGTGCCCCTGCTGGGCGATCCGCTCTACCCGAACGTCGCCGCCCCCGCCCCGCCCGGTGACTTCCGGCGCCCGCTGCAACTAATCGCGGCGGAACTGGAGTTCACCGATCCGGTGACGGGGGCGGAGCACCGTTTCCGCAGTACGCGCACGCTCGCGGCATGGGAGTCGTACGCGGACTGGGCGGGCACCTGACACCGTCGTGCGTCTGACAGGCCGGGCGCCTGACACGCGCGCCCACCGGGCACGACGGGCACGACGGGCACAGCGAGCATGCCGGGTGCCCGGCACCGCCGTGCACCGAGCGCGACACCGTCCCACTCCGAGCACGCCGGACGCCGGGACGCTCGTAGGGCCGTCAGTAGCCGCGCCACCAGCGCAGGAACCGCTGCCACGCGCCGAGCGGGCGCTGCGGTTCCGGTTCCGCCGGGGGGGCGGGGGGCGGAATCTCCTGCCGCGGCGGCTGCGGCTCCGGTACGGGGTCCGGGTCCGGCAGCGGCTCCGCGAGGATGTCTGCGACCTTCCACTGGGGCTGGGGCGGCGCGACCGAGCCGTGGCTGGGGGCCGCCATGACGTCCTGCTGCGGTTTGGGGTCGAACCGAACCGGCAGCTCGATCAGATGCCGTGACGAGATCGACTCGCGGTAGCGCAGTTCCTCCTCGTCGCAGTCGAGCTGGACGTCGGGCAGCCGCATCAGCAGCGCGTCGACGCCGACCTCGGCGATGGCGCGGCCGATGTCCTGCCCGGGGCACTCGTGCGGGCCGCCGCCGAAGGCAAGGTGGGAGCGGTTGCCTTTCATGTTGGCGCTCAGGTCGGGCCGTACCCGTGGGTCGATGTTGCCGGCCACGGGCGCGAACAGCAGCCCGTCGCCCTTGCGGATGCGTTTGCCGCCCAGCTCGGTGTCCTGTTTGGCGTAGTAGGCGAAGACGGCGCTGAACGGCGGCTCGTCCCACAGGGACTGCTCGACCGCCTCCATGACCGTCATCTGGCCGCCGTTGAGACGGGCGTAGAACCGGTCGTCGGTGAGGACCATGCGCAGCGCGTTGGCCAGCAGGTTGGCGGTGGCCTCGTAGGCCGCCATCAGCACCAGCCACAGATGCTTGGTGACCTCGTCGTCGGTGAGGCCGGCCGGATGGCTGATCAGTTCGCTGGCGAAGTCCTCCTCTTGTTCCTGGCGTCGCCGTGCCGTCAGCTCGCTCAGCTTCTCCATCACGTAGGCGTGGCTGGCGATGGCCGTCTCGGTGCCCTTGAGCATGTCGCGGGCAGCGTGCACCATGCGCTCGTTGTACTCCTCCGGCAGGCCGAGGATCTCGCACATGACGGCCATCGGGAGGTGGTCGGCGAACTGGCTGACCAGGTCGGCGTGGCCCTTCTCGCAGAACCGGTTGACGAGCCGCTGGGTGTAGCGGTTGATGTACCGGCGCAGGGCGCGGTGGTTGATGGTGGACATGGCGGCCATGACCGCGCCGCGCAGCCGCTGGTGCTCCTCGCCCTCGGTGTGGGAGCAGATGGGCTCCCAGGTGATGTGCGGCATCAGCGGGTTGTCGGGGCTGACCCTGCCCTCCTTGAGCGGGGTCCAGATGCGGCTGTCCCGGCAGTACTCGGCGGGCGAGGTCACCATGTGCAGGTTCTCGGCGTGACCGAGGACGATCCACATCGGTACGTCGTCGTGGAGCAGGACGGGGGCCACGGCGCCGTGCTCCTCGCGCAGGTCCTCGTACAGGTCGCCGAGGTTCTCGGCGCCGGGGCCGTACAGCCGGACCAGCCCGCCCGGGCCCCGGTCGTGCGCGGGGCAGCCGGGGGGCGGGACCCGGGCGGGATCGTGCGTGGTCGTGCCGGGGTGTTCAGGAGTCACGGGGGTCGCTCCGGGAACTGAGGTGGTGTCAGGGGGTCAGGTGAGGGTGCCGTTGGCGGCCATCAGCGCCTGAAGGAACCGCATGAGGGTCATCAGTACGTCACGGCTGGAGGCGCGGCGGCGGGCGTCGCACTCGATGATCGGGATCTCGGGGGTCAGGTCGAGGGCCTGACGGAGATCCTCGATGGCGTAGCGGGGCGCGTCGGGGAAGGTGTTGACGGCGACCACGAAGGGCACACCGCGCTCCTCCAGCCGGCCCATGACCTCGAAGCTGACCTCCAGGCGGCGGGTGTCGACGAGGACGACGGCGCCGAGCGCCCCCTCGAACAGGCCGTTCCACAGGAACCAGAAGCGTTCCTGGCCGGGGGTGCCGAAGAGGTACAGCACCACCTCGTCCGAGATGCGGATCCGGCCGAAGTCCATGGCCACGGTGGTGGCGGTCTTGGACGCGGAGCCGAAATTGTCGTCGACGCCGATGCCTGCCTGGGTCATGGTCTCCTCGGTGGTCAGCGGTTTGATCTCGCTGACCGAGCCGACCATGGTCGTCTTGCCGACGCCGAAGCCGCCCACGATGACGATCTTCGCGGCCGCCTGGGTGGAGTGGGGCAGCTGGTCCTCGGCCCGTGGTCCGGGGACGGTGTCAGAGGCTTTCAACTGCGGTGCCTTTCACATGCGGTGCCCGCCGGCCGCCCAGCCCTGCGCGGGCGGCGCGGTCCGGTGTGCCTGGTCGGTGTCGGTCACGTCGTCAGAGCCGTTCCAGTCCATGCATCACCGCTTCGAGGAGGGACCGGTCGGGCAGTTGCTGGCGCACGATCGGGGCGCGGGCGTGCACGGTGCCGGCCGCCAGCATGTCGGTGAGCAGCACGGTCATCGCGCTGAACGGCAGCCGTAAGTAGGCGGACAGTTCGGCGACGGACAGCGGGGACGCGCACAGCCGCAGCACTGCCGCCTCCTCCGGGGGGGCGGAGGCGGGCGGGTCGGCCCTCGCCACGATCAGGGTGACGAGGTCGAGCTGGGCGCGGTCGCCGTCCGGGCCGGTGATCGTGTAGAGCCGTTCCGGCTTCTTCGGCTCCTCGTCCTGCCCGGTCCCGCCCGGTGTGTGCCGCGGCGACGGCACGGGCGTGGAGGGCGGGTCGGAGGCCGGCCGGCGCCTGTGGCGTTGCGGAGGCGTCATACGCTCTGCCCGTTGCGCCGGGGCGGAGTGGTCAGGTGCTGGCCGATGCGGACGACGAGGTCGCGCATGTAGTGGCTCATCAGGCCGGGCTCGCACACCATGTCCGACAGGACCGCGAGGTAGGCGTTGGCGCCGGCGGCCATGAGGTAGAAGTAGCCGCCGTTGAGTTCGACGAGGACGAGTTTCATCTCGCCGTCGGTGGCGGGGATCTCGTCGGCGACCGCGGTGACCAGGCTCTGCATGCCCGCGCAGGCGGCGGCGACACGGTCGGCGGCGTCGGGGTCGCCGCCGTACCGGGCGATGCGCAGGCCGTCGGCCGACAGCACCACGATCATCTCGATGCCGGGCGCGCTGTTGTACAGGTCCCTGAGCATCCAGTCGAAGTTCTGTCGTTGCTGGATCACGTGAGGTCCCCCTCGTCATCGGCCCCGGGGCGGGCCTTGTCGTCGATCAGGTAGGTGAACTTCTCGGGGTGGCGCGTGAACTCGGTGGGGTCTGCGCCCTCGGGCAGGCCCTTGCGCAGGCCCTCCCAGAAGGACTCCACCCACAGGCCGGGCGGCCGGTCGTCCTTCTGGACCTCCTCGCCCCTGGCCCTGGCCTCCTCCCGCTGCCGCGCCTCGTGCTCCTCCCAGATGGTGGGGCGGCCTTCGCGCTTGGCCTCGGCCTCCTCGCGGAGCTGTTCGGCGATGCGCTCGCTGAGGGAGGTCTGGATCTTGCGGCGGCGCTGCGGGAGGCCCTTGTCGGTCCACTCGGTGACGATGGGCACCTCGTCGTCGAGGGAGAGGTCGGCCGGGATGCGCGGATTGGTGGGCCGGCGGCGCTTCGGCGGGCGCTTGGGGCCCTCGACGCCGTCGGTGTCGGCGATCGGCAGCGAGGTGGCGCCGATGCCGTGCGCGTAGCCGGGCGCGGGGTCGCTGGTGACCATCTCGCGGGGGACTACCAGGACGGCCTTGGTGCCGCCGTACGCGGAGGGCCGCAGCGAGATCTGCATCTTGTACGTGGTGCACAGACGGCCGACGACGGCGAGGCCGAGCCGCGGGGCCTCGCTGATGGCCTGGAGGTCCTCGGCCCGCTTGGCCTGCTCGATGAGTTCCTCCAGGCGCAGCCGGGCCTCTTCGGTGAGGCTGACGCCGGAGTCCTCGATCTCGATGGCGATGCCGGTCTGCACCTCGGTGGCGGTCACATGGACCTTGGTGGTCGGCGGCGAGTAGCGGGTGGCGTTGTCGAGGAGTTCCGCGCAGGCGTGGATGACGGGCTCGACGGAGATGCCGCGGATGTTGACCTTGGCGATGTTGTCGAGGGAGATGCGCGGGTACTCCAGGATGCGCGACATGGCGCCGCGCAGCACGCTGTACAGCGGCACGGGCAGCGGCCACTGGCGGCCGGGCCGGCCGCCGCCGAGGACGGCGACGGAGTCGGCGAGGCGGCCGATCATCGCGGTGCCGTGGTCGATGCGCAGCAGGTCGTCGAAGACCTCGGGGTTGCGTCCGTGGTCCTCCTCCATCTCGCGGAGTTCCTTGGCCTGCTGGTGGACGATGGCCTGGACGCGGCGGGCGACGCTGACGAAGGAGCGCTGCGAGGAATCCCGCAGGGCCTCCTCGAACTCGATGAGCCGCAGCGCGGACTTGATGACTTCGAGCTGTGTCTTGGACAGCGCCCGGAAGTGTGGATTCTCCAGGGAGAGTTGACGCAGTACCTCTCGCGGGGAGTGTCCCTGGTGCATCCGGTCGATGGCGGCGGGCAGATGCTCCTTGGCGAGGCGCCGGTTCTCCTCCTCGTGGCCGGCGACGCGCTGTTCGAGGTACGCCGTGCGCCGGACGTGCTCGGCGCGGGCCGACCGCAGCAGCCGGCCTCGCCGCACCGCCTCGCAGGCCGTCGCGAGCACGAGCAGCGTGGCGACGGCCCCGCACAGGCCGACGGCGGTCCGGGCCGGCTGCGCCACCAGGGCGACGGCGGCTCCGGTCGCCGCGGCCGTCGCTATGGCGGGCAGCAACAGCACGCTCGCGTCGGGGAGTTCGCGGCGACCAGGAGGGGATTGGACTCTCACCATGTGAACCCTCTGGGATCTTCGGAAGATTTAGGGAACAAGTGCCCGAATACATCTCAACTCGGTGCGCTGCGGGCGAGCTTAGTCCGACCGGATCATCGCCGTGTCATATTCGGGAACCGCCTGAAACGGCCGCGACGCAGGAGTACGCTCGGCTCCATTTGCACGCTGCGACTCCGTTCGCACACGGTGCGTCACGACGTACGGGCATACGAAAGCCGGTCACCGTGCGGGGTGACCGGCTTCGTGCGAGGTTGCCGCCGGGACGGTGAGCGGGCGCGGCCGGCTCCGCCGCCCTGTCGCCGGGCGGCGGGCTCGGTCCGCCCGCCGGCCGGGGCGGGCCGCGTCAGCCGACGGACGAGTAGGCGACCACGCCGCGCAGCAGTTCCTCGACGGCCTTGCGCGCGGCCTTCGGCACCGTGGAGCCCTCGGCGGGGGCCGCCGCCTGGATCTGCCCGAGCACGTCGATGACCTGCTTGCACCAGCGCACGAAGTCGCCGGCGGGCATCTCCGCCTCGCGCAGCACCTCGTCGAGGCCCTTGCCGGACGCCCACATGTACGCGGCCCAGGCGAAGCCCAGGTCGGGTTCGCGCTGGCCGACGCCCTCGGTCTGGTTGATACGGAACTCCTCCTCCAGGGCGTCGAGCCGGCCCCAGATCCGCACCATCTCGCCGAGCGCGGCCTTCGCCTTGCCGGAGGGCAGCTTCGGCGCCATGGCGTCGTCGCCGACGCGGGCCTCGTACACCAGCGCCGAGACGCACGCGGCGAGTTCGGCCGGGTTCAGGCCCTCCCACACGCCGGCTCTGAGGCATTCGCTGGCGAGCAGGTCGAGTTCGCCGTAGAGCCGGGCGAGCCGCCTGCCGTGCTCGGTGACCTCGTCGGCACGCAGATAGTCCAGCTCGGTCAGGAGCGCCACGATCCGGTCGAAGGTGCGCGCGATGGTGTTGGTGCGTCCTTCGATACGGCGCTCCAGCTGGCTGGTGTCGCGCAGCAGCCGGTAGTAGCGCTCGGCCCAGCGGGCGTGGTCCTCACGGTCGCTGCAACCGTGGCAGGGGTGGGCGCGCAGGGCCTTGCGCAGGCGGGCGATCTCCCGGTCGTCGGCCGCCTCGGCACGCCGTTTGCGGTGCCGCTCGGGCGGGATGTGCCCGGCCTTGGTGCGCAGCGCCGACGCGAGATCGCGGCGGGACTGCGGGGAGCGCGGGTTGAAGGACTTCGGAATGCGCATCCGCTCCAGCGGTTCGACCGGCACGGGGAAGTCGACCGACGCGAGCCGCTTGACCTGCCGTTCGGCGGTGAGCACCAGCGGGCGGGGCCCGTCGTGGTGGTCGAAGCCGCGGTGGTTGTTGGAGCGGCCGGCGGGCAGACCGGGGTCGAGGACCAGGGCGAGCCCCGCGTATTTGCCGGTGGGCACGTGGATGATGTCGCCCGGTTTGAGGCGTTCCAGCGCGACCGCGGCTTCCGCGCGCCGCTGGACGGCGCCGCGACGGGCCAGCTCGGTCTCGCGGTCCTTCAGTTCGCGGCGCAGCCGCGCGTACTCCTCGAAGTCGCCGAGGTGGCAGGTCATGGACGCCTTGTAGCCGGCGAGGCCCTCCTCGTTGCGCTGCACCTGCCGGGAGATGCCGACGACGGATCTGTCGGCCTGGAACTGCGCGAAGGACGTCTCCAGCAGCTCCCGCGAGCGGTGCCGGCCGAACTGCTCGACCAGGTTGACCGCCATGTTGTACGACGGCTTGAAGCTGGAGCGCAGCGGATAGGTGCGGGTGCCGGCGAGGCCCGCGAGGTGCTCGGGGCTCATGCCGCGCTGCCACAGCACCACGGCGTGGCCCTCGACGTCGATGCCGCGCCGGCCGGCGCGCCCGGTGAGCTGGGTGTACTCGCCGGGGGTGATGTCGGCGTGCTGCTCGCCGTTCCACTTGACGAGCTTCTCCAGCACCACGGAGCGGGCGGGCATGTTGATGCCGAGCGCGAGGGTCTCGGTGGCGAAGACAGCCTTCACCAGGCCGCGCACGAAGAGTTCCTCCACGACCTCCTTGAAGGTGGGCAACATGCCCGCGTGGTGGGCGGCGATGCCCCGCTCCAGGCCTTCCAGCCACTCGTAGTAGCCGAGGACGTGCAGGTCCTCGCGGGGGATGGCGGCGGTGCGCTCCTCGACGAGGGCGCGGACCTGTTCGCGGGCGGTGTCGTCGTTGAGTCTGAGGCCCGCGTACAGGCACTGCTGGACGGCGGCCTCGCAGCCGGCGCGGCTGAAGATGAACGTGATGGCGGGCAGCAGGCCTTCGGCGTCGAGGCGTTCGATGACCTCGGGGCGGCCGGGCGTCCAGGTCCGCGAGCGCTGGCGGCGCTCCCGCTCCCGGTCGGCCTCGCGCATGGCCCGGCCGCGCCTGCGGTCCTGGTAGGAGGGGCGGGTGGACTCCATGCGGGCCAGCCGGGTCAGGTCGGGGTTGACGGCCCTGCGGTGGCCCTCGCCCTCCTCGAACAGGTCGTACATCCGCCGCCCGGCGAGCACGTGCTGGAACAGCGGGACCGGGCGGTGCTCGGAGACGATCACCTCGGTGTCGCCGCGGACGGTGTCCAGCCAGTCGCCGAACTCCTCGGCGTTGGAGACGGTCGCGGAGAGCGACACGAGCGTCACCGACTCGGGCAGGTGGATGATCACCTCCTCCCATACGGCGCCGCGGAAGCGGTCGGAGAGGTAGTGCACCTCGTCCATGACCACATAGCCGAGGCCGAGCAGCGTCTGGGACCCGGCGTACAGCATGTTCCGCAGGACCTCGGTGGTCATCACGACCACGGGGGCGTCGGAGTTGACGCTGTTGTCGCCGGTGAGGAGTCCGACCTTCTCCGTGCCGTAGCGGCGGCACAGGTCGGCGTACTTCTGGTTGGACAGCGCCTTGATGGGCGTCGTGTAGAAGCACTTCTTGCCCTGCCGCAGGGCGAGGTGGACGGCGAACTCGCCGACGATCGTCTTGCCGGAGCCGGTGGGCGCCGCGACCAGCACGCCCTTGCCCGCTTCGAGCGCCTGGCAGGCCTCGATCTGGAAGGGGTCGAGGCCGAAGTCGTACATCTCGCGGAAGGACGCGAGCGCGGTGGCCTGCTCGGCAGCGCGCCTGCGGGCTGCCGCGTACCGCTCGGCCGGTGAGAGGTCCTCTGTCATCGTGCTTTCGAGCGTACCGGGCCCCACTGACAACAGGACGATCATTATCCGGATCACCCGCCCGGTGAACGGGCGGGGCAGTGGGGCCTCTCCCGCCCGGGCTCGCTCCGCCGGGGCCGGCCGGGCGCGCAGGCGCGTCGCTCGGCCGGCCCGAGCCCGCACAGGCCCGCAGGGCGGGCCTCCGTCCCCGGACCGGTGCACGGGGCGGGCGCCCCGGGAAAGCAGCCGGGACGGGCAGCTCAGCGCCGCCCGCCCCGGTCGTCCCCAGCGGTGTCTCAGGTCGCGTCGTCGTAGCCGTTCACCCGGTCCCGGCTCGTCTGCTCCGGCAGGGCACGGTTCGCGGTCACGGGCTCGACCTCGCCGATGTCCTCGGGGGTCAGGTCCAGCTCGGAGGCCTCGTCGTCGGCGGGGCCGGCGGCCTCGCGGAGTCTGCGGCGCCGGTCGTTGAGGAGCGCGAAGACCACCGCGCCGAAGTACAGCACCCAGATCGGCGCCGCGAGGGCGATCATCGTCAGCGGGTCCGTGCTCGGGGTCGCGACCGCGGCGAACACCGTGATGCCCAGGATCATCCCGCGCCACCAGCCGAGCATCCGCCTGCCCGACAGCACCCCGGTGAGGTTGAGCATGACCAGCAACAGCGGCAGCTCGAACGAGAGGCCGAAGACGACGACCATGCGCGTGACGAGATCGAGCAGTTCGTCGAGCGGCAGCAGGTTGTCGGCGTTGTCCGGGGTGAACTCCAGCAGCACACGCGCAGCGGCGGGCAGCACCGCATAGGCGACGAACGCGCCGCCGAGGAAGAGGGGCACACCGCTGGCGACGAACGCGTACGCGTACCTCTTCTCGTGCCGGTGCAGGCCCGGGGCGACGAAGGCCCACAGCTGGTAGAGCCAGATCGGGCTGGCCAGCACCACGCCCGCCATCAGCGAGACCTTCAGCGCCAGCGTGAACGGGGCCAGCAGACCGTTGACGGTGATCCGGGCACAGGTCTCGTCCTTGACCTTGGCCAGTTCCTCGAAGGACTTCGCGCAGCCGACCGAGTCGAGGATCGGCTTGGTGAAGATGTTGATGATGTCCTGGTAGAAGAAGGCGGCCACGATCGTGACGACGATGATGGCCAGGACCGCCTTGGCGAGCCGGTTGCGGAGCTCACGAAGGTGTTCCGCGAGCGGCATCCGCCCCTCGGGGTCCTTCTCCTTTTTGCGGGCAGGCTTCAGCAACCCACGTTCCCATCTCGTACGGCGGGCCGGAGGTCACCGGCCCCGCGTCAGCGCTTGGTCGTGTCCGTCGGCTCGGCGACCGGGCGCGAGCTGGTCACGTCGCCGGGGGCGGCCTGGATGGTGCGCTGCACCGGCGGCTGCTCGCCGGTGGTGGGGGTCTGGGCGGAGGTACTGTTGCCCTCCTCCTTCATCGCCTTGGCCTCGCTCTTGAGGATGCGCGCGGACTTGCCGAGAGAGCGGGCCATGTCCGGAAGCTTCTTCGCGCCGAACAGCAGCACGATGACGACGAGGATGAGAATGATCTCGGGGGCTCCGAGCCTTCCGAACATAAGTCTTTACCTTCTCACCGAGGCGGCTGGGTGGGATGCTGTCCGACCGGCCGGACATATGTCCGATCAATCGTGCGTACAGCGATCGTAACGCCCGGGGGTGAACGCGAGGCAATCCCCGTGCGTCTTCCCGGTCAGCGGTACGGGCCTCGTTCTCCGCACCGCGATCAGCGTACCCGCCGCAAGCTGGCACGTGACAGGGCGAACCGGCCCAAAACGGCCGGTGCGCGGTGACTCACAGCGGCACCGAAGCCGGTTCGCCGCGCATTCACGCAACCCGGCTCACAGCGAGTCGACCGCCTTGGCCACGCTCACCGAGGCCCGCTCCAGGTCCTCCGCGGCCCGGTTGATACGGCGCGCGGAGTCGGCGACCTGACGGCCGAGGCGCTGCGCCTCCAGGAAGACCCGCACGGCGAGCACACCGAGAACGGCGAGACCCAGGAAACCCACAGCTACCGCGAACATCGGCCAGAACATGCCGCTGAGCCTAGACCCTCGGCGCCCGCGGTCCGCAGCCGCCTCGGCGCACCGCGGGCGCCGCCCGCCTCACAGCGTGGAGTGCAGCTTCAGTGTGCGCACGCCGCCGCCGGTGAGCAGTTCCACGATCCGCTCCCCCGCCGGCTTGCGGACGGCGGCCCCGCACTCGGGGCAGGTGAAGGAGTAGAAGGTGGTACGGCTGCTGGCGCCGATGGCCAGCCGCAGCGCGCCGGCCGCCAGTTCGAAGCGGCCCCGGCAGTCGGGGCAGCCCGCCCTGAAGACCACCGGTGCCACGCTGCGCATGCCCGCGAACGCGGTCGCCACCGACATGCCCTGCACACCCGACGACGCCGACTCGCTCACAGCCCTGCCCCTCTTTCCTCTGCTCGTCCGCCTCCGCGCCCCACGTCCGGGGCCTCACACCGCCGCCGTGCCCGCTCCGCCCGCGGCACGGGCCGCCGCCTCGTCCTCGTACGCCGCGAGCGCCTCGCGGGCCGCGCGGCGGGCGCTCTCGGCCAGCTCGGGCGGGGAGACGATACGGCCGTCCCGGCCCAGGCGCAGCGCCAGCCGCCGCAGGGAGGCCGGGTCGGGGGTGCGCAGGGTGATGCGCAGACCGCCGTCCTCCAGCTCCTCCGCGCTGTCGTGCGGGTAGTACTCGGCGACCCAGCGCCCGCCCGGGCCGACCTCGACGACGACCTCCGGGTCCTCGGCCGCCGGCTGCACCAGCGCCTCGGACAGGTCGCGCAGCTCGATCTCGGGCGGCGCGGACGGCTCGTCGAGGATCTTGATCTCGGCGACCCGGTCGAGCCGGAACGTGCGCCGCGCCTCGGAGCGCCGGCACCAGGCCTCGACATAGGTGTGGCCGACGCTGACCAGGCGGATCGGGTCGATCTCCCGCTCGGTGACCTCGTCGCGGGCCGGGGAGTAGTAGCGGATCCACAGTCGGCGCCGCTCGGAGATGGCCCGGTCGACGTCGGCGAAGACACCGCCCTCGGACTCGAAGGTGACCGACAGCCGGGAGCTGGCGCCGGCGGCCTCCCCGGCCGCGGCCTCCACCTTGGCGGTGGCCCGCAGCAGGGCCTGCCGGTCGCTCTCCCGCAGCCCCGGCAGCGTGGCCACGGCCCGCGCGGCGACGAGCAGCGCGGTCGCCTCGTCGGCGGCGAGCCTGAGCGGCTCGGCGGCGTCGGCGCCGAGCGCGGCCGGGTTGTGCCACCAGATCCGCTCGCCGTCGGTGTCGATGTCGAGCAGATCGCCGCCGCGGAAGCTGGTGCCGCACATGGGCAGCACATCGAGGTCGGAGACCAGCTCGTCCTCGCTGATCCCGAACGCGCGCGCCACGTCCTCGATGCGTGCTCCGGGGCGCTCCCTGAGGTAGGTCACCAGGGAGAGCATCCGCCGGGTCTGGTCGATGGCGCTGGTGGGCCTGACCGGTCTGCCTGCCACTGTGTCGCTCCGCTCCCCCTCAGCCCCGGGCCACGGCCCGCAGCCGGTCCACGACGTCCGCCCGCAGCTCCGCGGGCTCCCGCACGATCACGTCCGGGCCGAACTCCACCAGCCAGGCGTCGAGGCCGTGCCCGTACGGAATCTCCAACTCGTCCCAGCCGTCCCCGAGTTCCCGGACCGCCGTGGCCCTCGCCCGAAGGGGGTACCCGGCGCCGGAACGCAGCCGGATCACGGCGGTGCGGTCGGCGGTCTCCCCCGCCCAGCTCGCCACGGTCTCCCGCACGGTCACCACATCCGGCACCGGCGCGGTGAACTTCCCGCCGCGGGAGCGGACCTTGCCGGTGATGCGCGACAGCCGGAAGACGCGCTCGGCGCCCCGGTCGCGGTCGAATCCGGCGAGATACCAGTGGCCGCGCCAGCACTCCAGCGCCCATGGCTCGACATGCCGCTGCTCGGGCTGGGCGGCGTTGGCCTTGCGGTAGTCGAAGACGACGGGGCGGCGGTCCCGGCAGGCGAGCATCAGCGGCTCGAACGCGGCCTCGTGGACGGGGATGCGCGGCTCCAGCGCGCTGTGCGCCTCGTACGGGTCGACGTCCTCGGGCAGGCCCGCGGCGCGCAGTTTCTGCAGGGCGCCGCTGGCGGCGCCGGCGAGGCGGGCCTGCTGCCACACCTTCGCGGCGAGGCCGAGCGCGGCGGCCTCCTCGGCGTCCAGGGTGATCGGGGGCAGCCGGTTGCTGTCGCGGCGGGCGAGGTAGCCGACCTCGCCGTCGAGGCTCTCCACGGTCTCGATGACCAGGCCCAGCTCGCGCAGATCGTCCTTGTCCCGCTCGAACATGCGGTTGAAGGAGTCGTCCGTGCCGGGCGATCCCTCCGGACCGAAGGCCTCGACATAGGCCTCGATGGATGCGCGCAGCTCACGCTTGCTCAGCGGCCGGCGTGTGCCGAGCAGACACAGCGCCAGGTTCATCAGCCGCTCGGCCTTGGCAATGGCCATCGACGCCCTTCGCCTCCCTATGGTCCTTACGGACGATGACCGTACCGTCCCACGGGACCAGGGCAAAGCCGAAGGCCCATGCCCGGACAGGCATGGGCCCCAGGTGATCGGGTCCGGTCGGCGTCGGTCAGACGGCGAGCAGGTCCACGACGAAGATCAGCGTCTCGCCAGGCTTGATCGCCGGGCTCGGGCTGTGGTCGCCATAGGCGAAGCGGGAGGGGATGGTCAGCTGCCGACGGCCGCCGACCTTCATGCCCTCCAGGCCCAGTTCCCAGCCCTTGATGACCCGGCCGGCACCGAGCACGAAGCGGAACGGCGCGCTCCGGTGCCAGCTGGAGTCGAACTCCTCACCCGTGCTGAAGGCGACGCCCACGTAGTGCACGGTGACCGTCTGCCCGAGCTTCGCGTCCTCGCCGGTGCCCTCCCAGATGTCCTTGATCACGAGATCCGTCGGGGGCTCGCCGCCCGGGAAGTCGACCTCGGGCTTTTCGATGCTCACGTCTTTCTCCTGCTCGTCCGCGGAAAGGCAACGGGCACAGTCTCGCATCCCGGGCGGTCGGAGTCCTGTATCCCCGGGCGGTCGGAGTCCTGTATCCCCGGGCGGTCGGAGTCCTGTATCCCCGGCCGGTCAGATGGCGGCCAGAATGTCCACCGTGAACACCATCGTGGAGTCCTTCTTGATGTCGCTGCCCTGCGGCGGGTTGTCCCCGTACCCCAGCGACGGCGGCACCACGATCAGCACCCGGCTGCCGACCTTCTTGCCGGTCAGACCCTGCCCCCAGCCCTTGACTACCTGCTGGAGGGAGAACGACGTCAGGGAGTTCCGGCTGTAGGAGGAGTCGAACTCCTTGCCGGTGTCCCACAGCACGCCCTTGTAGTGCACGAGGACCGTGCTGTCGGCCTTCAGCGGCTCCCCGTCGCCCTCGATGACGTAGTTGGCGACCAGGTCCTTCGGCGGGTCGGTCTTGGGCACCTCGATGGACGGCGCCTTGCCGTCGGTGTTCGTCCCGACCGTGGGCAGCGCCTTGTCCGTCTGCGGGACCTTCTTGCCCTGCGCGGAACTGTTGGCGCTGTACGCCTCCTTCAGGTCGATCACGAACACCAGCGAGTCGGTGCCCTTCACCCCGGCGTCCTGGCTGCCCTGCGGATAGCCCCAGGTGGGCGGCGTGGCGATCTGCACGCGGCTGCCGAGCTTCTTGCCCGGCAGCCCGTACCGCCAGGCCTCCCAGATCTGGCCCTGGGCGAGCGCCGCCACCAGCGGCTGCTTGCCGTCGTAGGAGTTGGCGAACACCTTGTCGGTGCCCCAGATCTGGCCGAGGAAGTCCGCCACGATGTAGTCACCCTCGGCGACCGGACGGCCGCTGCCGGTGATCAGCGTGCGCACCGCGATGCCGTCCTTCGGCAGCTCACCGCTGCCCTTGGCGAGGGTCGGCTTCTCCCCGAACTTGCTGCCCGCGGTGACGGCCGGAAGCGGACCGTCGACGATGTTCGGGGAGGCCGCCGCCGACGGGCTGGGCGACACGCTGTCACCGGCCGTCTTCGAGTCGGACTTCTCGTCGCCGCAGCCGGCGAGCACGGCCAGCCCGGCGGGAACGGCAATCATCAGGGAGCGTCGGCGCACGATAGAGCCTCGTAATCATCGGGGGTGCGGTGGGCGTGCGCGCAACTCTACGGCGTGAGCAGGGCGCCGTACGGAGAACGTACGGCGCCCGTGTGGCGTTCCCGCGGCATCCGGGGACACAACCCTGCCCGGCTCACATACCGGCGATCAGCTTCTCCACACGGTCGTCGACCGAGCGGAAGGGGTCCTTGCACAGCACCGTGCGCTGCGCCTGGTCGTTCAGTTTCAGATGCACCCAGTCGACGGTGAAGTCACGGCGCTGCTCCTGCGCCCGGCGGATGAAGTCGCCGCGCAGCCTGGCCCGGGTGGTCTGCGGGGGCACCGACTTGCCCTCGAAGATCTTCAGATCGTTGCAGATCCGAGCGGCCTGGCCCTTCTTCTCCAGCAGGTAGTACAGGCCTCGCCGACGGTGGATGTCGTGGTAGGCGAGGTCTATCTGCGCCACCCGCGGATGCGACATCGTCATGTTGTGCTTGGCCCGGTACCGCTCGATGAGCTTGTACTTCATCACCCAGTCGATCTCGGTGCCGATGCGGTCGAGGTCCTCGGACTCGATCGCGTCGAGGGTACGGCCCCACAGCTCCAGCACCTGTTCGACGGTGCCGGTGCGGATGCCGCGCCGCTCGCAGAAGTCCACGGCCTTCTCGTAGTACTCCCGCTGAACCTCCAGCGCGGACGCCTCCCGGCCGCTCGCCAGGCGCACCTTGCGGCGGCCGGTGATGTCATGGCTGACCTCGCGGATCGCCCGGATCGGGTTCTCCAGGGTGAGGTCACGCATCACGGTGCCCGCCTCGATCATGCGCAGCACCAGATCGGTGGCGCCGACCTTCAGGAGCATGGTCGTCTCGGACATGTTGGAGTCGCCGACGATCACATGCAGCCGGCGGTAGCGCTCGGCGTCGGCGTGCGGCTCGTCGCGGGTGTTGATGATGGGCCGCGAGCGGGTCGTCGCCGAGGAGACACCCTCCCAGATGTGCTCGGCCCGCTGGCTGACGCAGTAGACGGCGCCACGCGGGGTCTGCAGGACCTTGCCCGCGCCGCACAGCAGCTGCCGCGTCACCAGGAAGGGGATGAGGATGTCCGCGAGCCGCGAGAACTCCCCGTGCCGGGCCACCAGGTAGTTCTCGTGGCATCCATAGGAGTTGCCCGCCGAGTCGGTGTTGTTCTTGAAGAGGTAGACGTCGCCCGCGATTCCCTCCTCGTGCAGGCGTCGTTCCGCGTCCACCAGCAGGCCCTCGAGAATGCGCTCGCCGGCCTTGTCGTGGGTGACCAGTTCGATGACATTGTCACATTCGGGTGTCGCGTATTCCGGGTGGGAGCCCACATCGAGATACAGGCGGGCGCCGTTCCGCAGAAACACATTGCTGCTGCGGCCCCATGACACGACACGGCGGAAGAGGTACCGCGCCACCTCGTCAGGCGACAGACGGCGCTGTCCCCTGAACGTGCACGTGACGCCGTACTCGTTCTCCAGCCCGAAAATGCGGCGGTCCATGACTGAACATTACGCCCGATCCCCCGAACTGAAACGGGGTTCGGCAGCACGATTTGGATCATTTTCCGATGAAGCCGCAACAACCGCTCCCCGGAAGGGAACTGCGAGGATCTTCCGGAAGGCCAGCAGCACCAGCAGCGACACACCGCCCGCCACCCCCGGCACGGCGAAACCCCAGCGGGCCCCGCCCGCCTGGACGACGGGCCCCGCAAGGCCCGTTCCCACCGAGGCACCCACGGTGAACGTGGTCACCAGCCAGGAGAACGCCTCCGTGACCGTACCGCTCGGCGCATGCCGGTCCACGATGACGAACGCACAGGCGATGGCCGGCGCGAGGAAGACGCCGGCGAGCGCGGTGAGCGCCACCATGCCGACCGCGCCCGGCATCAGCGTGAGCGGCAGATAACACACCGCCAGAAACGCCACCAGGACCGTCAGTCGCCGCTCCGGTGCACCCGGCCACTGCCGCGCACCGTAGACCGTGCCGCCGGTCAGCGCGCCGAGCCCGAGAGCGGCCATCAGCCAGCCGTACACCGCGTCACCGCCGTGACCGTCGGCGTACGACACGGCGGCGACGGTGATCGAGCCCAGCGCGATGCCGACGAACAGGAACGCGGCGAGCAGCACGTTCAGGCCACGTGAGCGCAGGGCGCCCAGCCAGTGCGCCTCCCGGGGCGCGGAGCGCCAGGCGCGCGACGGCGGGGAGACGACCACCCAGAGCGCGCCGAGGACACCGACGACGTTGAGGAGGATCAGCGCGGCCTGCGCCGACCACAGCGCCACGCACAGGGTCACCAGCAGCGGGCCCACGGTGAACATGATCTCCTGGGCGACCGCGTCCATGGCGTACGCGGTGTGCACCTGGTCCTCACGCCGCAGCACCGACGGCCACAGGGCACGCAGGCCGCCCTCCAGGGGCGGGGCGAACAGGCCGGCCACGGCGACGGCGGCCCAGGCCAGGGGCAGCGGGTCGATCCCGGTGAGCGCGAACGCGGTCGCCGCGAGCGCGGCGAGCACCGCCGCGGGCAACTGGACGCGGGGCTGTCCGAACAGGTCCACGAGACGGCCGAGGACCGGCTGGCCGACGGCGTTGGCGACGCCGTACACGGCGGCGAGCGCCCCGGCGAGGCTGTAGCTGCCGCCCTCGGCGCGGACGAAGAGCACCACGGCGATCGCGGCCGTGGCGTTCGGCAGGCGCCCCACGAGGGTGCCGGTGAGCAGGCGGGCGGCATGCCTCGCCCTCAGGATCTCCAGGCATCCCGCGGCCATGATTCCGCCCTTCCGGCCAAGTTTTACGTATAACGTGCTTCGTCATACGTACCATGAGCCCTGATCGACCGTCCAGAAGAAAGAAACGGGGCACCCGGTGGCACACAGCAGCACCCGCCCCACCAGCCGCGACGTCGCACAGGCCGCAGGCGTCTCCCAAGCCGCCGTCTCCCTCGTCCTCGGCGACAAATGGCGCGGCCGCGTCTCCGAAGCCACCGCACAACGCGTCCGCGACGCCGCCCGCACCCTCGGCTACCGCCCCAACCTCGCCGCACGCAACCTGCGCCTCGGCCGCACCCGCACCGTCCTCCTCGTCGTCCCCGCCCTCACCACCGAATTCTTCCCCGGCGTCTACACCGGCGCCGCCCGCGTCGCCGCCGCCCACGGCTTCGGCGTCGTCCTCTACCCCTCCCCCGAAGGCATCGGCC
>NZ_JALLGL010000002.1 GCF_023072675.1 Streptomyces sp. XM83C
CGGCGACATCGACCCGGCCGCCCTCGGTGCCCTGCTCGCCCGGCACGGCTGGTCGCGCCGCGGCGGCGCCCGGGGACGCTACGGCCGCTGGACCCCGCCCGGCCCCGACACCGGCACCAGCCTCCTCGTCCCCGAATCACGGGCCTTCCCCGACAGCGAGGACCTGCTCGCAGAGGCACTCGACGCCCTCGCCCGCAGCGCCACCCCCGCCGCCCGCGAGGTCCTGCTCGCCCTCGCCGTGCCCAGCGACGAGATCCGCTGGTGGCGCGACGCACCCGACGGCCCCGCCGGCGCCACCTCCTGGACCGCGCAGGAACAGATGCGCGGCGCCGCCCGCCGCATGCTCCTCGCCGCCGCCCTCGCCACCCGTGCACGCGCCGGCTTCCACGGCGCCCGGCACCGCCGCGCCGCCGCCGGCCTGCTGGAGAACGTCCTGGTCGGCGCCGCCGACGGCGGGCACGCCCTCACCGCGTTCGTCCCCGTCCGCGCCGCCCGGCCGCTCACCGTCCGCCTCCACCAGGCCCTGCACGCCACCCGCGAGGCCATTGACTACCGGCGCGCCACCGGCCGTACGGACGCCTTCGACGCCGCCGTCGAGGCCGGCGTCAGCAGGGAACTGACCGAGGCGTTGATCACCCTCGTCCACGGCACCGAAGGTGCCCGCGTCGCCGTCGCCTGGGCCCCGGCCGCCCCCGTCCCCGGCCACGGCACGACCGACACCGAACCGGTCGAGTTCTCACCCGGCGACCTGCCCGTCCTGCGCGAGGCCGGCGCCCGCTATCTGCACGGCGAACCGTCCCAGCCCGTGGAGATCACCGGCACCGTCGTCCGCATGCGCCGCTCCCAGCCCCGCGGCGACGGCACCGTACGGCTGCGGGTCCTCGACGGCGCCGACGTCCCGCACGTCCGCCTCACCCTCGGCGAGGACGACTACCGCATCGCCGGCCAGGCCCACCTCGTCGGACTGCCGGTGCGGGTGTGCGGCCGGCTGGAGAGCCGCGGCGGCTTCCGCAGGCTCACCGCCGTCACCGAGGTCGCCCCCGCGCAGGTCGAGGAGGCCGAACGGGACCGGCTGATCAAGGAACTCCAGGAGAACCTCGACTTCTTCGAAGGGGCCTGCGGAGGGGACTGCGCGGACTGACCGCCGATATCGATTTCGCGGAGCACGGGTGAGGGTCGGTACGATCCATACCTATGCGTGCGCTCCGGTATGGCGCCGCACCCCACCTTCAGTCAGGAGAGACCGGTGTCAGACGTCCGTGTGATCATCCAACGCGATTCCGAGCGGGAAGAGCGCGTGGTGACGACGGGCACTACGGCCGCCGACCTCTTCGCCGGCGAGCGCTCGATCATCGCCGCGCGCGTGGCCGGTGAGCTGAAGGACCTCTCGTACGAGCTGTCCGACGGCGACGAGGTCGAGGGCGTCGAGATCTCCTCCGAGGACGGTCTCAACATCCTGCGCCACTCCACCGCGCACGTCATGGCCCAGGCCGTGCAGGAGCTGTTCCCGGAGGCGAAGCTCGGCATCGGCCCGCCCGTCAAGGACGGCTTCTACTACGACTTCGACGTCGAGAAGCCGTTCACGCCCGAGGATCTCAAGGCCATCGAGAAGAAGATGCAGGAGATCCAGAAGCGCGGGCAGAGGTTCGCCCGCCGCGTCGTCACCGACGAGGCCGCCCGCGAGGAGCTGGCCGACGAGCCGTACAAGCTGGAGCTGATCGGCCTCAAGGGCTCCGCCTCCTCCGACGACGGCGCGGACGTCGAGGTCGGCGCCGGCGAGCTGACGATCTACGACAACCTGGACGCCAAGACCGGCGAGCTGTGCTGGAAGGACCTCTGCCGCGGTCCCCACCTGCCCTCCACCCGCCTCATCCCGGCGTTCAAGCTGATGCGCAACGCCGCCGCCTACTGGCGCGGCAGCGAGAAGAACCCGATGCTCCAGCGCATCTACGGCACCGCGTGGCCGTCCAAGGACGAGCTGAAGCAGTACCTGGACTTCCTCGCCGAGGCCGAGAAGCGCGACCACCGCAAGCTCGGCAGCGAACTGGACCTGTTCTCCATCCCGGAGCAGATCGGCTCCGGCCTCGCCGTCTTCCACCCCAAGGGCGGCATCGTCCGCCGGGTCATGGAGGACTACTCGCGGCGCCGCCACGAGGAAGAGGGCTACGAGTTCGTCTACACCCCGCACGCGACGAAGGGGAAGCTCTTCGAGACCTCGGGCCACCTGGACTGGTACGCCGACGGCATGTACCCGCCCATGCAGCTCGACGAGGGCGTGGACTACTACCTCAAGCCCATGAACTGCCCGATGCACAACCTGATCTTCGACGCGCGCGGCCGTTCCTACCGCGAACTGCCGCTGCGCCTGTTCGAGTTCGGGACCGTGTATCGGTACGAGAAGTCGGGCGTCGTGCACGGCCTCACCCGCGCCCGCGGCTTCACCCAGGACGACGCGCACATCTACTGCACCCGTGAGCAGATGTCGGACGAGCTCGACAAGACGCTCACTTTCGTGCTGAACCTGCTGCGCGACTACGGCCTCACCGACTTCTACCTGGAGCTGTCGACCAAGGACCCGGAGAAGTTCGTCGGCTCCGACGAGGTCTGGGAGGAGGCGACCGAGACCCTGCGGCAGGTCGCCGAGAAGCAGGGCCTGCCCCTCGTGCCCGACCCGGGCGGCGCCGCGTTCTACGGCCCGAAGATCTCCGTCCAGGCCAAGGACGCCATCGGCCGCACCTGGCAGATGTCGACGATCCAGCTCGACTTCAACCTGCCGGAGCGCTTCGACCTGGAGTACACGGCGGCCGACGGTACCAAGCAGCGTCCGGTCATGATCCACCGTGCGCTGTTCGGCTCGATCGAGCGGTTCTTCGCGGTGCTGCTGGAGCACTACGCCGGTGCCTTCCCCGCCTGGCTGGCACCGGTCCAGGCCATCGGCATCCCGATCGGCGACAGCCACGTCGAGTACCTGGAGAAGTGGGCCGCCGCGGCGAAGGCCAAGGGCCTGCGCGTCGAGGTGGACTCCTCCTCGGACCGTATGCAGAAGAAGATCCGCAACGCCCAGAAGCAGAAGGTGCCGTTCATGGTCATCGCGGGCGACGAGGACATGGGCCACAACACCGTGTCCTTCCGCTACCGCGACGGCTCCCAGGAGAACGGCATCCCCTTCGACGAGGCCATCGCGAAGATCGCGAAGGTCGTCGAGGAGCGGGCGCAGATCTGACCCGGCGCGTGGGCGGCCCCCGGTGACCTGATCTCGCCGGGGGCCTTGCCCTTCCCTTCACCCGGACGCCATATGCTGCACGCATGACGAGTGAGCCGGAGCAGCAGATCGGAGTGGGGACGCAGGACGCGTTCCAGCGCCTGTGGACGCCCCACCGGATGGCCTACATCCAGGGAGAGAACAAGCCGAGCGGCCCGGGCGCCGACGACGGCTGTCCCTTCTGCTCCATCCCGGCCAAGTCCGACGAGGACGGTCTGATCGTCCGCAGGGGCGAGCATGTGTACGCGGTGCTCAATCTGTACCCGTACAACGGCGGCCACCTGATGACCGTCCCCTACCGGCACGTCGCCGACTACACCGACCTCACCGACGCCGAGACCGCCGAGCTGGCCGAGCTGACCAAGCAGGCCATGACGGCGCTGCGCACCGCGTCCGGCGCCCACGGCTTCAACATCGGCATGAACCAGGGCGCCGCCGCCGGCGCGGGCATCGCCGCTCACCTGCACCAGCACATCGTGCCCCGCTGGGGCGGCGACACCAACTTCATGCCCGTCGTCGGCCACACCAAGGTGCTGCCGCAGCTGCTGGCCGACACCCGCAAGATGCTGGCGGACGCCTGGCCCCCGGCCTGACGCCCGCCCGCACCCGCGCCCGACGCGCCGCTACGCGTCGTACACGTCGGCCTTCTTCGGCGCCACGTCCTGCACCGCCGCGCTGAGGGAGGCCGACCGCGCGCCGAACTTCTCGGTGTCGACGCCGTTCTCCTTCAGCACCTTCAGCGCCGCCGAGTGCACCACACGCAGCACCGGCGTCGCCGCCCGCAACGCGTCGTCCGCCATGAACCGGTGCCGCCACGGCTGGTCCGCCCACGCGTGCCGCAGCCCGAACGGCTCCGGCAGGGCGATGCCGCCGCCCAGCCAGTTCAGCAGCGGCGGATACCAGGTGAGCGGCGCCCGCACGGCGAGCCGTACCACCTCGTCGGTGCTGACCAGCGGCAACTTCACCGTCCGCGTCTCCCACGGCTTGAAGGACTTCGTGACCGTCTTCGTGGGGGCCTCCGGCTTCGCGGTGAACAGCGGGTTCACCGGACCGAGCGCATGCCCGGTCACCTCGATGCGCAGCGTCTCGTACAGCACCGTCACCGTGATCAGCATGGTGATGACCAGCTGGCCGTCCCACAGCGTCCACTGCACGCCCAGATAGTGCCGGTCGCCCGCGCCGAACTGCTGCTTGTTGCAGATCTCCTGTATGGCGTGCGGCTTGACCTGGTAGTCCTCCACGTCCGTGCCGTCGGGCCGGGCGACCGCCGTGGCGTTCTCGCCGATCGGCGTGACGATCCAGTGCCGTATGGACGGGCGGGGGAAACCGCCCGTGTTCAGTGGGCCGCGCTCCAGCATGCGCAGCTGGTCATGGATCGCCCGTATGACGTCCCAGCTGCGGAACGGGTGGATCTCACGGTCGGGATCGGCCGGGACCAGATCCTCCGCGAGCTGCCAGGAACCCCATCGGGTGCCCATGCCGAGGACGCCCTTGGGGCCGGCGTAGAAGACGGAGTTCGACTGCTGCTCGGCGCTGAGCCTGGCCAGGGACTGGCGCAGCGACTCGGCGGCGGTCTCGCGCGGACTGGTCGGCACCGCCTCGGGCACCTTCGCGCCGACGCTGCTCCCGGACAGCAGGCCGTCCCAGCGCTCCCGCAGATCGCGGGCGGTCCTCTCGCAGACGCGGCGCGCCCAGAACCAGCCGATGACCGGCATCACCACCGACGCACGCGCGTACCACGCCCAGAAGCCGGTGAACGGCATCCTGACCAGGAACAGCACGGCGAGGATGCCCACCCCGGCGAGAAGCGCCGTCGCCAGGGCGGAGGCCCGCCGGTCGGTGGTCCTGCCGGTCTTCTGGCGGATCTGGAAGACCAGCAGCCAGCCCAGGAAGCCGGGCAGGAACAGCAGCCCGCACACGACGCTGATCGCGGTGAGACGGTTGTCGCGGGCGCGGCGGATGTTGTTGGCGGCGAGGCAGTGCTCGACGACCATCTGAGGTTCGGTGCCGAACGACTGGATGAGCGGGGCGCGGCCACTGCCCAGCATGCGGTCCACCACCGCGCGGGAGAACGCCTCACCCAGATTGGGACGGAAGATCGTGGCCCAGGAGCGGCCCTCCTTCACCGTCGTCTTGTGCCACTCGTTGTCGGCCTTCTTGATGTCCTGCACCGGGCTGTCCCGGTAGGCCGCCGAGGCCAGCGCGAAGGTGGCCGTATGGCCTCCGTCGCCGGTGCGCGGCACCTGCGGTCCGAACGCGTCGCCGTAACCGCTCTCCACGGTCACTTCCCCACCCCCCAACGCCGCACTGTCGCTTCTGCGGCCTTCCCGACTTCCTTGCTGCGCACACCTGTTGATCAGGTCATCAGCGTATCCGCAGGTACTGACAGCCCGTCGGCGGACGATCGAAACCGCCCGCCGACGCGGTGGGACAACGGCGTGAACCGGAACACCGGCACGCCTCGCGCGTGCGCCGGGCGCGAACTACGAGGCCTGGCGCTCCTGTTCGCGCAGCTTCTCCGCGATCTGCGCCGGCATCGGCTCGTGCCGCACGTACCGGCGGCTGAAGCGTGCGGTGCCGTGCGACAGGGACCGCAGATCGACGGCGTACCGGCCGATCTCGATCTCCGGCACCTCGGCGCGGACGAGCGTGCGCCCGCCGGGCGTCTGCTCGGTGCCCAGCACCCGTCCGCGCCGCCCGGACAGGTCGCTCATCACGGCGCCGACGTAGTCGTCGCCGACGAGGACGCTGACCTCGGCGACCGGCTCCAGCAGATGGATCTTCGCGTCGGCGGCGGCCTCCCGCAGCGCGAGCGCCCCCGCCGTCTGGAACGCGGCGTCGGAGGAGTCCACCGAGTGGGCCTTGCCGTCCAGCAGCGTCACCCGCACGTCGATCAGCGGATGGCCGGCGGCGACGCCCTTCGCGGCCTGCGCGCGCACCCCCTTCTCCACGGACGGGATGAACTGGCGCGGCACCGCACCGCCGACGACCTTGTCGACGAACTCGATGCCGGAGCCGTTCGGCAGCGGCTCCACCTCGATCTCGCAGATCGCGTACTGGCCGTGCCCGCCGGACTGCTTCACATGCCGTCCGCGGCCCGCCGACCTCGTCGCGAACGTCTCCCGCAGGGACACCTTGTGCGGTACGACGTCCACCTGGACGCCGTAGCGGGTGCGCAGCCGCTCCAGCGCGACGTCCGCGTGGGCCTCGCCGAGGCACCACAGCACCACCTGGTGGGTGTCCTGGTTCTGCTCCAGGCGCATGGTGGGGTCCTCGGCGACCAGCCGGGCCAGGCCCTGGGAGAGCTTGTCCTCGTCGGCCTTGCTGTGCGCCTGGATCGCCAGCGGCAGCAGCGGGTCGGGCATCTCCCACGGCTCCATCAGCAGCGGGTCGTTCTTCGGCGACAGGGTGTCCCCGGTCTCGGCGCGGGCGAGCTTGGCCACGCACACCAGATCGCCGGCGACGGCATGGGTGACGGGCCGCTGCGTCTTGCCGAACGGTGTGGACAGCGCCCCGATCTTCTCGTCGACGTCGTGGTCCTCGTGGCCGCGGTCGGTCAGGCCGTGCCCGGAGACATGGACGGTCTGGTCGGGCCGGAGCGTCCCGGAGAAGATCCGGACGAGTGAGATCCGGCCGACGTACGGGTCGGAGGAGGTCTTGACGACCTCGGCGACGAGCGGGCCGTCGATGTCGCAGGGCTTCAGCTCGCGCGGCTTGCCGTCGATGGTGGTGACGGCCGGGGTGGGGTGTTCGAACGGCGTCGGGAAACCGCGGGTGATCAGGTCGAGCAGCTCGACCGTGCCGATGCCCTGCCGGGCGCCCTCCGCGGCCGGCGCGGCGGCCAGCACCGGGAAGAAGGTGCCCCGGGCCACGGCCCGCTCCAGGTCCTCGATCAGGGTCTTCAGTTCGACCTGCTCCCCGCCGAGGTAGCGGTCCATGAGGGTCTCGTCCTCGCTCTCGGCGATGATGCCCTCGATGAGCCGGTTGCGGGCGGTCTCCATGTCCGGCAGCCGGTCCGGGCCGGGCTCGGTCTCCACGCGCTCGCCGGAGGAGTAGTCGAACAGCTTCTGCGTCAGCAGGCCGACCAGCCCGGTCACGGGCGCGTGCCCGTCCGGGCCCTGCGGACCGTGCAGCGGCAGGTACAGCGGCAGGACGGCGTCGGGGTCGTCACCGCCGAAGGCCTCCGCGCAGATCCTGGTCATCTCCTCGAAGTCCGCGCGGGCGGCCTCCAGGTGCGTGATCACGATGGCGCGGGGCATGCCGACGGCCGCGCACTCGTCCCACACCATGCGGGTCGAGCCGTCCACGCCGTCGGAGGCCGAGACGACGAAAAGGGCCGCGTCCGCCGCTCGCAGACCGGCCCGCAGTTCCCCGACGAAGTCGGCGTATCCAGGGGTGTCCAACAGGTTGATCTTGATGCCGTCCCAGGTGACGGGCACCAGGGAGAGCTGTACCGAGCGCTGCTGTCGGTGCTCGATGTCGTCGTGGTCGGAGACGGTGCCGCCGTCCTCCACGCGGCCCGCCCGGTTCAGCGCCCCCGCGGTCAGCGCGAGAGCCTCCACCAAGGTGGTCTTGCCGGATCCGGAGTGGCCGACCAGCACCACGTTCCGAATGGACTGGGGGTGGTCGGCCGCCACTGCCCTGCCGGCGGCTCCGGGGTGGGTGTGTGCCTTGTCGCCCATGATCCTGCCTCCCGTGCACGGTGAGGTCACTGTGGGCGCGGACATGCGGGACCGCGTGCTGGGCGGCTCCGGTGACGCCCGCGTTCTTCGAGCTTTCCACTCCCGTCACGGTGCGTCCATACGACGGACGGCTCGGCGGACGGGGGCCGCCCGTCCCCGGGAGGTGGGGACGGACGGGGGAGGGGCGCAGGGCGCGGCACCACACGGCACCACGGGTGGGTGCGGTCCGTCCGCCCGGTTCGCGGGCGGCGTGGCAGGACGGGGTGGGTGCGGTCCGTCCGCCCGGTTCGCGGGCGGCGTGGCACGACGGGTGGGTGCGGTCCGTCCGCCGGATCCGCGGGCGCGGAACGGGTGCCCGTCCGCCGTCGGCACGCGCGCGTGGCTACGATGGGCCAGCCGGTGGCCAGCAGGGGCCGCACGGCCACACCGACCCTCGGGAAGGCCATGCTGAACAAGTACGCGCGTGCTTTCTTCACGCGTGTTCTCACACCGTTCGCCGCGTTTCTCATCCGCCGCGGAGTGAGCCCCGACACGGTCACGCTCATCGGCACCGCCGGTGTGGTCGCGGGCGCGCTGGTCTTCTACCCCAGGGGCGAGTTCTTCTGGGGCACGGTCGTGATCACGCTGTTCGTCTTCTCCGACCTGGTCGACGGCAACATGGCCCGCCAGCTGGGCCGCTCCAGCCGCTGGGGCGCCTTCCTGGACTCCACGCTCGACCGGGTCGCCGACGGGGCGATCTTCGGCGGCTTCGCCCTGTGGTACGCCGGGAGCGGGGACGACAACGCGCTGTGCGCGGTGTCCATTTTCTGTCTGGCCAGCGGCCAGGTCGTGTCGTACACCAAGGCACGGGGCGAGTCGATCGGCCTCCCGGTCGCCGTCAACGGCCTGGTGGAGCGCGCCGAGCGCCTGGTGATCTCCCTGGTCGCCGCCGGTTTCGCGGGGCTGCACAAGTTCGGCGTGCCCGGCATCCAGTACCTGCTGCCGGTGGCACTGTGGATCGTCGCCGTCGGCAGCCTGGTCACCCTGATCCAGCGGGTGGTCACGGTCCGCCGCGAGTCCGCCGAGGCGGAGGCCGCCGCCGCCCGTGAAGAGGACTCCCACGGGAGGGAGACGGCGAAGTGAGCGCCCAGGAGCGGCTGACCGACGCGCTGTACGGCCTCGGCTGGGGCACCGTGAAGAAGCTCCCCGAACCGGTCGCCGTGCGCCTCGGCCGCACCATCGCCGACCTCGCCTGGAAGCAGCGCGGCGCGGGCGTACGGCGCCTGGAGAGCAACTACGCGCGCGTGGTGCCCGGCGCCGGCCCCGAGCGGCTCGCCGAACTGTCCCGCGCGGGCATGCGCTCCTACCTGCGCTACTGGATGGAGTCCTTCCGACTGCCCGCCTGGAGCGACGAGCGGATCAAGAACGGCTTCGCCCCCGCGGACGTGCACCACCTCGTCGACGGCATGGCCGCCGGCAAGGGCGTCATCCTCGCCCTGCCCCACCTCGCCAACTGGGACCTGGCGGGCGCCTGGGTCACCACCGAGCTGGGCATCCCGTTCACCACGGTCGCCGAGCGGCTGAAGCCGGAGACCCTGTACGACCGGTTCGTCGCCTACCGCGAGGGCCTCGGCATGGAGGTCCTGCCGCACAGCGGCGGCTCCGCCTTCGGCACGCTCGCGCGCCGCCTGCGCGACGGCGGCCTGGTCTGCCTGGTCGCCGACCGCGACCTGTCCGCCTCCGGCGTCGAGGTGCGGTTCTTCGGCGAGACGGCCCGGATGCCCGCCGGCCCGGCGCTGCTCGCCCAGCAGACCGGCGCACTGCTGCTGCCGGTCACCCTCTGGTACGACGACTCCCCGGTCATGCAGGGGCGTGTCCATCCGCCGGTCGCGGTGCCCGAGTCAGGTACGCGCGCGGAGAAGACGTCTGCCATGACACAGGCGCTGGCCGACGCCTTCGCCACGGGGATCGCCGAGCATCCGGAGGACTGGCACATGCTGCAGCGGTTGTGGACCGCCGACCTCGACCCGGCCAAGGCACCCGCCCCGAGGAGCGCCCAGGAAGCGGCTCCGCCCGAGGCGGAGACCTCCGGGCGGTCCGACGGGGCCGAGAGGCCGGCCTCGTGAGGATCGGCATCGTCTGCCCGTACTCCTGGGACGTACCCGGCGGCGTCCAGTTCCACATCCGTGACCTCGCCGAGTACTTCATCCGGCTCGGACACGAGGTGTCCGTCCTCGCGCCCGCCGACGACGACACGCCCCTGCCGCCGTACGTCGTCTCCGCGGGCCGCGCGGTGCCCGTGCCGTACAACGGCTCCGTCGCCCGGCTGAACTTCGGCTTCCTCAGCGCCGCCCGGGTCCGCCGCTGGCTGCACGACGGCGCCTTCGACGTCGTCCACATCCACGAGCCGACCTCGCCCTCCCTGGGCCTGCTGACCTGCTGGGCGGCGCGCGGACCGATGGTGGCCACGTTCCACACGTCCAACCCGCGCTCCAAGGCGATGATCGCCGCGTACGCCATCCTCCAGGCCGCGCTGGAGAAGATCAGCGCCCGTATCGCCGTCAGCGAGTACGCCCGCCGCACCCTCGTCGAGCACCTCGGCGGCGACGCCGTCGTCATCCCCAACGGCGTCGACGTCGATTTCTTCGCCAAGGCCGAGCCCAACCCCGAGTGGCAGGGCGACACGATCGGCTTCATCGGCCGTATCGACGAGCCCCGCAAGGGCCTGCCGGTGCTGATGAAGGCCCTGCCGAAGATCCTCGCCGCCCGCCCCCGGGCCCGGCTGCTGGTGGCCGGACGCGGCGACGAGAAGGAGGCCGTGGCCGGCCTGCCGGCGGAGCTGCGCTCCCGCGTCGAGTTCCTCGGCATGATCAGCGACGAGGACAAGGCCCGCTTCCTGCGCAGCCTCGACCTGTACGTCGCGCCCAACACCGGCGGCGAGAGCTTCGGCATCATCCTCGTCGAGGCCATGTCGGCGGGCGCCCCGGTGCTCGCCTCCGACCTCGACGCCTTCGCGCAGGTACTCGACGGGGGAGCGGCCGGCGAACTGTTCGCCAACGAGGACGCCGACGCGCTCGCCGAGGCCGCAGTACGCCTCCTGGAGGACCCCGAGCGCCGCGCCGAGCTGCGGGAACGCGGCAGCGCCCATGTCCGCCGCTTCGACTGGTCGACGGTCGGCGCGGACATCCTCTCCGTGTACGAGACGGTCACGGCGGGCTCGGCGGCCGTCGCCGCCGACGACACGCCCGACGGCGACGGCTGGGGGAGCGGCCTGCGGGCCAGGCTGGGGCTGGCCCGGGACTGACGGGGCGGTCGGCGGGCAGGGCCGGGCCCGGCGTACGACGGGCTTCGGGCCCGCCCGGGCGTACGGCGCGTAATCTAGCCGCCCGTGACCGCAACCCTGATCTGGATCCTCGTCGCACTCGCCGCGATCGGGCTCTACCTGAGCTGGACCGCGGGCCGACTCGACCGGCTGCACGCCCGGATCGACGCCGCCCGTGCCGCGCTCGACGCCCAGTTGCTGCGCCGCGCCTCCGTCGCCCAGGAGGTGGCCACCTCCGGCGTCCTCGACCCGGCCGCGTCGATCGTGCTGTACGAGGCCGCGCACGCCGCCCGGCAGGCCGAGGAGGAACAGCGCGAGGTCGCCGAGAGCGAGCTGAGCCAGGCCCTGCGGGCGGTGTTCGCCGAGCGGGAGCAGGTCGACGCCGTCCGCGCGGCACCCGGCGGGGAGGAGGCGGCCCATGAGCTGACGGAGGCGGTACGGCGCGTGCCCATGGCCCGGCGCTTCCACAACGACGCCGTCGGCGCGGCCCGCCGGCTGCGCGAGCACCGCAAGGTCCGCTGGTTCCGGCTCGCGGGCCACGCGCCCTTCCCCATGGCGTTCGAGATGGACGACGAACCCCCGGCCGCCCTGGCCGACCGCACCGGCTGACGAGACCGCCGGGCGAGAACCGGTGCCCGTCGTCGGTTCGCGAAAAACGATCCACCGGCTCGCCATTGGCCCTTGCTGTGGCCTGGTCCCCTCACGTTTCCTCGGGGATGCACCATCACCCCCTCGCCGGGGTGCAGAACACCCTCTTTCCCTTCAGTGAGGTCAACCCGTGTCCAGCACCGAGAACCAGGCTCCCGAGACCGGCACCGCGCGCGTGAAGCGCGGCATGGCGGAGCAGCTCAAGGGCGGCGTGATCATGGACGTCGTCACGCCGGAGCAGGCGAAGATCGCGGAGGACGCGGGCGCCGTGGCCGTCATGGCCCTGGAGCGGGTCCCGGCGGACATCCGCAAGGACGGCGGCGTGGCCCGGATGTCCGACCCGGACATGATCGAGGGCATCATCGACGCCGTCTCCATCCCGGTGATGGCCAAGTCCCGCATCGGCCACTTCGTCGAGGCCCAGGTGCTCCAGTCCCTCGGCGTCGACTACATCGACGAGTCCGAGGTCCTCACCCCGGCCGACGAGGTCAACCACTCCGACAAGTGGGCCTTCACCACCCCGTTCGTCTGCGGCGCCACCAACCTGGGCGAGGCCCTGCGCCGTATCGCCGAGGGCGCCGCGATGATCCGCTCGAAGGGCGAGGCCGGCACCGGCAACGTCGTCGAGGCCGTCCGCCACCTGCGCCAGATCAAGGGCGACATCGCCCGCCTGCGCGGCCTGGACAACCACGAGCTGTACGCCGCCGCCAAGGAGCTGCGCGCCCCGTACGAGCTGGTCAAGGAGGTCGCGGAGCTGGGCAAGCTCCCCGTGGTCCTGTTCTCCGCCGGCGGTGTGGCCACCCCCGCCGACGCCGCCCTGATGCGCCAGCTCGGAGCCGAGGGCGTCTTCGTCGGCTCCGGCATCTTCAAGTCCGGCGACCCGGCCAAGCGCGCCGCCGCCATCGTCAAGGCCACCACCTTCTACGACGACCCGAAGATCATCGCGGACGCGTCCCGCAACCTCGGCGAGGCCATGGTCGGCATCAACTGCGACACCCTCCCCGAGACCGAGCGCTACGCCAACCGCGGCTGGTAAGGCACACGAACCCATGAGCAACACGCCCGTCATCGGCGTCCTGGCCCTCCAGGGCGACGTACGGGAGCACCTCATCGCCCTGGCCGCGGCCGACGCCGTGGCCAGGCCGGTGCGGCGCCCCGAAGAGCTGGCGGAGGTCGACGGCCTCGTCCTCCCCGGCGGTGAGTCCACCACCATCTCCAAGCTGGCCGTCCTCTTCGGGCTCATGGAGCCCCTGCGCACGCGCGTGCGTGACGGCCTGCCCGTCTACGGCACCTGCGCCGGCATGATCATGCTCGCCGACAAGATCCTCGACCCGCGCTCGGGCCAGGAGACCGTCGGCGGCATCGACATGATCGTGCGCCGCAACGCCTTCGGCCGGCAGAACGAGTCCTTCGAGGCGTCCGTCGACGTCAAGGGCATCGACGGCGAACCCGTGGAGGGCGTCTTCATCCGCGCCCCCTGGGTGGAGTCCGTCGGGGCGGGCGCCGAGGTGCTCGCCGAGCACGACGGCCACATCGTCGCCGTCCGCCAGGGCAACGCGCTCGCCACCTCCTTCCACCCGGAACTGACCGGCGACCACCGGGTGCACTCCCTGTTCGTCGACATGGTCCGGGCGCACCGGACGCGGGAGTAGCCGCGGAGTCCTTGTAGGATTCCTGGCGTTCGTACAGAGATGGGTTACGCGAAGGAGACAGGCAGATGTCCGGCCACTCTAAATGGGCCACGACGAAGCACAAGAAGGCCGTCATCGATGCCAAGCGCGGCAAGCTCTTCGCGAAGCTGATCAAGAACATCGAGGTCGCGGCGCGGATGGGCGGTGCCGACCCCGACGGCAACCCGACGCTGTACGACGCCATTCAGAAGGCCAAGAAGTCGTCGGTCCCGAACAAGAACATCGAGTCCGCGGTCAAGCGCGGCGCCGGCCTCGAGGCCGGCGGCGCCGACTACGAGACGATCATGTACGAGGGCTACGGGCCGAACGGCGTCGCGGTGCTCATCGAGTGCCTCACCGACAACCGCAACCGCGCCGCGTCCGAGGTCCGCGTCGCCATGACCCGCAACGGCGGCTCCATGGCCGACCCGGGCTCGGTGTCGTACCTGTTCAACCGCAAGGGCGTGGTGATCGTCCCCAAGGGCGAGCTGACCGAGGACGACGTCCTCGGCGCCGTCCTGGACGCCGGTGCCGAGGAGGTCAACGACCTCGGTGAGAGCTTCGAGGTCATCAGCGAGCCGACCGACCTCGTCGCCGTCCGCACCGCGCTGCAGGAGGCGGGCATCGACTACGAGTCCGCCGAGGCCAACTTCGTCCCGACCATGCAGGTCGAGCTGGACGAGGAGGGCGCCAAGAAGATCTTCAAGCTGATCGACGCGCTCGAGGACAGCGACGACGTGCAGAACGTCTTCGCCAACTTCGACGTGAGCGACGAGATCATGGAGAAGGTCGACGCGTAACGCGCACGCTGCACCGGCGGGCCGACGGGACACCCCGTCGGCCCGCCGCTTTGTCGGCGCGGGCCGCCCTGTCGTACGGCCGCGTTGTCAGTGCCACCCGATAGCCTGCACGAACAGACGATCGTGAGGCGACCGGCGGCCACCGGCGCCGCCCGGCCGGCGGTGACCGGCGGAGGACGTGAGGGAGGGGCGCGGTGCGCGTACTGGGGGTGGACCCCGGACTGACCCGGTGCGGGGTCGGCGTGGTCGAGGGGGTCGCGGGCCGCCCGCTCACCATGCTCGGCGTCGGGGTCGTCCGCACCCCCGCGGACGCCGACCTCAGCCACCGGCTCCTCGCTGTCGAACAGGGCATCGAGGAATGGCTGGACGAGCACCGCCCGGAGTTCGTCGCCGTCGAACGCGTCTTCAGCCAGCACAATGTGCGCACCGTCATGGGCACCGCCCAGGCCAGCGCCGTCGCCATGCTGTGCGCCGCCCGCCGCGGCATCCCCGTCGCCCTGCACACCCCCAGCGAGGTCAAAGCCGCCGTCACCGGCAGCGGTCGCGCGGAGAAGGCGCAGGTGGGCGCCATGGTCACCCGGCTGCTGCGGCTCTCCGCGCCGCCCAGGCCGGCCGACGCCGCCGACGCGCTCGCCCTCGCCATCTGCCACATCTGGCGCGCCCCCGCCCAGAACCGGCTCCAACAGGCCGTCGCCCGCCACACCGCCCACGCACCGAAAGGCCGTACGGCATGATCGCCTTCGTCAGCGGCACCGTCGCCGCGCTCGCCCCCGACTCCGCGGTGGTGGAGGTCGGCGGCGTCGGCATGTCCGTCCAGTGCACCCCGGACACCCTGTCGCAGCTCCGCGTCGGACAGCCCGCCAGACTCCACACCTCCCTGGTCGTGCGCGAGGACTCCCTCACGCTGTACGGCTTCGCCGACGACGACGCACGCCAGGTCTTCGAGCTGCTCCAGACCGCGAGCGGCGTCGGCCCCCGCCTCGCCCAGGCGATGCTCGCCGTGCACACCCCGGACGCGCTGCGCCGCGCCGTCGCCACCGGCGACGAGAAAGCCCTCACCGCCGTCCCCGGCATCGGCAAGAAAGGCGCCCAGAAGCTGCTCCTCGAACTGAGGGACCGGCTCGGCGCGCCCGTCGGCAGCCCCGCCGTCGGCGCCCCGGTCTCCCAGGGCTGGCGCGACCAGCTGCACGCCGCCCTCATCGGCCTGGGGTACGCCACCAGGGAGGCCGACGAGGCCGTCGCCGCCGTCGCCCCGCAGGCCGAGGCCGCCGGCGGCACCCCGCAGATCGGGCAGCTGCTGAAGGCCGCCCTGCAGACCCTCAACCGCGCCCGCTGACGCCGCGCGGGCCCGCACGCCCGCCGGGGCGGCACCGGCCCCGCCGACCGGCCGCCGCCCTCCCCGCAAGACCGCCGCCCCCGACAGCCGAAGGCACATCACATGAACTGGGACGACACGACCGACACCGCCGCCGGACCGGAGCGGCTCGTCGGTGCGTCCGCCGACCGGGAGGACCAGGCCGTCGAAGCGGCCCTGCGCCCCAAGGACCTGGGCGAGTTCATCGGCCAGGAGAAGGTCCGCGAACAGCTCGACCTCGTCCTGCGCGCCGCCCGCGCCCGCGGCGCCACCGCCGACCACGTGCTGCTCTCCGGCGCCCCCGGCCTCGGCAAGACCACCCTCTCCATGATCATCGCCGCGGAGATGGGCGCCCCCATCCGTATCACCTCCGGCCCGGCCATCCAGCACGCCGGCGACCTCGCCGCGATCCTGTCCTCCCTCCAGGAGGGCGAGGTCCTCTTCCTCGACGAGATCCACCGCATGTCGCGGCCCGCCGAGGAGATGCTGTACATGGCCATGGAGGACTTCCGCGTCGACGTCATCGTCGGCAAGGGCCCCGGCGCCACCGCCATCCCCCTGGAGCTGCCCCCGTTCACCCTGGTCGGCGCCACCACCCGGGCCGGCCTGCTGCCGCCCCCGCTGCGCGACCGCTTCGGCTTCACCGCGCACATGGAGTTCTACGAACCGGCCGAACTGCAACGCGTCATCCACCGCTCCGCCGGCCTCCTCGACGTCGAGATCGAGCCGGACGGCGCCGCCGAGATCGCCGGCCGCTCCCGCGGCACGCCCCGCATCGCCAACCGCCTGCTGCGCCGCGTCCGCGACTACGCGCAGGTCAAGGCCGACGGCGTGATCACCCGTGAGATCGCCGCCGCAGCCCTCGCCGTGTACGAGGTGGACGCCCGCGGTCTGGACCGCCTGGACCGGGCCGTCCTGGAGGCCCTGCTGAAGCTGTTCGGCGGCGGCCCCGTCGGCCTGTCCACGCTGGCCGTCGCCGTGGGGGAGGAGCGCGAGACCGTCGAGGAGGTCGCCGAGCCGTTCCTCGTCCGCGAGGGCCTCCTCGCCCGCACCCCGCGCGGCCGCGTGGCCACCCCGGCGGCCTGGGCCCACCTCGGACTCACCCCGCCCCGGCCGCAGACCTCGGGAAACGGACAACAGGACCTGTTCGGGGCGTGATGCATCCGTGACGGGGCGGTATTGGCCGGGTCAGGAACCCAGGTGCCATGCTGAGCGTTGTTCCTTGCGCGCGGACTCGCTTAGACTCCGCCGATGCCGCCCATGCGGGCGGCGCCGACCCACCCCCATCCACCAGGCCGCCCCCCGTCGCGGTCGTGCGAAGGAAAATTCGTCCCGTGAATAGCCTCGTGACCCTCCTCCCGTTCATCGTGCTCATCGGGGCCATGTTCCTGATGACCCGCTCGGCCAAGCGCAAGCAGCAGCAGGCCGCGGACATGCGGAACCAGATGCAGCCCGGCTCCGGTGTCCGCACCATCGGGGGCATGTACGCCACGGTCAAGGAGGTCAACGAGGACACGGTCCTCCTCGACGCCGGCCCCGGCGTCGAGCTCCTCTTCGCCAAGAACGCGATCGGCGCCGTCCTGACCGACGACGAGTACAACCGCATCGTCCACGGCATCGAGCACGACCTGAAGTCCGACTCCGACGTCGTCCCGGACGACGCCTCCTCCCTCACCGAGACCGACGAGCCCGCCGACGCTGCCGCCGCCTCCGACGCCCCGTCCGTCGACCTCGGCAAGAAGGACGAGGCCGACCAGGCCGACGAGCCGTCCGAGGACGCCGAGGCCGTCAAGGCCGACGCGGAGGAGCCGAAGAAGACCGACGGCGGCACCGACGCGAAGTAGTCACGCGCCGCGGCGCGCGGGCCGGTCCCGCGCGCCGCGCGACGTGTGCTTCTCGCGGGGGGTCCCCATCCATGTCATGGCCGCCGCGCCCGAGGGGCGCGGGGCGGCCCGAGAGGGAGTACGAGAAGGTGGCAGCACCTAAAAAGGGCCGGAGCGCGAGCGCCCAGAGCAAGCCCTGGCGCTCGCTGGCCCTGATCCTGATCGCCATCGCGGCGCTCACCGGAGGAATGTTCTGGTCGGGGAACACCACCCCCCGCCTCGGCATCGACCTCGCCGGCGGCACCAGCATCACGCTGCGCGCGGTCCCCGAGGCCGGCCAGGAAGGCGCGATCAACAAGACCAACATGGACACCGCGGTCGACATCATGAACCGCCGTGTCAACGGGCTCGGCGTCTCCGAGGCCGAGGTCCAGACCCAGGGCGATCGCAACATCATCGTCAACATTCCCAAGGGCACCAACTCCAAGGAAGCCCGGGAACAGGTCGGCACCACCGCCAAGCTGTACTTCCGCCCGGTCATCGCCACCGAGATCTCCGAGCCGGCCGCCCCCACCCCGAGCCCCAGCGCCTCGGGCAGCGGATCGCCGTCCCCCTCGGCCTCGGCGACCGGCAAGGGCGACAAGAGCGACCAGAGCGACAAGGACAAGGCGACCTCGTCCACCGCGCCCTCGGCGACCGCCACCTCGCAGGGCCGCGCCGTCACCGACGCCCTCAAGGCCGACCCCACCCCCAGCGGCTCCGCCTCCGGCAGCCCGAAGGCCTCCGCCACGCCGACCCCGTCCGCGAGCGGCGGCGCCTCCGGCGACACGCCCGACGCCAAGGTCCAGGCCCAGTACGCGGCGCTGAACTGCGCCGACGAGAAGGACCGCGCCACCGCCGGCAAGGGCGCCAAGCCCACCGACACCACCGTCGCCTGCGGCCAGAACTCGCAGGGCCTGTGGCAGAAGTACATCCTCGGCCCCGCTGCGGTCGACGGCACCGACGTGAAGAAGGCGCAGGCCGTCTTCAACACGCAGGGCGCCGCCGGCTGGACCGTGACCATGGAGTTCACCGGCAAGGGCGCCAAGAAGTTCGGCGACATCACCGGCAAGCTGGCCCAGCAGCCGTCCCCGCAGAACCAGTTCGCGATCGTCCTGGACGGCGAGGTCGTCTCCGACCCGTACGTCAACCAGGCGCTCACCGGCGGCAGCGCCGAGATCTCCGGCAGGTTCGACCAGGAGGAGGCCCAGAGCCTCGCCAACATGCTGTCGTACGGCGCCCTGCCGCTGACCTTCAAGGAGGACAGCGTCACCACGGTGACCGCGGCCCTCGGCGGTGAGCAGCTGCACGCCGGTCTCGTCGCCGGCGCCATCGGCCTCGCACTCGTCGTGATCTACCTGCTGGTCTACTACCGAGGCCTGTCCTTCATCGCGATCCTGTCGCTGCTGGTCTCCGCCGCGCTCACCTACGTGATCATGTCGCTGCTCGGCCCGGCCATCGGCTTCGCGCTGAACCTGCCGGCGGTCTGCGGCGCCATCGTCGCCATCGGTATCACCGCCGACTCGTTCATCGTCTACTTCGAACGCATCCGGGACGAGATCCGCGAGGGCCGCTCGCTGCGCCCCGCCGTCGAGCGGGCCTGGCCGCGCGCCCGGCGCACCATTCTCGTCTCCGACTTCGTCTCGTTCCTCGCCGCCGCGGTGCTCTTCGTCGTCACCGTGGGCAAGGTGCAGGGCTTCGCCTTCACGCTGGGCCTGACCACCCTGCTCGACGTGGTCGTGGTCTTCCTGTTCACCAAGCCGCTGATGACGATCATGGCGCGCAGGAAGTTCTACGCGAGCGGCCACCGCTGGTCCGGTCTGGACCCGAAGGCGCTGGGCGCCAAGCCGCCGCTGCGCAGCACGCGCCGTCGCCCCACCCCGCCCGCCGGCTCCGTCGACCCGAAGGAGGCGTGAGATGTCGAAGCTCGGCACCCTCGGCGCCCGACTCCACCGCGGCGAGGTCGGGTACGACTTCGTCGGCAACCGCAAAATCTGGTACGGCATCTCGATCCTGATCACCATCACGGCCGTCCTCGGCCTGGCGGTGCGCGGCCTGAACATGGGCATCGAGTTCCAGGGCGGCGCCGTCTTCACCACCCCCAAGAAGACGAACGTGTCGGTCTCCCAGGCGGAGACGTACGCGGAGGACGCCTCCGGGCACGACGCGATCGTCCAGCAGCTCGGCGACGGCAGCCTGCGCATCCAGGTCGCCGGCATCGACACGGACAAGGCCGACCAGATCAAGGACAAGCTCGCCGACGACCTGAAGGTCGACGCCGAGAAGATCAACGCCGAACTGGTCGGCCCCAGCTGGGGCGAGCAGATCGCCAACAAGGCCTGGCAGGGCCTGGCGATCTTCATGATCCTGGTCGTGATCTACCTGGCGATCGCCTTCGAGTGGCGGATGGCAGTCGCCGCGCTCGTCGCGCTGATCCACGACATCACCATCACCACCGGTATCTACGCCCTCGTCGGCTTCGAGGTCACACCGGGCACGGTGATCGGTCTGCTCACCATCCTCGGCTACTCGCTCTACGACACGGTCGTCGTCTTCGACAGCCTCAAGGAGCAGACGAAGGACATCACCAAGCAGACCCGCTGGACCTACAGCGAGGTCGCCAACCGCTCCATCAACGGCACCCTGGTCCGCTCCATCAACACCACGGTGGTCGCACTGCTGCCGGTCGCGGGCCTGCTGTTCATCGGTGGCGGTGTCCTCGGCGCGGGCATGCTCAACGACATCTCGCTCTCCCTGTTCGTCGGTCTCGCCGCCGGCGCCTACTCCTCGATCTTCATCGCCACCCCGCTCGTCGCCGACCTCAAGGAGCGCGAGCCGGCCATGAAGGCCCTGAAGAAGCGAGTCCTGGCCAAGCGCGCCCAGGCCGCCGCCGGGGAGGAGCCGCCCGGCGGACGCGGCGACGACACGGCGGAGGACGCCACCCCCGCGGTCGTCGGACCCCGCACCCAGCCCGCCGCCCGTGGCCGGGGCCGTGGCCGACCCTCCGGGAAGCGCCGATGACCGAGACCCGCGACCTCGCCACGCTGCTGCTCAGCCGCATCCGTGACGTGGCGGACTACCCGGAGCCGGGCGTGATGTTCAAGGACATCACCCCGCTCCTGGCGGACCCCGAGGCGTTCACGGCGCTGACCGACGCGTTCGCGGGCATCGCCGAGCGCACCGGCGCCACCAAGGTCGTCGGCCTGGAAGCCCGGGGCTTCATCCTCGGCGCCCCCGTCGCCGTCCGCGCCGGCCTCGGCTTCGTCCCCGTCCGCAAGGCGGGCAAGCTCCCCGGCGCCACCCTCAGCCAGGCCTACGACCTGGAGTACGGCTCCGCGGAGATCGAGGTGCACGCCGAGGACCTCTGCGGCGACGACCGCGTCCTGGTCGTCGACGACGTGCTCGCCACCGGCGGCACCGCCGAGGCCTCCCTCCAGCTCATCCACCGCGCGGGCGCCCGGGTCGCGGGTGTCGCCGTACTGATGGAGCTGAGCTTCCTCGACGGCCGCGCCCGCCTGGAGGCCGCCCTGCGGGGAGCGCCGCTGGAATCGCTGATCACCGTCTGACGCGCGCCGCATCACGCACCGTGAGGGGCGGGTGCCGGAGGAATCCGGCATCCGCCCCTCGTGTTGTGCGGGTGAACGGTCCTCACAGTGGCCTGAAGGCGATCCCTGAGCCCAGGATCGCTACCATGGGGTTTCCGGAGCCTGACCGGGGGACCCGGATCGCGCACGAGGAGTCCTCTTGCCAGACGAGGCCCAGCACCTGACCGCCGCCAAGCCCGAGTCCGCCTCGGCCGCGGCGGCAAAGCCCGCGCCGAACGCACCGCACGCCAAGAACGACACGCGCGGGCCGATCGAACACGCCCCGTCCGCGCCCGCGGAGCGCCCCGCCGCCGACCAGGCGCGCCCCAAACCGGCCCCTCCGGAGCGTGCCGTGCCCGCGGTCCGGCCCAACGTCGGCCAGCCCGCCCGCAGCGGATCCTCCAACCGCGTCCGCGCCCGCCTCGCCCGCCTCGGCGTGCAGCGCGCCAACCCGTACAACCCGGTCCTGGAGCCGCTGCTGCGCATAGTCCGCAGCAACGACCCCAAGATCGAGACGGCGACGCTGCGCCAGATCGAACGCGCCTACCAGGTCGCCGAGCGCTGGCACCGAGGCCAGAAGCGCAAGAGCGGCGACCCGTACATCACGCACCCCCTCGCGGTGACCACGATCCTGGCCGAGCTGGGCATGGATCCGGCCACCCTCATGGCGGGCCTGCTGCACGACACCGTCGAGGACACCGAGTACGGCCTGGAGGACCTGCGCCGCGACTTCGGCGACGTCGTCGCCCTCCTCGTCGACGGCGTCACCAAGCTCGACAAGGTCAAGTTCGGTGAGGCCGCGCAGGCGGAGACCGTCCGCAAGATGGTCGTGGCGATGGCCAAGGACCCCCGCGTCCTGGTCATCAAGCTTGCCGACCGCCTGCACAACATGCGCACCATGCGCTACCTCAAGCGGGAGAAGCAGGAGAAGAAGGCGCGCGAGACCCTGGAGATCTACGCGCCGCTCGCCCACCGCCTGGGCATGAACACCATCAAGTGGGAGCTGGAGGACCTCGCCTTCGCGATCCTCTACCCCAAGATGTACGACGAGATCGTCCGCCTGGTGGCCGAGCGCGCCCCCAAGCGGGACGAGTATCTGGCCAAGGTGATCGACGAGGTCCAGTCCGACCTGCGCGCCGCCCGTATCCGCGCCACCGTCACCGGCCGCCCGAAGCACTACTACAGCGTCTACCAGAAGATGATCGTCCGCGGCCGTGACTTCGCGGAGATCTACGACCTGGTCGGCATCCGCGTCCTGGTGGACACCGTCCGCGACTGCTACGCGGCGCTGGGCACCGTCCACGCCCGCTGGAACCCCGTTCCCGGGCGGTTCAAGGACTACATCGCGATGCCCAAGTTCAACATGTACCAGTCGCTGCACACGACGGTCATCGGGCCCAGCGGCAAACCGGTCGAACTGCAGATCCGCACCTTCGACATGCACCGCCGCGCCGAGTACGGCATCGCGGCGCACTGGAAGTACAAGCAGGACGCCGTCGCCGGCGCCTCCAAGGTCCGCACCGACGCCCCGAAGACGTCCGGCAAGGACAAGGACGCCATCAACGACATGGCGTGGCTGCGGCAGCTGCTGGACTGGCAGAAGGAGACCGAGGACCCCGGCGAGTTCCTGGAGTCCCTGCGCTTCGACCTGTCCCGCAACGAGGTCTTCGTCTTCACCCCCAAGGGCGATGTGATCGCCCTGCCCGCCGGTGCCACCCCGGTGGACTTCGCGTACGCCGTCCACACCGAGGTCGGCCACCGCACGATAGGGGCACGGGTCAACGGCAGACTCGTCCCGCTGGAGTCCACCCTCGACAACGGCGACTTGGTGGAGGTCTTCACCTCCAAGGCACCCGGCGCCGGCCCGTCCCGCGACTGGCTCGGCTTCGTCAAGTCGCCGCGCGCCCGCAACAAGATCCGCGCCTGGTTCTCCAAGGAGCGCCGCGACGAGGCGATCGAGCACGGCAAGGACGCCATCGTCCGCGCCATGCGCAAGCAGAACCTGCCGATCCAGCGCATCCTCACCGGCGACTCCCTGGTCACCCTCGCGCACGAGATGCGCTACGCGGACATCTCCGCGCTGTACGCGGCGATCGGCGAGGGCCATGTCTCCGCGCAGAACATCGTGCAGAAGCTGGTGCAGGCGCTCGGCGGCGAGGAGGCGGCCACCGAGGAGATCGACGAGGCGGTCCCGCCGGCCCGCGGCCGCGGCCGCAAGCGGCGCAGCAGCCAGGACCCCGGCGTCGTCGTCAAGGGCGTCGACGACGTGTGGGTCAAGCTGGCCCGCTGCTGCACGCCCGTGCCCGGCGACCCGATCATCGGTTTCGTCACCCGCGGCAGCGGCGTGTCCGTGCACCGCAGCGACTGCGTCAACGTGGAGTCACTGTCCCGCGAGCCTGAGCGCATCCTGGACGTCGAGTGGGCGCCCACCCAGTCGTCGGTGTTCCTCGTCGCCATCCAGGTCGAGGCCCTGGACCGCTCCCGTCTGCTGTCCGACGTCACCCGCGTCCTGTCCGACCAGCACGTCAACATCCTCTCCGCGGCCGTGCAGACCTCCCGCGACCGGGTCGCCACCTCCCGCTTCACCTTCGAGATGGGCGACCCCAAGCATCTCGGTCACGTCCTGAAGGCGGTGCGCGGCGTGGAGGGCGTGTACGACGTCTACCGCGTGACGTCCGCCCGCAGGCCGTCGTAGCCCCCGGCCCTCACCGAGGCCGGCCGGCCCGGCAGGACACGCGAGAGCCCCCGTACAGCGGCTGTACGGGGGCTCCGACGCGTGACGGGACGGGCGGGGTCAGCCGCCGAACTCCTGAAGGCCCTTGAGCGCCTGGTCCAGCAGCGCCTGGCGGCCCTCCAGCTCACGCTCCAGCTTCTCCGCCTTCGCGGTGTTGCCCTGGGCGCGTGCCTGCTCGATCTGGCCCTTCAGCTTGTCCACGGCCGCTTGCAGCTGACCGGTCAGCCCCTCGGCACGCGCGCGTGCCTCCGGGTTGGTCCGGCGCCACTCGGCCTCCTCGGCCTCCTGGATCGCCCGCTCCACGGCGTGCATCCGGCCCTCGACCTTCGGCCGGGCGTCCCGCGGCACATGGCCGATGGCCTCCCAGCGCTCGTTGATCGACCGGAACGCGGCCCGTGCGGCCTTCAGATCCGTGATCGGAAGGAGCTTCTCGGCTTCCTCGGCCAGCTCCTCCTTCAGCTTCAGATTCTCGGCCTGCTCCGCGTCACGCTCGGCGAACACCGCGCTGCGGGCCGCGAAGAACACGTCCTGGGCGCCGCGGAAGCGGTTCCACAGGTCGTCCTCGTGCTCGCGCTGCGCCCGGCCCGCCGCCTTCCACTCGGCCATCAGCTCGCGGTACCGCGCAGCCGTCGGACCCCAGTCCGTCGAGTCCGACAGCGCCTCCGCCTCGGCGACCAGCCGCTCCTTGATCCGGCGGGCCTCCTCCCGCTGCGCGTCCAGCTGCGCGAAGTGCGCCTTGCGCCGCTTGGAGAACGCCGACCGGGCATGCGAGAAGCGGTGCCACAGCTCGTCGTCGGACTTGCGGTCCAGCCGGGGCAGACCCTTCCAGGTGTCCACCAGCGCCCGCAGCCGCTCACCGGCCGCCCGCCACTGATCGGACCGGGCCAGCTCCTCGGCCTCGGCCACCAGCGCCTCCTTGGCCCGGCGTGCCTCGTCCGACTGCTTCGCCCGCTGCGCCTTGCGCTCCTCACGGCGCTTCTCGACGGTCTCGACGAGCTTGTCCAGCCGGACCCGCAGCGCGTCCAGGTCGCCGACCGCGTGGTGCGCGTCCACCTGTTCACGCAGATGGCCGATCGCGGTCATGGCGTCCTTCGCCGACAGGTCTGTGGTCTGCACGCGCTTCTCGAGGAGGCCGATCTCCACAACCAGGCCCTCGTACTTGCGCTCGAAGTAGGCCAGTGCCTCGTCGGGAGAGCCGGCCTGCCAGGAACCGACGACCTTCTCGCCGTCGGCCGTACGCACGTACACGGTCCCCGTCTCGTCGACGCGGCCCCACGGGTCGCTGCTCACAGCGCCTCCTCCACATGATGCCTGCGGGGGGCCTCAGCTCCCCCGGGCATCGTCCACAGTTTCGTCACCGCCAACATAGGCGACCAGCGGGTTCCCTGTCCGCATCCAGCGCGACCGAAATTTCGCCGCCGGCCACGGAAGACGCCGGTGAGGGCCCCACGAGGCACCGCGAGGCCCGGCCGCCGGTGTCAGGACTTCGTCACGGTCGCCTTGTCGATCACCACGGTCGCGTTCGGTGCCGTGTTGCCCGTCGTCGGGTCGGCGGCCTGGGCGCCCGCCGACGCGATCTTCTTCAGCACCTTCATGCCCGCCTCGGAAACCGTACCGAACGGGGTGTAGCTCGGCGGGAGCTGGCTGTCCTGGTAGACGAGGAAGAACTGGCTGCCGCCCGTGTGCGGCTGACCCGTGTTGGCCATCGCCACCGTGCCCGCCGGGTACACGTCGCCCTTCAGGCTGCTGTCCTTCAGGTTCTCGTCGGGGATCGTGTAGCCGGGGCCGCCGGTGCCGGTGCCCGTCGGGTCACCGCACTGCAGCACGTAGATGCCGGTGTCGGTGAGCCGGTGGCACTTGGTGTGGTCGAAGTACCCCTTGCCGGCGAGGAAGTTGAACGAGTTGACGGTGTGCGGCGCCGCCGACGTCTTCAGCGCGATGTCGATGTCACCGCACGTCGTCTCCAGCTTCATCGTGTACTTCGCCGACTTGTCGATGGTCATGGCCGGTTCCTTCGACCACTTCTCCGACTTGACCGCGCCCGCCGCCGGCTTGCCGCACGGGTCGGACACCTTGCTCGCCGACGCGCTCGGCGTGACCTCCGCGCTCGCGTTGGTCTTGTCGTCGTCACCCTTGAAGGCGTCCGTCGTGTACAGGGCGACACTGCCGACCAGAACCACGCCGAGCACGGACGCGATCACCGCGTTGCGCGTGCGCGCCTTGCGCCGTGCCTCGGTGCGCCGCTGCTGCTGCCGCAAGAACTTCTCCCGGGCGAGCTGACGCCGCCGCTGCTCCTGGCTGACCACCGGGTTTACTCCTCAATGCGTCTCGTTCGTCGACTGGGGCGCGTGCGTCAGTTGAGCCGATCGCCTGCGTGTGCCCCGTACCGTATATGGGTTCGCTGAGGAATCGGCACCGCCGGTAGGCTCTGACAGCAGCCACAGCCGACCGGAACCACCCCGAACCGACACACCGAAGGACGATCGTGCTCATTGCCGGGTTCCCCGCCGGGGCCTGGGGGACGAACTGCTATCTCGTCGCCCCCGCCGCCGGTGAGGAGTGCGTGATCATCGACCCGGGCCACCAGGCGGCCCCCGGAGTCGAGGAGACGCTGAAGAAGCATCGGCTCAAGCCCGTCGCCGTCGTCCTCACCCACGGCCACATCGACCATGTGGCCTCGGTCGTCCCCGTCTGCGGTGCCCACGGCGTACCGGCCTGGATCCACCCCGACGACCGGTACATGATGAGCGACCCCGAGAAGGCGCTCGGCCGGTCCATCGGCATGCCGCTCCTGGGCGAGCTGACCGTGGGGGAGCCGGACGACGTGCGGGAGCTGTCCGACGGCACCGAGCTGGACCTGGCGGGCCTGCGCTTCTCCGTCGCCCATGCACCGGGCCATACCAAGGGGTCGGTGACCTTCAGGATGCCCGAGGCCGGCGACGTCCCGCCGGTGTTCTTCTCCGGGGACCTGCTGTTCGCCGGCTCCATCGGACGCACCGACCTGCCGGGGGGCTCCATGGAGGACATGCTCGAGTCGCTGGCCCGTGTGTGCCTGCCGCTCGACGACTCCACCGTGGTGCTGTCCGGCCACGGCCCCCAGACGACCATCGGCCGCGAGCGCGCCACCAACCCCTATCTGCGGCAGGTGGCCGCCGGCCAGGGAGCGCCCGCCGCTCCCCGACGAGGAATGTGACGAGAGACCTTCCGTGAGCACCTTCAAGGCCCCCAAGGGCACCTACGACCTGATCCCGCCCGAGTCCGCGAAGTACCTGGCGGTCCGTGAGGCGATCGCCGCCCCGCTGCTCTCCTCCGGCTACGGCTACATCGAGACGCCCGGCTTCGAGAACGTCGAGCTGTTCGCGCGCGGTGTCGGCGAGTCCACCGACATCGTCACCAAGGAGATGTACGCCTTCGAGACCAAGGGCGGCGACAAGCTCGCCCTGCGCCCCGAGGGCACCGCCTCCGTGCTGCGCGCCACCCTGGAGGCCAACCTCCACAAGGCGGGCAACCTGCCGGTCAAGCTGTGGTACTCCGGCTCCTACTACCGCTACGAGCGCCCGCAGAAAGGCCGCTACCGCCACTTCTCCCAGGTCGGCGCCGAGGCGATCGGCGCGGAGGACCCCGCGCTCGACGCCGAGCTGATCATCCTCGCCGACCAGGCCTACCGCTCGCTGGGCCTGCGACAGTTCCGCATCCTGCTCAACAGCCTCGGCGACAAGCAGTGCCGCCCCGTCTACCGGCAGGCCCTCCAGGAGTTCCTGCGCGGGCTCGACCTCGACGAGGACACCGTGCGCCGCGCCGAGATCAACCCGCTGCGCGTCCTCGACGACAAGCGGCCCGAGGTGCAGAAGCAGCTCGCGGACGCCCCGCTGCTGCGCGACCACCTGTGCGACGCCTGCAAGGCGTACCACGAGGAGGTCCGCGAGCTGCTCATGGCCGCCGGCGTCGCCTTCGAGGACGACCCGAAGCTGGTGCGCGGCCTGGACTACTACACCCGCACCACCTTCGAGTTCGTCCACGACGGCCTCGGCTCGCAGTCCGCGGTCGGCGGCGGCGGCCGGTACGACGGGCTGTCCGAGATGATCGGCGGCCCCGAACTGCCGTCCGTCGGCTGGGCCCTCGGCGTCGACCGCACCGTCCTCGCCCTCCAGGCCGAAGGCGTGGAACTGGACATCCCCGCGACGACCAGCGTCTACGCCGTCCCGCTCGGCGAGGAGGCCCGCCGGGTGCTGTTCGCCAAGGTCACCGAGCTGCGCAAGCTCGGGATCGCCGCGGACTTCGCCTACGGCGGCAAGGGCCTGAAGGGCTCGATGAAGAACGCCAACCGCAGCGGCGCCCGCTACACGATCGTCGCCGGTGAGCGGGACCTCGCCGAGGGTGTCGTCCAGCTCAAGGACATGGAGTCCGGCGAACAGATCCCCGTCGGCGTCAACGAGATCGTCGCGGAGCTGGAGTCCCGGCTCGGCTGAACGCGCGCGTGCAGGGCGCCGGTTGCCTCCCCGGAGGCACCGGCGCCCCGCTGTATCACGGACCTTGTCCGGAACCGAGCGTTCTTCCCCCTCCGTACGTACGTCCTTATGTGAAGCGAACGGTGCGTGCACAGGCCGGTACGGCACAATGGCCCCTGCCCGAAGAAGGTCCAACTCTCAAGCAGACGGAATCGGCGTGATGAGCAAGACGACAGTCAAGGACGTCTCCACGGAGCCCGAACCGCAGCGCGCCCAGGCCGACGCCGGGCCGAGGACGGAGGGCGGCAGCCGGGCCTTCGCCCTCATGCTGGTCATCACCGGCGCCGCCGGGCTGCTCGCCGCGTGGGTCATCACGATCGACAAGTTCAAGCTGCTCGAAGCCAAGGTCGAGGGCAAGACCTTCACGCCCGCGTGCAGCCTCAACCCGGTCGTCTCCTGCGGCAACGTCATGCAGTCCGACCAGGCCTCCGTGTTCGGCTTCCCCAACCCGATGCTCGGCCTCGTGTGCTACGGCATCGTCATCTGCGTCGGCATGAGCCTGCTCGCCCGGGCCCGCTTCCCGCGCTGGTACTGGCTCACCTTCAACGCCGGCACCCTCTTCGGCGTCTGCTTCTGCGCATGGCTGATGTTCCAGTCGCTGTACCGCATCAACGCGCTGTGCCTGTGGTGCTCGCTGGCCTGGTGCGCGACGATCATCATGTTCTGGTACGTGACCTCGTTCAACGTCCGCAACGACTTCCTGCCCGCCCCGCGCTGGCTCAAGAGCTTCTTCGGCGAGTTCACCTGGGTCATGCCCGTGCTGCACATCGGCATCATCGGCATGCTGGTCCTGACCCGCTGGTGGGACTTCTGGACGAGCTGACCGGCGGACCGCACCCGGCCGGCGGCCGGGGCGGCACTGTCAGTGGTGTGTCTTAGGGTTTCGGTGTGGAGCCCGACCTGTTCACCGCAGCCGCCGAAGAACGCCAGGAGAAGGACCCGACCGCCAGCCCCCTCGCGGTCCGGATGCGCCCGCGCACCCTCGACGAGGTCGTGGGGCAGCAGCACCTGCTCAAGCCGGGCTCACCGCTGCGCAGACTGGTCGGCGAGGGCGCCAAGGGCCCGGCCGGACCGTCCTCGGTGATCCTCTGGGGCCCGCCCGGCACCGGCAAGACCACCCTCGCCTACGTCGTCTCCAAGGCCACCAACAAGCGCTTCGTCGAACTGTCGGCGATCACCGCCGGCGTCAAGGAGGTCCGCGCGGTCATCGACGGCGCCCGCCGCGCCAGCGGGGGGTACGGGCAGGAGACCGTCCTCTTCCTCGACGAGATCCACCGCTTCAGCAAGGCCCAGCAGGACTCCCTGCTGCCCGCCGTGGAGAACCGCTGGGTCACCCTCATCGCCGCCACCACCGAGAACCCGTACTTCTCGGTCATCTCCCCGCTGCTGTCCCGCTCCCTGCTGCTCACCCTGGAACCCCTCACCGACGACGACGTCCGGGGCCTGCTGCGCCGCGCCCTCACCGACGAGCGCGGCCTGAAGGGGGCCGTCGCCCTCCCCGAGGACACCGAGGACCATCTGCTGCGCATCGCCGGCGGTGACGCCCGCCGCGCCCTGACTGCGCTGGAGGCCGCCGCCGGGGCCGCTCTCGACAAGGGCGAGAGCGAGATCGCCCTCGCCACCCTGGAGGCCACCGTCGACCGGGCGGCGGTGAAGTACGACCGTGACGGCGACCAGCACTACGACGTCGCCAGCGCCCTGATCAAGTCGATCCGCGGCTCCGACGTCGACGCCGCCCTGCACTACCTGGCCCGCATGATCGAGGCCGGCGAGGACCCCCGCTTCATCGCCCGCCGGCTGATGATCTCCGCCAGCGAGGACATCGGCCTGGCCGACCCCAACGCCCTGCCCATCGCGGTCGCCGCCGCGCAGGCCGTCGCCATGATCGGCTTCCCCGAGGCCGCCCTCACCCTCAGCCACGCCACCATCGCCCTCGCCCTGGCGCCCAAGTCCAACGCGGCCACCACCGCGATCGGCGCCGCCCTGGACGACGTACGCAAAGGCCTGGCGGGCCCGGTCCCGCCGCATCTGCGCGACGGGCACTACAAGGGCGCCGCCAAGCTCGGCCACGCCCAGGGCTACGTCTATCCGCACGACCTGCCCGAGGGCATCGCCGCCCAGCAGTACGCGCCCGACGCCCTCAAGGACCGCGAGTACTACACCCCCACCCGGCACGGCGCCGAGGCGCGGTACGCGGACGCCGTCGAATGGACCCGCAGGCACCTCGGTCGCAGACCGTCGTGAGCACCCTGTAGACTGCCCCGAAGTGCTGTGTCCCGTGCTGTCAGAGCGGGACGGCCAGCCGGAACCCCCCGCGGGTTCCAGGAGCGTCGCGCACCGTCGAACGGTGTCGCGGGCAGCCCACCACCACCCGGAATCCCGGGACCGGTCGGTGGGCCACTCGCGTGCTGCACGTATGTGCCCAGACCAGGGGAGCGGCTGCCCGCCCCGCCCATCGCGGCGAGGAGGGATTCCCCGGCTGCGGATGCGACCTCCCGTAACCCTGACGAGCCGAACACTAGGAAAAGAGAGACAGTGGCGAACCAGTCCCGCCCCAAGGTCAAGAAGTCGCGTGCCCTCGGTATCGCGCTGACCCCGAAGGCCGTCAAGTACTTCGAGGCCCGTCCCTACCCGCCGGGTGAGCACGGCCGTGGCCGCAAGCAGAACTCGGACTACAAGGTCCGTCTGCTGGAGAAGCAGCGTCTGCGCGCGCAGTACGACATCTCCGAGCGCCAGCTGGTCCGCGCCTACGAGCGTGCCGCCAAGGTGCAGGGCAAGACCGGTGAGGCCCTGATCGTGGAGCTGGAGAAGCGCCTCGACGCGCTGGTCCTGCGCTCCGGCATCGCCCGCACGATCTACCAGGCCCGCCAGATGGTCGTCCACGGCCACATCCAGGTCAACGGCAAGAAGGTCGACAAGCCGTCCTTCGTCGTCCGTCCCGACGATGTCGTCCAGGTCCGCGACCGCTCCAAGGACAAGACGCTCTTCCAGATCGCCCGGGAGGGTGGCTTCGCCCCCGAGGGCGAGACCCCGCGCTACCTCCAGGTGAACCTCAAGGCCCTGGCGTTCCGCCTGGACCGCGAGCCGAACCGCAAGGAGATCCCGGTGATCTGCGACGAGCAGCTCGTCGTCGAGTACTACGCCCGCTGATCTCCAGCGCGCCGTAGCACCTCAGCCCGCCGGCGCCGGCCGAGGACCGGTACGGCGCAACGCCCGCGCCACGGCCGCCTCCCGGTCCAGCAGCCGCCCCCGGGCCAGGCACCGCTCGTACCGCTCCTCGCCGAGCCGCTCGCGTGCCGCCGCCGCGCACAGCTCGTGCGGCGCGTTGTAGTGGGCCGACCCGAACAGCGGCAGCCCCACCGACGGCCAGATCCGGCTCGCCGCGCCCTGTAGCACCGCCGCCTCCGCCGCGTCCCCCTCCGACGCCGTCACCAGCGCCAGCAGCTCCAGCGCCAGCACCGAACCCAGCAGATCGTGGAAGCCGTGCGCGTCGGACAGACACGCCGACAGCAGCGTACGGGCACCCGGCAGATCACCCTCCGCCCACGCCGCGTACCCCAGCACGTACAGCGCGTACGCCCGCGCCCACCGCTCCCCGTGGTCGTCGCAGATCCGCCGTACGTCCTCACTGATACGCACCGCGTCCGCCCGGTCGCCGAGGAACGCCCGCGTCATCGCCAGCTCCACCTGGCTCATCAGCACATTGCTGTTCAGCTCGCCGACCTCCCGGTAGCGCTCCAGCGCCGACCGCAGCAGCCGCTCCGCCCGCACCGCGTCGTCCGAGACCAGCGCCAGACAGCCGGTGCGGTGCTCCGCGTACGCCAGCGCCGTCGCGTCGGCGGTGCGCTCCGCGCCCTCCCGGCACTCCTCCAGCGCCGCCAGCGCGGGCACCGAGTCGCCTTGGAGGATCGCCACATAGCCGAGCACCCACAGCGCCTTCAGCCGTGTCCGCGCGTGCGCCGGACGGTCGGCGTCCAGCTCCACACTGCGCTCCAGCCAGTGCCGGCCCTCCGGCAGCCGCCCGCAGCCCACCCACAGAAACCACAGCGAACCCGCCAGATACTGGCCCAGATGCGCCTCGCCCGGCTCGGTCAGACAGTGCTCCAGCGCGCACCTGAGGTTCGGCAGCTCCACCTCGGCCCGCGCCGCCACCTCCGCCTGCCGGGGCGAGAACCACTCCAGCTCGCACCAGGTCGCCAGACCCACATACCAGTCACGGTGCCGCCGCCGCAGCCGCGGCTCGTCCCCGGTGGCCCGCAGCCACTCGGCGCCGTACGCACGGAGCGTGTCCAGCATCCGGTAGCGCGCCCCGGCCGCGGTCTCCTCCCGCGTCACCACCGACTGCGCGATCAGCTCGGTGAGCACCTCCAGCACCTCGTCGGAGGGCAGCCCGTGCCCCCCGCACACATACTCCGCCGCCTCCAGATCGAACCGGCCCGCGAACACCGAGAGCCGCGCCCACAGCAGCCGCTCCTCGGGGGTGCACAGCTCATGGCTCCAGCCGATCGCCGTGCGCAGCGCCCGATGACGGGGGAGCGCGTCGCGCGCCCCGCCCGCCAGCAGCCGGAACCGGTCGTCGAACCGTTCCAGCAACTGACGCGGCGACAGCGCCCGCAGCCTCCCCGCCGCCAGCTCGACCGCCAGCGGGATCCCGTCCAGACGCCGGCACAACTCCCGTACGACATCCGTCTCCCCGTCGACCGGCACGCCCTGCGCGGCGGCACGGTCCGCGAACAGCCGCACCGCGTCCGCCTGGGGAAGCGGCTCCAGCGGGAACAGCCGCTCACCGGCCAGCCGCAGCGGGCGGCGGCCCACCGCGAGCACCCTCAGCGACGGCAGCCTGGCCAGCAGCTCCGCGACCAGCTCCGCGCACGCCTCCGCCAGATGCTCCACCCCGTCGAGCAGCAGCAGCACTTCCCGCCCGCGCAGATGCGCCAGCAGCGTCTCCCGCGGCCCCCGGGGCCGCTGGTCCGTCAGCCCCAGTGCCTCCACGACGGCGTGGTCCAGGACCTCCGGGTCGCGCAGCGGCGCCAGCTCCACCCGCCACGCCCCGTCCCGGGCGCCGGCACCGCCCGCGGCGCGCCCGGCCAGCCGCGACTTGCCGACCCCGCCCGGTCCTGTCACGGTCACCAGCCGTGCGGTGCGGAGCGCCTCGGCGAGCGAGGCCAGTTCGGCCGACCGTCCCACGAACGCGTCGGGCTCCACGGGCAGATTGCCGGGCGGAGGCGCCTGTCCGGGCTGCTGATCTCGCATGGGACACGGAGCGTACTGAACCGTGTTCGGTCCGTACAATCGCGCCTTCGGACACCCGCGCTCCGCGCCTAATCCGGTACGGAGCGGCACCCCCGGCGCGATAGGCTCGGTGACACTGATTTTTCGATGTTCAGGCACGTTTTCAGGGAGCGGGTGCACAAGGTGTCCGGTGGAGAGGTGGCCGGGATCCTGGTGGCCGTCTTCTGGGCGATCCTGGTCTCCTTCCTCGCGGTGGCTCTCGCGAGGCTGGCCCAGACGCTCAAGGCGACCACCAAGCTCGTGGCGGACGTGACCGACCAGGCCGTTCCGCTGCTGGCCGACGCCTCCGCGGCGGTGCGCTCCGCGCAGACCCAGATCGACCGGGTCGACGCGATCGCCTCGGACGTCCAGGAGGTCACCTCGAACGCCTCCGCGCTGTCCACCACCGTGGCCTCCACCTTCGGCGGCCCGCTGGTCAAGGTCGCGGCGTTCGGCTATGGCGTCCGCCGCGCCCTCGGCGGACGCCGGGACGAGGGCACCCGCGGCAAGGACGTGCCCGCCGAGTCGCCCCGGCGTACCGTGATCGTGGGCCGCACCGTCCCGTCCGCGCGGCGGGGCAAGCGGAAGTGAGGACTGAGACCGAGCGATGTTCCGCCGTACGTTCTGGTTCACCACGGGTGTGGCCGCCGGTGTGTGGGCCACCACCAAGGTCAACCGCAAGCTGAAGCAGCTGACGCCCGAGAGCCTGGCCGCCACCGCGGCGAACAAGGCCCTGGAGACCGGTCAGCGGCTCAAGGACCGAGCGGTGGACTTCGCCCTCGACGTCCGCGACAACATGGCCCGGCGGGAGGCGGAACTCGAGGAGGCCCTCGGCATCCACGAGGACCCCGGACTCACCCCGCCCCGGCGGCTCGCCGCCCTGGAAACCAACCGCAGCAACCCCCAGTACATCGAGACCACGACGTACTCGTACAACCGGAATGAGGACCACTGATGGAGTCGGCTGAGATCCGCCGTCGCTGGCTGAGCTTCTTCGAGGAGCGCGGGCACACCGTCGTCCCTTCGGCGTCGCTCATCGCGGACGACCCGACTCTGCTCCTCGTCCCCGCCGGCATGGTGCCCTTCAAGCCCTACTTCCTGGGCGAGGTCAAGCCGCCGTTCCCGCGCGCCACCAGCGTGCAGAAGTGCGTGCGCACCCCCGACATCGAAGAGGTCGGCAAGACCACGCGGCACGGCACGTTCTTCCAGATGTGCGGCAACTTCTCCTTCGGCGACTACTTCAAGGAAGGCGCCATCAAGCTCGCCTGGGAGCTGCTCACCACGCCCCAGGACAAGGGCGGTTACGGCCTCGACCCCGAGCGCCTGTGGATCACCGTCTACCAGGACGACGACGAGGCCGAGCAGATCTGGCACGAGGTCGTCGGCGTGCCGAAGGAGCGCATCCAGCGCCTCGGCATGAAGGACAACTTCTGGTCCATGGGCGTGCCCGGCCCGTGCGGCCCCTGCTCCGAGATCAACTACGACCGCGGCCCCGAGTTCGGCGTCGAGGGCGGCCCCGCCGTCAACGACGAGCGGTACGTGGAGATCTGGAACCTCGTCTTCATGCAGTACGAGCGGGGCGAGGGCACCGGCAAGGACAACTTCGAGATCCTCGGGGACCTGCCGAGCAAGAACATCGACACCGGCCTCGGCCTGGAGCGGCTCGCCATGATTCTTCAGGGCGTGCAGAACATGTACGAGATCGACACCTCCATGGCCGTCATCGAGAAGGCCACCGAGCTGACCGGTGTCCGCTACGGCGACGCCCAGGCGTCGGACGTGTCCCTGCGCGTGGTCACCGACCACATGCGCACCGCCACCATGCTCATCGGCGACGGCGTCACCCCCGGCAACGAGGGCCGCGGCTATGTGCTGCGCCGCATCATGCGCCGCGCCATCCGCAACATGCGGCTGCTCGGCGCGACCGGTCCGGTCGTCAAGGACCTGATCGACGTGGTGATCGGCATGATGGGCCGGCAGTACCCCGAGCTGATCACCGACCGCGAGCGGATCGAGAAGGTCGCCCTCGCCGAGGAGGCCGCCTTCCTCAAGACGCTGAAGGCCGGCACCAACATCCTCGACACCGCCGTCGCCGAGACCAAGGCCGCCGGCTCCTCCGTGCTCCCCGGCGACAAGGCGTTCCTGCTCCACGACACCTGGGGCTTCCCGATCGACCTCACCCTGGAGATGGCCGCCGAGCAGGGCCTGTCCGTGGACGAGGACGGCTTCCGCCGCCTGATGAAGGAGCAGCGGGAGCGCGCCAAGGCCGACGCCCAGGCCAAGAAGACCGGCCACGCCGACCTCGGCGCCTACCGTGAGATCGCCGACCGCGCCGGTGAGACCGACTTCATCGGCTACACCGACACCGAGGGCGAGTCCACCGTCGTCGGCATCCTCGTCGACGGCGTCTCCTCGCCGGCCGCCACCGAGGGCGACGAGGTGGAGATCGTCCTCGACCGCACCCCGTTCTACGCCGAGGGCGGCGGCCAGATCGGCGACACCGGCCGCATCAAGGTGGACACGGGCGCCGTCATCGAGGTCCGCGACTGCCAGAAGCCGGTGCCGGGCGTCTACGTCCACAAGGGCGTCGTCCAGGTCGGTGAGGTCACCGTCGGTGCCAAGGCCCACGCCGCCATCGACGCCCGGCGGCGTACCGCCATCGCCCGCGCCCACTCGGCCACCCACCTCACCCACCAGGCCCTGCGCGACGCCCTCGGCCCGACGGCCGCCCAGGCCGGCTCGGAGAACCAGCCGGGCCGCTTCCGCTTCGACTTCGGCTCCCCGTCGGCCGTGCCGACGGCCGTGATGACCGACGTCGAGCAGAAGATCAACGAGGTGCTCGCCCGCGACCTCGACGTCCGCGCCGAGGTCATGGGCATCGACGAGGCCAAGAAGCAGGGCGCCATCGCCGAGTTCGGCGAGAAGTACGGCGAGCGGGTCCGCGTCGTCACCATCGGCGACTTCTCCAAGGAGCTGTGCGGCGGCACCCATGTGCACAACACCGCCCAGCTGGGTCTGGTGAAGCTGCTCGGCGAGTCCTCCATCGGCTCCGGTGTGCGCCGTATCGAGGCCCTCGTCGGTGTGGACGCCTACAACTTCCTCGCCCGTGAGCACACGGTCGTCAACCAGCTGACCGAGCTGCTCAAGGGCCGCCCGGAGGAGCTGCCGGAGAAGGTCTCCGCGATGCTCGGCAAGCTGAAGGACGCCGAGAAGGAGATCGAGAAGTTCCGCGCCGAGAAGGTGCTGCAAGCCGCCGCCGGTCTCGCCGAGTCCGCCAAGGACGTCCGCGGCATCGCCGTGGTGACCGGGCAGGTGCCCGACGGGACCACCCCGGACGACCTGCGCAAGCTGGTCCTCGACGTGCGGGGCCGCATCCAGGGCGGGCGGGCCGCCGTCGTCGCCCTGTTCACCGTGAACAACGGCAAGCCGCTCACCGTGATCGCCACCAACGACGCCGCCCGCGACCGCGGCCTCAAGGCCGGTGACCTGGTGCGCACCGCCGCCAAGACGCTCGGCGGCGGCGGTGGCGGCAAGCCGGACGTCGCCCAGGGCGGCGGCCAGAACCCGGCCGCTGTCGGCGAGGCCGTCGAGGCCGTGGAGCGGCTGGTCGCGGAGACGGCCAAGTAATGCGCAGAGGACGCCGGCTCGCCGTCGACGTCGGGGACGCCCGGATCGGGGTCGCCTCGTGCGACCCCGACGGGATCCTCGCCACACCGGTGGAGACCGTCCCCGGCCGGGACGTGCCCGCCGCCCAGCGCCGGCTGAAGCAGCTGGTGGAGGAGTACGAGCCGATCGAGGTGGTGGTCGGGCTCCCTCGCTCCCTCAAGGGGGGCGAGGGCCCGGCCGCGGCCAAGGTCCGCGGTTTCGCCGAGCAGCTCGCCCGTATGATCGCGCCCGTGGGGGTGCGGCTGGTCGACGAGCGGATGACGACGGTGACGGCCAGTCAGGGGCTGCGCGCCTCGGGGGTGCGGTCCAAGAAGGGACGGTCGGTGATCGACCAGGCCGCCGCTGTGATCATCCTGCAGCAGGCACTGGAATCCGAACGGGTGTCAGGTAAAGCTCCGGGCGAGGGCGTCGAAGTGGTCATCTGATCGCGATACGGTAACGTTCCGCGCGACGCGGTGGTGTTCGAACAGCCGCTGCGCAGAGAGAGGCGGAACGGGAAGCCGGACCGAGTGCCGCGTGACCGCCGCCTCGCGGCTCTAGGGGATCGATGACTGAGTATGGCCGGGGCCCAGGCTCCGAACCGTGGCATCCGCAGGACCCGGCGTACGGGGACGGCGGATGGGAAGGGCAGCAGGCCCACACCGGCCGCCAGGCTGCCTACGGCGGCCCCACGCAGCAGCACCCCCAGGGCCAGGGCGACTGGCAGGCCTACGGCCAGGACCAGCAGCAGTACGGCCACGCTCAGCAGCAGTACGGGCAGGACCAGCAGCAGTACGGGCAGGACCAGCAGTACACCGGTTACGACCAGCAGTACACCGGTTACGACCAGCAGCACTCCGGGTACGGCGACCAGCAGCACGACGGCTACGGCGCCCAGCAGCAGCACAACGGCTACCCGCAGCAGTACTACGACGGCCAGGGCCGGCAGCAGGGCTACCCGCAGCAGGCCGGCTGGGACAACACCGGCGGGCAACCGCTCCCGTACGTCCCCGACCCGAGCGACCCCTACGGGCAGCAGCCCGCCGGCTACAACGGCGAGCAGGCCGACTTCTACCAGACCCCGGACGCCTACCCGCCGCCCGAGCCCCCGGCGAGGCGGCGCGCCGAGCCGGAGCCCCGCACCGACTGGGACCCGGACCCCGGCCGGGCCGACGACCACCCCTTCTTCACCGGCGCCGACGACGACCGGGACACCCCGGACGACGGCACCGACGGCACCGACGACCGCGGCGACGAGCCGGGGGACCGCCGCACCCGCGGCGAACGGCGCGGCAAGAACGCGCCCAAGGGCGACAAGAACGGCCCGAAGGGCAAGAAGCGCCGCAACGGCTGCGCCTGCCTGGTCGTCGTCCTGGTCTTCGGCGGTGGCGTCGGCGGCGTCGGCTACTTCGGCTACCAGTTCTACAAGGAACGTTTCAGCGCGGCCCCGGACTACGCGGGCAGCGGCAACGGCCAGATGGTCACCGTCGTCATCCCCAAGGGCGCGGGCGGCTGGGAGATCGGCCGCCGGCTGTCGGAGGCCGGCGTCGTCAAGAGCGCGTCCGCGTTCGTCTCCGCGCTGGAGGCCGACCCCGACGGCAAGTCCCTCCAGGACGGCGTCTACACGCTGCAGAAGGAGATGTCCGCCGCCAGCGCGGTCGACCTCATGCTCAGCCCGAAGAGCCGCAGCAACCTGATCATCGCCGAGGGCCTGCGCAACACCGCCGTCTACAGCCTGATCGACAAACGCCTGGGCGTGAACGCGGGCACCACCGCGGCCGTCGCCAAGAAGGAGTACAAGAACCTCGGCCTGCCGGCGTGGGCGCTGAACCACCCCGACCTCAAGGACCCGCTGGAAGGCTTCCTGTACCCGTCCAGCTACGCCGTCACCAAGGGCCAGGACCCCAAGGCGGTCCTGAAGAACATGGTCTCCCAGGCCAAGGCCAAGTACGAGGAACTCGGCCTGGAGCAGAAGGCGAAGGATCTCGGCCTGGAGGGCCCTTGGCAGCTGCTGACCGTCGCCAGCCTCGTGCAGGCGGAGGGCACCAGCCACGAGGACTTCCGCAAGATGGCCGAGGTCGTCTACAACCGGCTCAAGCCCGGCAACCGCGAGACGTACGGCTCCCTGGAGTTCGACTCCACGTACAACTACGTCAAGAACCAGAGCAAGATCGACCTGAGCATCGCCGAGCTGCGCAAGTACAACAACCCGTACAACACGTACTACGTCAAGGGACTCCCGCCGGGCCCCATCGACAACCCCGGCGAGGAGGCGCTCAAGGGCGCGCTGAACCCGACCGACGACGGCTGGTACTACTTCATCTCCCTGGACGGCAAGACCAGCAAGTTCACCAAGACGCTCGCCGAGCACAACAAGCTCGTGAAGGAGTTCAACGCCTCCCGGGGCAACTGACCCCCAAGGCGCCGGGCGCCCGGCACGTCGGCACCCGTGGGATGATCGCCGTATGGCATCCATGGCAGCTGACGCGCGCCGGGCCGCCGTGCTCGGCAAGCCCATCGCCCACTCCCTCTCCCCGGTGCTGCACCGCGCCGCCTACGCCGAACTGGGCCTCGACGGCTGGACGTACGACCGCTTCGAGGTGGACGAGGCGCAGCTCGCGCCCTTCGTGGAGGGGCTCGGCCCCGAGTGGGCGGGACTGTCGCTGACCATGCCGCTGAAGCGGGCCGTGCTGCCGCTGCTCGACGAGATCACCGAGACCGCGCGCTCCGTCGAGGCCGTCAACACGCTCGTGTTCACCGACGACGGCCGCCGCGTCGGCGACAACACCGACATCCCCGGCATGGTCGCCGCGCTGCGCGAACACGGCATCGAACAGGTCGAGACGGCCGCGGTGCTCGGCGCCGGCGCCACCGCGTCCTCCGCGCTCGCCGCCCTCTCCCGGGTCTGCGCCGGCGAGATCACCGTCCACGTCCGCAGCGAGGCCCGCGCCGCCGAGATGCGCGCCTGGGGCGAGCGCCTCGACGTCGATGTCCGTATCGCCGACTGGGCGGACGCGGCCGAGGCCCTGCACGCCCCCCTCGTCGTCGCGACGACCCCGGCCGGGACGACCGACGCCCTCGCCCACGCCGTACCCGAGCGCCCCGCCGCCCTGTTCGACGTGCTGTACGACCCCTGGCCCACCCCGCTCGCCGCCCGCTGGTCCATGTTCGGCGGCGCCGTCGTCAGCGGCCTCGACCTGTTGGTGCACCAGGCGGTCCTCCAGGTCGAGCAGATGACCGGCCGCTCCCCGGCACCGCTGGAGGCGATGCGCAGGGCGGGGGAGAAGGCGCTCGCCGAGCGCTGACCCCCCGTCCGGGCGTCCGCCTGCTGGACCGGCGGCCGGATCGGCACGCCGGACGTGGGAGGATCGGAGGTGGCGGGCCCGGGCACGCGCACCCGGTCGCGCCGCCGCCGTACGCCGAGCAGCGCGCGGCGGGCAGTAACCCGAGCGCGACCACTGAGGAGCATCGTTGAGCAGGCTGCGTTGGCTGACCGCGGGTGAGTCCCACGGTCCCGCACTTGTCGCGACGCTGGAGGGTCTTCCCGCCGGCGTGCCGATCACCACGGAGATGGTCGCGGACCATCTCGCGCGGCGGCGGCTCGGTTATGGCCGCGGTGCGCGCATGAAGTTCGAGCGGGACGAGGTCACCTTCCTCGGCGGTGTGCGGCACGGCCTCACCCTCGGCTCCCCGGTCGCGATCATGGTGGGCAACACCGAGTGGCCCAAGTGGGAGCAGGTCATGTCGGCCGACCCGGTCGACCCCGAGGTGCTGGCCGGCCTGGCCCGCAACGCCCCGCTGACCCGGCCCCGCCCCGGCCACGCCGACCTCGCGGGCATGCAGAAGTACGGCTTCGACGAGGCCCGGCCGGTGCTGGAGCGTGCCTCGGCGCGGGAGACGGCGGCGCGTGTCGCGCTGGGCGCGGTGGCACGGTCGTACCTGAAGGAGACGGCCGGCATCGAGATCGTCAGCCATGTCGTCGAGCTGTGCTCCGTCAAGGCCCCGCAGGGCGTCTACCCCACCCCGGACGACGTCGAGAAGCTGGACGCCGACCCGCTGCGCTGCCTGGACGCCGACACCTCCGAGCGGATGGTCGCGGAGGTGGACCAGGCCCACAAGGACGGCGACACCCTCGGCGGTGTCGTGGAGGTGCTGGCCTACGGCGTGCCCGTCGGTCTCGGTTCCCACGTGCACTGGGACCGCAAGCTGGACGCCCGCCTCGCCGGTGCCCTGATGGGCATCCAGGCGATCAAGGGTGTCGAGATCGGCGACGGCTTCGAGCTGGCCCGGGTGCCGGGCTCGAAGGCGCACGACGAGATCGTGAACACGCCTGAGGGCATCAGGCGTGTCTCCGGCCGGGCCGGCGGCACCGAGGGCGGCCTGTCCACCGGTGAGCTGCTGCGGGTGCGGGCCGCGATGAAGCCGATCGCGACCGTGCCGCGCGCCCTGAAGACCGTCGACGTCACCACCGGCGAGCCGGCGCAGGCCCACCACCAGCGCTCCGACGTCTCCGCCGTGCCCGCGGCCGGCATCGTCGCCGAGGCGATGGTGGCGCTCGTGCTGGCGGACGCGGTGGCGGAGAAGTTCGGCGGCGACTCGGTGGCCGAGACCCGCCGCAACGTACGGTCGTACCTCGACCACCTGCACATCCGATGAGCGGGCCGCTGCTGGTCCTCGTCGGGCCGATGGGCGTCGGCAAGTCCACCGTCGGCCGGCTGCTCGCCGAGCGGCTGGGCGTCGGCTACCGCGACACCGACGACGACATCGTCGCCGGGCAGGGCCGGGAGATCTCCGACATCTTCGTCGAGGACGGCGAGCCCGCCTTCCGCGCGCTGGAGAAGGACGCCGTACAGAGCGCCCTGACCGGGCACGACGGAGTCCTCGCGCTCGGCGGCGGCGCGATCCTCGACGCGGACACCCGCGCGCTGCTCGCCGGGCACCGGGTGGTGTACCTGTCGATGGACGTCGAGGAGGCCGTCCGGCGCACCGGCCTGAACGTGGCCCGGCCGCTGCTCGCGGTCAACCCGCGCAAGCAGTGGCGCGAGCTGATGGAGGCCCGCCGCCATCTGTACGAGGAGGTCGCCACCGCCGTGGTGCCGACCGACGGCCGCACCCCCGAAGAGGTCACCGAAGCCGTCCTGGACGCACTGGAGTTGAAAGAAGCATGAGCGAGTCGGTCACGCGCATCCACGTCGCGGGCACGGCGGGCACCGATCCGTACGACGTCCTGGTGGGCCGGCAGCTGCTCGGCGAGCTCGCGGGCCTGATCGGCGACCGGGCCAAGCGTGTCGCGGTGATCCACCCCGAGGCCCTCGCCGAGACCGGCGACGCGCTCCGCGCCGACCTGGCCGAGCAGGGCTACGAGGCCGTCGCCGTGCAGGTGCCGAACGCGGAGGAGGCCAAGACCGCCGAGGTCGCCGCGTACTGCTGGAAAGCGCTCGGCCAGTCCGGCTTCACCCGCACCGACGTCATCGTCGGAGTGGGAGGCGGCGCCACCACGGACCTGGCCGGGTTCGTCGCCGCGACCTGGCTGCGCGGGGTGCGCTGGATCGCGATCCCCACCACCGTGCTCGCCATGGTGGACGCCGCCGTCGGAGGCAAGACGGGCATCAACACCGCCGAGGGCAAGAACCTGGTGGGTGCCTTCCACCCACCGGCCGGGGTGCTGTGCGACCTCGCCGCGCTGGAGTCACTGCCCGTCAACGACTACGTCTCCGGCCTCGCCGAGATCATCAAGGCCGGTTTCATCGCCGACCCGCGCATCCTGGAGCTGATCGAGGCCGACCCCGAGGCGGCGCGCACCCCCGCCGGCCCGCACACCGCCGAGCTGATCGAGCGGTCCATCCGGGTGAAGGCGGAGGTCGTCTCCAGCGACCTCAAGGAGTCCGGGCTGCGGGAGATCCTCAACTACGGTCACACGCTCGGCCACGCCATCGAGAAGAACGAGCGCTACAAGTGGCGGCACGGCGCGGCCGTCGCCGTCGGCATGCACTTCGCCGCCGAACTGGGCCGGCTCGCGGGCCGGCTGGACGACGCGACGGCCGACCGGCACCGCGCGATCCTCGAGGCCGTCGGCCTGCCTCTGCACTACCGGTACGACCAGTGGCCGCGGCTGCTGGAGACGATGAAGGTCGACAAGAAGTCCCGCGGCGACCTGCTGCGGTTCATCGTCCTGGACGGTCTCGCCAAGCCGACGGTGCTGGAGGGCCCCGACCCGGCCGTCCTCCTCGCCGCCTACGGCGAGGTCGGGCAGTAGAGGCCGGCCGGCGGCAGGAACCGGCACGCGGTGTCCGCCGCCCCGGGCGCGCCGCAGTGGCCCGGTGCGGCGGCCGACATGCGGTATCCGCCCGATTCGCCTGCCGCGTCGGGCACTTCGCGCCGCCCCCGGCCGTTCACGGAACGACAGCCGGGGGCGGTACCGTTCGAACGCGGGTGCCTTCGAGCCCTCTAGGCTGTGGGGGGAGAGCGGGTCTCACGCCCGCTGCCAGCAACAACCGCCTTGACGAGACGGAGTGGCACCGGATGCAGCACGCAGTGGGTTCTCCGCTGCCGCCGCCCCACCAGCCGGGGCACGGACCGGCCGCCGGCTGGTCGCCGGCCGCACACCACCCGGGCCCGCACCAGCCGGGCCCGCACCACCCGGGAGCCCACCGGGGACCGGCGCCCGTGCCGCCCGGGCGGCGGGGCGGGATAGCCCGGCCCGGTCGGTATCCCCAGCGCGCCGCCCAGCGCCGCGCCGGACCCGGGCGCCGCGACCCTCGCCGTCCTGCTGATCGGCCCGGCGGGCGCGGGCAAGACCAGCGTCGCCAAGTACTGGGCCGACCACCGCCGCGTCCCCACCGCCCACATCAGCCTCGACGACGTGCGCGAGTGGGTCCGCTCCGGCTTCGCCGACCCGCAGTCCGGGTGGAACGACAACTCCGAGGCGCAGTACCGCCTCGCCCGCCGCACCTGCGGCTTCGCCGCCCGCAACTTCCTCGCCAACGGCATCTCCTGCATCCTCGACGACGCCGTCTTCCCCGACCGCCCGGTGATCGGCCTCGGCGGCTGGAAGCGCCATGTGGGACCAGGCCTGCTCCCCGTCGTGCTCCTGCCCGGACTGGACATCGTCCTGGAGCGCAACGCCGAGCGCACCGGCAACCGCCGCCTCAGCGACGAGGAGGTGGCCCGCATCCACGGCCGTATGGCCGGCTGGTACGGTTCCGGGCTGCCGATCATCGACAACTCCCAGCTCGACATCCCGGAGACCGCCCGCATCCTCGACGAGGTGCTGGCACGGGCGATAGCCAGCCCGCCGAAGTGGTGACGGGGCGTCTGCCGGTGACGGAGCGTGTGGGGCCCGACCCGGCGCGGTGCCCGACCGCGCGGAGGGAAGCAGTGTGGGCCCGCCGTGACCCCCACTCGGCTCCTCCCGAACGGCACAAAACGCCCATCGATCCTACGCTCGTGTCATGTCAGAGGTGTACGCGGCCCGCCGGGCCCGCCTGAGGGAACGCTGTCAGGCAGGCGGCAGCGCCTCCGCGCTGATCACACGCCCCGCCAACGTGAGATATCTGGCGGGCCCCGCCCCCCTGGGCACCGTCCTGCTGCTCGGCCGCCAGGAGGACGTCCTGGTCTGCTCCGGCCCGCCCGGCGAACGCCCGACGCCCGCTGGGCGACCCGACGAGTCGCTGCGCCGGCACACCCTGTCCGGCCCGGGCGGTGACCCCGCCGTGGCCGCGGCCGGACTCGCCGAGGCACAGGGCGCCGACTCGCTCGCCCTGGAGGAGCACCACCTCACCGTCGCCCGGCACCGGGCCGTCCGCTCCGTCGCACCCCGGCTGCGCCTCGCCGACCTCGGCGGCGCCGTCGAACAGCTTCGGGTGGTCAAGGACGAGGAGGAGATCTCCTGTCTGCGCATCGCCGCCGAGATCGCCGACCAGGCCCTCGGCGAGCTGCTGGAGTCCATCCTCGTCGGCCGCACCGAGCGGCACCTCGCTCTCGAACTGGAACGTCGCCTGGTCGACCACGGCGCCGACGGCCCCGCCTTCCCCACCTCCGTGGCGACCGGGCCGAACGCCGGGCGGCGCGGACACCGGCCCACCGACCGCCGGGTGGAGGAGGGGGATTTCCTCTCCGTCTGTCTGGGCGCCGCCTACCGCGGCTACCGCTGCGAGATCGGCCGTACGTTCGTCATCGGCACCGCGCCCGCGGACTGGCAGATCGAGCTGTACGACCTCGTCTTCGCCGCTCAGCGCGCCGGACGCGAGTCCCTCGCACCGGGCGCCGCCTACCGGGACGTGGACCGCGCCGCCCGCCAGGTGATGGACTCCGCCGGTTACACCCAGGGCCTGCCGTCGCTCACCGGACACGGCGTCGGACTCGAAATCGACGAGGACCCTCAATTGGGGCCCGCGGCCATGGGTAAACTGGACGCTTGCGTGCCGGTCACCGTCGAACCGGGGGTCCACCTCCCGGGACGGGGCGGCGTCCGGATCGATGACACGCTCGTCGTACGCCCCGAGGCGGACGGCGGACCCGAGCTACTCACCATTACGACCAAGGAGCTGCTCGCGCTCTAGCCTCGCGCTGTGCGCCTGCCCCGGGGTCGTCCACGTCAGTCCAGGAGATTCCGAGAACCGTGGCCACCACGAACGACCTCAAGAACGGCATGGTGCTCAAGCTCGAAGGCGGCCAGCTGTGGACCGTCGTCGAGTTCCAGCACGTCAAGCCCGGTAAGGGCCCGGCCTTCGTGCGCACCAAGCTCAAGAACGTCCTGTCCGGGAAGGTCGTCGACAAGACCTTCAACGCCGGCGTGAAGGTCGAGACGGCCACCGTCGACAAGCGTGACATGCAGTTCTCCTACATGGACGGCGACTACTTCGTCTTCATGGACATGGAGACGTACGACCAGCTGCACATCGACCGCAAGGTCGTCGGCGACGCCGCCAACTTCCTGATCGAGGGCTTCGAGGCCACCGTCGCGCAGCACGAGGGGGAGGTGCTCTTCGTGGAGCTGCCGGCCGCCGTCGAGCTGACCGTCCAGGAGACCGAGCCCGGCGTCCAGGGCGACCGTTCCACCGGCGGCACCAAGCCCGCGACGCTGGAGACCGGTCACCAGATCCAGGTCCCGCTCTTCATCACCACCGGTGAGAAGATCAAGGTCGACACCCGTACCAGCGACTACCTCGGCCGGGTGAACAGCTAACCGTGGCTGCCCGCAACACGGCCCGCAAGCGCGCCTTCCAGATCCTCTTCGAGGGCGACCAGCGCGGCGCCGACGTCCTGACGGTCCTCGCGGACTGGATCCGGCTCTCCCGGAGCGACACCCGGCAGCCGCCGGTCAGCGAGTACACGATGCAGCTGGTCGAGGGCTACGCGCAGCACACGAAGCGCATCGACGAGCTGATCTCGCAGTACGCGGTGGGCTGGACGCTGGACCGGATGCCGGTCGTCGACCGCAACATCCTGCGCCTGGGCGCGTACGAGCTGATCTGGGTCGACGAGACCCCGGACGCCGTGGTCCTGGACGAGATGGTGCAGCTGGCGAAGGAGTTCTCCACGGACGAGTCGCCCTCGTTCGTCAACGGGCTCCTCGGCCGCCTGAAGGAACTCAAGCCCTCCCTGCGCAGGGAGGCCTGAGACAGGCACGGCACGCCCCGGTGACCGGACGACGGTCGCATACCGGGACGTGACCCGCCCGCATACGACAGGGCCCGCAGCACAGCCTGCTGCGGGCCCTGTCGTATGCGGGCGGGGCCGGCGCGGTCCGGCACGGCGGGAGGCACCGTGAGGACGACGTCCGGCACGGCACGAAAAAGCCGCCGGGGCGGCAGGAACCGAACAGTTCCGGCCACCCCGGCGGCACGTTTCTGCGGGGGACCCGCGGGAGGTCAGCCCTCCTCGTGGGCGACCGCGCGCCGCGCGTCCGCGTCCAGGACACCCCAGCTGATCAGCTGCTCGGTGAGCACCGAGGGCGACTGGTCGTAGATGACCGCCAGCGTGCGCAGGTCGTCCTGCCGGATCGAGAGCACCTTGCCGTTGTAGTCACCGCGCTGCGACTGGATCGTCGCCGCGTACCGCTGCAGCGGGCCCGCCTTCTCGACCGGCACATGCGCCAGCCGCTCCAGGTCCAGGACCAGCTTCGGCGGCGGCTCGGCGGCACCGCCCGGCGTCGTGCCCGGGAGCAGCTCCTGCACCGGCACGCCGTAGAAGTCCGCCAGCTCGGCGAGACGCTGCACGGTCACCGCACGGTCGCCCCGCTCGTACGAACCGACCACGACGGCCTTCCAGCGTCCCTGGCTCTTCTCCTCGACACCGTGGAGGGAAAGGCCCTGCTGGGTGCGGATGGCCCGGAGCTTCGCCCCGAGCTGTTTGGCGTATTCGCTGGACATATAGCTCCCCGGCACTGTGTCGACGCGACGGGACTGGCTTCCTGCCGCGCGGCTGGTAACTCACTGTGAGGTTACGCAGCGTGATTCTCGTGCGTCAAGCCGAATGGTCCACACCGACTCTTCCGTGGTATCGCCGCCCCATTGCTCCAGTGGAGTGAAACGGCGCCCCTCAAGGGGGTGATCAGGGGGTGTCGCTGCCACCTGATACCGTGGGTGGCGCAATCCCGACGTCCTTTAAGGTCCGTCCCGTGAGGCGGAGAAGGAGGTCCGTTTCGTATGGACAAGCAGCAGGATGCGCAAGCGTCCGACGCACGGCCCGTTCTCGAAGGCCCCGACATCGCGCGGGTACTGACCCGCATCGCCCACGAGATCGTCGAACGCGCCAAGGGCGCCGACGACGTGGTGCTCCTCGGCATCCCGACCCGAGGTGTCTTCCTCGCCCAGCGGCTCGCCGCCAAGCTGGAGCAGATCACCGAGCGCAAGGTCCCCTGCGGCTCGCTCGACATCACCATGTACCGCGACGACCTGCGCATGCACCCGCCGCGTGCGCTGGCCCGCACCGAGATCCCCGGTGACGGCATCGACGGCAAGCTCGTCGTCCTCGTCGACGACGTGCTCTTCTCCGGCCGCACCATCCGCGCGGCCCTCGACGCCCTGAACGACATCGGGCGCCCCCGCGCGGTCCAGCTCGCGGTCCTCGTCGACCGCGGCCACCGCGAACTGCCGATCCGCGCCGACTACGTCGGCAAGAACCTCCCCACGTCGCTGCGGGAGACGGTCAAGGTCCAGCTCGCCGAGGAGGACGGTCGCGACACCGTGCTGCTCGGCGCCAAGGCCGACCAGTAGCAATCCGGGCGCAGGCCCTGCTTCGGCATGCCCTGCCCACGCCGGTTTGCCCACCTCCTCCCGACTTGAACTTCCTTACGGAGCCTGACAGATGCAGCGTCATCTCATCTCGGCCGCCGACCTCACCCGCGACGACGCCGTCCTGATCCTCGACACCGCCGAGGAGATGGCCCGGGTCGCGGACCGGCCCATCAAGAAACTGCCGACCCTGCGCGGCCGTACCGTCGTCAACCTCTTCTTCGAGGACTCCACCCGCACCCGGATCTCCTTCGAGGCCGCCGAGAAGCGGCTCTCCGCGGACGTCATCAACTTCTCCGCCAAGGGCTCCAGCGTCTCCAAGGGCGAGTCCCTCAAGGACACCGCGCAGACCCTGGAGGCCATGGGCGTCGACGCCGTCGTCATCCGGCACGGCGCCTCCGGAGCGCCGTACCGCCTCGCGAACTCCGGCTGGATCGACGCCGCCGTCATCAACGCCGGCGACGGCACCCACCAGCACCCCACCCAGGCCCTGCTGGACGCGTTCACCATGCGCCGCCGCCTCGTCGGCCGGGACGCCGGACTCGGCCAGGACCTCGCCGGCAAGCGGATCACCATTGTCGGCGACGTCCTGCACAGCCGGGTCGCCCGCTCCAACGTCGACCTGCTGCACACCCTCGGCGCCGAGGTCACCCTCGTCGCCCCGCCCACCCTGCTCCCGGTCGGCATCGAGACCTGGCCCTGCGAGATCTCGTACGACCTCGACTCGACCCTCCCCAAGTGCGACGCGGTGATGATGCTGCGCGTCCAGCGCGAACGCATGAACGCCGCCTTCTTCCCCACCGAGCGCGAGTACTCGCGCCGGTACGGCCTCGACGGCGACCGCATGGCCAAGCTGCCCGAGCACGCCATCGTGATGCACCCCGGCCCGATGGTCCGCGGCATGGAGATCACCGCCGAGGTCGCCGACTCCGACCGCTGCACCGCCGTGGAGCAGGTCGCCAACGGCGTGTCCATCCGCATGGCCGTCCTCTACCTGCTGCTGGGCGGCAACGAACCCGCCGTCACCCACACCCGCCCCACCGGCTCCGAGGAGAAGTGACCCCATGAGCAAGATCCTGATCCGCGGTGCGAAGGTGCTCGGCGGCGAGCCCCAGGACGTCCTGATCGACGGCGAGACCATCGCCGAGGTCGGCAGCGGCCTCACCGCCGAGGGCGCCGAGATCGTCGAAGCCGACGGCAAGGTGCTGCTGCCCGGCCTGGTCGACCTCCACACCCATCTGCGCGAGCCCGGCCGCGAGGACTCCGAGACCGTCCTCACCGGCACGCGCGCGGCGGCGAGCGGCGGCTACACCGCCGTGTTCGCCATGGCCAACACCTTCCCCGTCGCCGACACCGCCGGCGTCGTCGAGCAGGTCTGGCGGCTCGGCAAGGAGCACGGCTACTGCGACGTGCAGCCCATCGGCGCCGTCACCGTCGGCCTGGAGGGCAAGAAGCTCGCCGAGCTGGGCGCCATGCACGACTCCGCCGCCGGCGTCACCGTCTTCTCCGACGACGGCAAATGCGTCCACGACGCCGTGATCATGCGCCGCGCCCTGGAGTACGTGAAGGCCTTCGACGGCGTCGTCGCCCAGCACGCCCAGGAGCCCCGCCTCACCGAGGGCGCCCAGATGAACGAGGGCGTCGTCTCCGCCGAACTCGGCCTCGGCGGCTGGCCCGCCGTCGCCGAGGAGTCGATCATCGCGCGCGATGTGCTCCTCGCCGACCACGTCGGCTCCCGCGTCCACATCTGCCACCTGTCGACCGCCGGCAGCGTCGAGATCGTCCGCTGGGCCAAGTCCCGCGGCATCCGCGTCACCGCCGAGGTCACCCCGCACCACCTCCTCCTCACCGACGAGCTGGTCCGCACCTACAACCCGGTCTACAAGGTCAACCCGCCGCTGCGCACCGAGCGTGACGTGATGGCGCTGCGCGAGGCCCTCGCCGACGGCACCATCGACATCGTCGCCACCGACCACGCCCCGCACCCGCACGAGGACAAGGACTGCGAGTGGGCCGCCGCCGCCATGGGCATGGTCGGCCTGGAGACCGCGCTGTCAGTGGTGCAGGAGACCATGGTGGAGACGGGTCTGCTGGACTGGGCCGGCGTCGCCGACCGCATGTCCTTCAAGCCCGCGCAGATCGGACAGGCCACCGGACACGGCCGGCCCGTCTCGGCAGGTGAGCCCGCCAACCTCGTCCTCGTCGATGCGGCATACCGTGGCCGGGTGGACCCCGCGGGCTTCGCCTCGCGCAGCCGCAACACCCCGTACGAGGGGCGTGAGCTGCCGGGCCGTGTGACGCACACGTGGCTGCGGGGCAAGGCCACGCTCGTCGACGGGAAGCTCACGTGACACCCCTTCTGACCATCGCCGCAGAACAGCAGTCGGCCGAGGTGACCGACTGGGCCGCCCGGATCGGCTGGGTCATCGGCATCCTGCTGTTCATCGCCCTCGTGTACTGGCTGATGCGCGAGGGCTGGAAATGGCGCGGCACCCTCCAGAGCGACCTTCCGGAGCTGCCCACCGCGCCGGACTCGCCCGGCGAGGCGAAACTGACCATGAGCGGCCGCTACCACGGCTCCACCACCGCCGGGCAGTGGCTGGACCGCATCGTGGCCCACGGCCTCGGCACCCGCAGCCGGGCCGAGCTCACCCTGACCGACGCGGGCCTGGACGTCGTACGCCCCGGAGCGGCCGACTTCTTCGTCCCCACCGGCGCACTGCGCGGCGCCCGGCTCGACAAGGGCATCGCCGGCAAGGTCCTCACCGAGGGCGGGCTGCTGGTGGTGACCTGGGCGCACGGCGACCGGCTGATCGACTCCGGCTTCCGCTCCGACCGCGCGGCCGAGCACACCGAATGGGTCGACACCCTGAACGACATGATCAACAAGACGGAAGGCGCACGATGACGACCTCCACAAGGGGAACCGCCAAGGTTCCCGCCGTACTCGTCCTGGAGGACGGCCGGATCTTCCGCGGCCGCGCCTACGGGGCCGTGGGGGAGACCTTCGGCGAGGCCGTGTTCTCCACCGGCATGACCGGCTACCAGGAGACCCTCACCGACCCGTCGTACGACCGGCAGATCGTCGTCGCGACCGCCCCGCAGATCGGCAACACCGGCTGGAACGACGAGGACGACGAGTCCCGCCGCATCTGGGTCTCCGGCTACGTCGTGCGCGACCCCGCGCGCGTGCCGTCCAACTGGCGCGCCACCCGCTCCCTCGACGAGGAGCTGGTCGACCAGGGAGTCGTCGGCATCTCCGGCATCGACACCCGCGCCCTCACCCGCCACCTGCGCGAGCGCGGGTCCATGCGCGCCGGGATCTTCTCCGGCGAGGCCATCGCCGCCGAGGCCGAGCTGATCGAGCGCGTCCAGGCCCAGCCCCACATGAAGGGCGCGAGCCTCTACGAGGAGGTCGCCACCCAGGAGGCGTACGTCGTCCCCGCGATCGGCGAGAAGAAGTTCACCGTCGCCGCCGTGGACCTCGGCATCAAAGGCATGACCCCGCACCGCATGGCCGAGCGTGGTATCGAGGTGCACGTCCTGCCCGCCACCGCCACCGTCGACGACGTGTACGCCGTCGACCCGGACGGCGTGTTCTTCTCCAACGGCCCCGGCGACCCCGCCACCGCCGACGGCCCCGTCGCCCTGATGCGGGCCGTCCTGGAGCGCAAGACCCCGCTTTTCGGCATCTGCTTCGGCAACCAGATCCTCGGCCGCGCCCTCGGCTTCGGCACCTACAAGCTGAAGTACGGCCACCGGGGCATCAACCAGCCGGTCCAGGACCGCACCACCGGCAAGGTGGAGATCACCGCCCACAACCACGGCTTCGCCGTGGACGCACCGCTCGACAAGGTCAGTGAGACGCCCTTCGGCCGCGCCGAGGTCTCTCACGTCTGCCTCAACGACAACGTCGTGGAGGGGCTTCAGCTGCTCGACCAGCCGGCCTTCTCCGTCCAGTACCACCCCGAAGCGGCCGCCGGTCCGCACGACGCCGCCTACCTGTTCGACCGCTTCGTTTCCCTGATGGAGGGCCAGCGTGCCTAAGCGCACCGATATCCAGTCCGTCCTGGTCATCGGCTCCGGCCCGATCGTCATCGGCCAGGCCGCGGAGTTCGACTACTCCGGCACGCAGGCGTGCCGGGTACTGAAGGCCGAGGGTCTGCGTGTCATCCTCGTCAACTCCAACCCGGCGACGATCATGACCGATCCGGAGATCGCCGACGCGACGTATGTCGAGCCGATCACTCCGGAGTTCGTGGAGAAGATCATCGCGAAGGAGCGCCCGGACGCGCTGCTGCCGACGCTGGGTGGGCAGACGGCGCTGAACACGGCGATCTCGCTGCACGACAACGGGGTGCTCGCCAAGTACGGCGTGGAGCTGATCGGTGCCAGGCCGGAGGCGATCCACAAGGGTGAGGACCGCGATCAGTTCAAGGAGGTCGTGGAGGCCGTCCGCGCCAGGACCGGGCACGGTGAGTCGGCGCGTTCGGTGATCTGTCACTCCATGGACGACGTCCTCAAGGGCGTCGAGGAGCTGGGCGGGTATCCGGTTGTGGTGCGGCCTTCCTTCACGATGGGCGGTGCCGGTTCCGGTTTCGCGCACGACGAGGAGGAGCTGCGCCGTATCGCCGGGCAGGGGCTCGCGCTGTCTCCCACCACCGAGGTGCTCCTGGAGGAGTCGATCCTGGGGTGGAAGGAGTACGAGCTGGAGCTGATGCGGGACAAGCACGACAACGTCGTGGTCGTGTGCTCCATCGAGAACTTCGACCCGATGGGTGTGCACACCGGTGACTCGATCACCGTCGCCCCGGCGATGACGCTCACCGACCGCGAGTACCAGATCCTCCGCGACATCGGCATCGCGGTGATCCGTGAGGTGGGTGTGGACACGGGTGGCTGCAACATCCAGTTCGCGGTGAACCCCGTCGACGGCCGGGTGATCGTGATCGAGATGAACCCGCGGGTCTCCCGATCCTCCGCGCTGGCCTCCAAGGCCACCGGTTTCCCGATCGCGAAGATCGCGGCGAAGCTGGCCGTCGGGTACACGCTGGACGAGATCCCGAACGACATCACGCAGGAGACCCCGGCGTCGTTCGAGCCCACCCTCGACTACGTGGTCGTCAAGGCGCCGCGGTTCGCGTTCGAGAAGTTCCCGCAGGCGGACTCGACGCTGACGACCACCATGAAGTCGGTGGGTGAGGCGATGGCGATCGGGCGGAACTTCCCCGAGGCGTTCCAGAAGGCGCTGCGGTCGCTGGAGAAGAAGGGCAGCCAGTTCACGTTCGTCGGTGACCCGGGAGACAAGACCGAGCTGCTGCGTGAGGCGGTGCGGCCGACCGACGGCCGGATCAACACCGTGATGCAGGCCATCCGTGCCGGCGCGACGGCGCAGGAGGTGTTCGAGGCGACGAGGATCGATCCGTGGTTCGTGGACCAGCTGTTCCTGATCAAGGAGATCGCGGACGAGCTGGCCGCCGCGCCGGAGCTGACGGCGGAGCTGCTGGCGGAGGCGAAGCGGCACGGGTTCTCCGATCTGCAGATCGGTGAGATCCGCGGCCTGCGCGAGGACGTGGTGCGGGAGGTGCGGCACGCGCTGGGGATCCGCCCGGTGTTCAAGACGGTGGACACCTGCGCGGCGGAATTCGCGGCGCGGACGCCGTACTTCTACTCCTGCTACGACGAGGAGAGCGAGGTCGCCCGGCGGGAGAAGCCGGCGGTGATCATCCTCGGGTCGGGTCCGAACCGGATCGGGCAGGGCATCGAGTTCGACTACTCCTGTGTGCACGCTTCCTTCGCGCTGTCGGATGCCGGGTTCGAGACGGTGATGGTCAACTGCAACCCGGAGACGGTCTCCACCGACTACGACACCTCCGACCGGCTGTACTTCGAGCCGCTCACGCTGGAGGACGTGCTGGAGATCGTCCATGCCGAGGCGCTGGCCGGGCCGATCGCCGGTGTGATCGTGCAGCTGGGCGGGCAGACCCCGCTGGGTCTGGCGCAGGCGCTGAAGGACAACGGCGTCCCCGTCGTGGGCACCTCCCCGGAGGCCATCCATGCCGCGGAGGACCGCGGGGCGTTCGGGCGGGTGCTGGCCGAGGCCGGGCTGCCCGCCCCCAAGCACGGCACGGCGACGACGTTCGCCGAGGCCAAGGCCATCGCCGACGAGATCGGCTACCCGGTCCTGGTCCGCCCCTCCTACGTGCTGGGCGGGCGCGGGATGGAGATCGTCTACGACGAGGCCCGCCTGTCCGCCTACATCGCCGAGTCCACCGAGATCAGTCCGACCCGCCCGGTGCTGGTCGACCGGTTCCTGGACGACGCGATCGAGATCGACGTGGACGCCCTCTACGACGGCAGCGAGCTGTATCTGGGCGGTGTGATGGAGCACATCGAGGAGGCCGGCATCCACTCCGGTGACTCCGCATGCGCGCTGCCCCCGATCACGCTGGGCGGGCACGACATCAAGCGGCTGCGGGCCTCCACCGAGGCCATCGCCAAGGGTGTGGGGGTGCGCGGGCTGATCAACATCCAGTTCGCGCTCGCCGGGGACATCCTCTACGTCCTGGAGGCCAACCCGCGCGCCTCGCGCACCGTGCCCTTCACCTCCAAGGCCACCGCGGTGCCGCTGGCCAAGGCCGCCGCCCGGATCTCCCTGGGCGCCACCATCGCCGAACTGCGCGCCGAGGGCCTGCTGCCCGCCACCGGGGACGGGGGTGAGCTGCCGCTGGACGCGCCGATCTCGGTGAAGGAGGCGGTGATGCCCTGGTCACGGTTCCGGGACACCTCCGGGCGCGGTGTGGACACCGTGCTGGGTCCGGAGATGCGCTCCACCGGTGAGGTGATGGGCATCGACAGCGTCTTCGGCACCGCCTACGCGAAGTCGCAGGCCGCCGCCTACGGGCCGCTGCCGACCAAGGGGCGGGCGTTCATCTCGGTCGCGAACCGGGACAAGCGGTCGATGATCTTCCCGGCGCGGGAGCTGGTCGCGCACGGGTTCGAGCTGCTGGCCACCTCCGGCACCGCCGAGGTCCTCAAGCGCAACGGGATCAACGCCACCGTGGTGCGCAAGCAGTCCGAGGGCACCGGCCCGAACGGGGAGCGGACCATCGTCCAGCTCATCCACGACGGCGAGGTCGACCTCATCGTCAACACCCCCTACGGCACCGGCGGCCGGCTCGACGGCTACGAGATCCGCACCGCCGCCGTCGCCCGCTCCGTGCCCTGCCTGACCACCGTCCAGGCCCTCGCGGCGGCCGTCCAAGGCATCGACGCGCTCAACCACGGCGACGTGGGCGTGCGCTCGCTTCAGGAACACGCGGAACACCTGACTGCGGCTCGCGACTAGCAGCCGGCGAGGGGGACACCGTCCAGCGGTGTCCCCCTCGTCATGAGGACCCCCCAGGACCCAGAGGACTTCCCCGCGATGTACAACCTCTTCTTCCGCCTGGTCTTCCGGCGGATGGACCCCGAACAGGCCCACCACCTCGCGTTCCGGTGGATTCGTCTGGCGGCCCGCGTCCCGGTGCTGCGGACCTTCGTCGCCGCCGTGCTCGCCCCCCGCTACAAGGAGCTGCGCACCGAGGCCCTCGGCCTGCGCATGCACGGCCCCTTCGGGCTCGCCGCCGGCTTCGACAAGAACGCGGTGGCGATCGACGGCATGGCGATGCTGGGCTTCGACCACGTCGAGATCGGCACCGTCACCGGCGAGGCACAGCCCGGCAACCCCAAGAAGCGGCTCTTCCGCCTCGTCGAGGACCGCGCGCTGATCAACCGCATGGGCTTCAACAACGACGGCTCGCTGGCCGTCGCCGCCCGCCTGGCCTCCCGCACCCCCGCCTTCCGCACGGTCGTCGGCGTCAACATCGGCAAGACCAAGGTCGTACCGGAGACCGAGGCCGTCCGCGACTATGTGAAATCGGCCGAGCGGCTCGCCCCGTACGCCGACTACCTCGTCGTCAACGTGTCCTCGCCGAACACGCCCGGCCTGCGCAACCTCCAGGCCGTCGACCACCTGCGCCCCCTGCTGACCGCCGTGCGCGATGCCGCCGACCGGGCCGTCCCCGCCCGCCGCGTCCCGCTGCTGGTGAAGATCGCCCCCGACCTCGCCGACGAGGACGTCGACGCCGTCGCCGACCTCGCCGTGGAGCTGGGCCTGGACGGCATCATCGCCACCAACACCACCATCGCCCGCGAAGGACTCGGCCTGCGCTCCGCCCCGGCCCTCGTCCAGGAGACCGGCGGCCTGTCCGGCGCCCCCCTCAAGGAGCGCTCCCTGGAGGTACTGCGCCGCCTGTACGCGCGCGTGGGCGACCGGATCACCCTCGTCGGCGTCGGCGGCATCGAGAACGCCGAGGACGCCTGGCAGCGCATCCTGGCGGGCGCCACGCTCGTCCAGGGCTACAGCGCCTTCATCTACCAGGGCCCCTTCTGGATGCGCGCCGTCCACAAGGGACTCGCCGCGCGCCTGCGCACCAGCCCGTACGCCACCCTCGCCGACGCGGTCGGCGCCGATGTGAGGAGCAAGGCAGCATGAGCCCGTACGAGCCCTTCGGAGCCCGACTGCGCCGCGCGATGGACGAGCGCGGCCCCCTGTGCGTCGGTATCGACCCGCACGCGTCCCTGCTCACCGAGTGGGGCCTCGACGACGATGTGGCCGGTCTCGAACGGTTCAGCCGCACCGTCGTGGAGGCGGTGGCCGGCCGGGTCGCCGTCGTGAAACCGCAGAGCGCCTTCTTCGAGCGGTTCGGCTCACGCGGCGTCGCCGTACTGGAGAGGACCGTCGAGGAGGCCCGCGCGGCCGGCACGCTGGTCGTCATGGACGCCAAGCGCGGCGACATCGGCTCCACCATGGCCGCGTACGCCGAGGCCTTCCTGCGCAAGGACTCCCCGCTCTTCTCCGACGCGCTGACCGTCTCCCCGTACCTCGGGTACGGCTCGCTCGGCCCGGCCGTGGCCATGGCCCGGGAGAGCGGCGCGGGGCTGTTCGTGCTGGCCCTGACCTCCAACCCGGAGGGCGGCGAGGTGCAGCACGCGGTGCGCGCCGACGGCCGCACCGTGGGCGCGACCGTACTGGCCCACCTCGCCGCCGAGAACGCGGGGGAGGAACCGCTCGGCTCCTTCGGCGCCGTCGTCGGCGCCACGCTCGGTGACCTGTCCTCCTACGACCTGGACATCAACGGCCCGCTGCTCGCCCCCGGCGTCGGGGCGCAGGGCGCGACCCCCGCCGACCTGCCCAAGGTCTTCGGCTCCTCGGTGCGCAACGTCGTGCCGAACGTCAGCCGGGGGGTGCTGCGGCACGGCCCCGACATCGTCACACTGCGTGACGCCGTGGATCGTTTCGCGGACGAGGTCCGGGCCGCGCTGGCGCTCGCCTGAGCCGATCGCGGCGGCCGTCCGGGGCGGTCGCCGCGTCCATCAGGGACGTTGCTGTAGGGGGCACCGGTCGGGTTGAGCCTGGATACATCCTCAAATCCGGGGCAGTATGTCCTAAATGTCCGCCCTGACGGAGGCTGACCAGGACTTTTCCGCTGTTCTCGCTGACTCCGGCGGACTTGACCGCTAGTCTCCGACGTGTGTGAGCGGGCGAGCGTGTTGCTCGTCCCTCCCCAGGTGTGGGGCGTACTAGGTTCCTCACCGGTCCGTATCCGACAGTTCGACATCCGAGGTGACGTAGGCGTGGCTCTTCCGCCCCTTACCCCCGAACAGCGCGCAGCCGCGCTCGAAAAGGCCGCCGCGGCTCGCCGGGAGCGGGCCGAGGTCAAGAATCGACTCAAGCACTCCGGCGCCTCCCTGCACGAGGTCATCAAGCAGGGCCAGGAGAACGACGTCATCGGCAAGATGAAGGTCTCCGCCCTGCTCGAGTCCCTGCCGGGCGTGGGCAAGGTCCGCGCCAAGCAGATCATGGAGCGACTCGGCATCTCCGAGAGCCGCCGTGTGCGCGGCCTCGGCTCCAACCAGATCGCGTCGCTGGAGCGCGAGTTCGGCAGCACCGGTTCGTGATCGCGACTCCCGCCCCGGGCGCCGCCGGGAAGGGAGTCCCGGGCACTCCGGGATTGCTGGAATAATCGCTGCATGAGTGAACGTCCGCGGCTGACCGTGCTCTCCGGCCCCTCGGGGGTCGGCAAGAGCACGGTCGTCGCTCATATGCGCAAGGAACACCCCGAGGTCTGGCTCTCGGTGTCGGCGACGACCCGCAAGCCCCGCCCCGGCGAGCGGCACGGAGTCCACTACTTCTTCGTCACCGACGACGAGATGGACAAGCTCATCGCCAACGGCGAGCTGCTGGAGTGGGCCGAGTTCGCCGGCAACCGCTACGGCACGCCGCGCGCGGCCGTGCTGGAGCGGCTGGAGGCGGGTGAGCCCGTCCTGCTGGAGATCGACCTTCAGGGGGCCCGCCAGGTCCGCGAGTCGATGCCGGAGGCGCAGCTGCTGTTCCTGGCTCCGCCCTCCTGGGAGGAGCTGGTGCGCAGGCTCACCGGCCGGGGCACCGAGCCGCCCGAGGTCATCGAGCGCCGCCTGGAAGCGGCCAAGATCGAACTGGCGGCCGAGCCGGAGTTCGACCGGACCCTTGTCAACACCTCCGTCGAGGACGTGGCGCGCGAGCTGCTAGCCTTGATGGACGTTGTGTGATCAAAACTGGTCACACTGACTGTTCTTTCCCACCCATCGGAAGGTAGAGCGTGTCCTCTTCCATCTCCGCGCCCGAGGGCATCATCAACCCGCCGATCGACGAGCTCCTCGAGGCCACCGACTCGAAGTACAGCCTCGTGATCTACGCGGCCAAGCGTGCCCGCCAGATCAACGCGTACTACTCGCAGCTCGGCGAGGGTCTCCTCGAGTACGTCGGTCCGCTGGTGGACACCCACGTCCACGAGAAGCCGCTCTCGATCGCCCTGCGCGAGATCAACGCGGGACTGCTGACGTCCGAGGCCGTCGAGGGCCCCGCACAGTAAGCGGCAGTCATACGATCAGCCCGCAGTTGTTTTTTCCACAGGCCCGGCAGACAAGCTGCCGGGCCTGTGGTGTGTCATGGATGTCGTACGGTTCCGAGCCCGGGGAGAGACGGTGGACAAGCCGAAGGTCGTGCTGGGGGTCAGCGGTGGCATCGCCGCCTACAAGGCGTGCGAGCTGCTGAGAAGGCTCACGGAGTCGGGACACGACGTGCGCGTCGTGCCCACCGCCTCCGCGCTGCACTTCGTCGGCGCCGCCACCTGGTCGGCGCTGTCCGGCAACCCCGTCTCCACCGAGGTCTGGGACGACGTGCACGAGGTCCCGCACGTCCGCATCGGCCAGCACGCCGACCTCGTGGTGGTCGCCCCCGCCACGGCCGACATGCTCGCCAAGGCGGCGCACGGCCTCGCCGACGACCTGCTCACCAACACCCTGCTCACCGCCCGGTGTCCCGTGGTCCTCGCCCCCGCCATGCACACCGAGATGTGGGAGCACCCGGCCACTCAGGAGAACGTGGCCACCCTGCGCCGCCGTGGCGCCGTCGTCATCGAGCCCGCCGTCGGCCGGCTCACCGGCGTCGACACCGGCAAGGGCCGGCTGCCCGACCCCGCCGAGATCTTCGAGGTGTGCCGTCGCGTCCTCGCCCGCGGCGTGCGCGAACCCGACCTCGCCGGACGGCACGTCGTCGTCAGCGCCGGCGGCACCCGCGAACCCCTCGACCCCGTCCGCTTCCTCGGCAACCGCTCCTCCGGCAAGCAGGGCTACGCCCTCGCCCGCACCGCCGCCGCCCGCGGCGCCCGCGTCACCCTGGTCGCCGCCAACACCCACCTGGCCGACCCGGCCGGAGTCGACATCGTCCGGGTCGGCACCGCGGTGCAGCTGCGGGAGGCCGTGCTGAAGGCCGCCGCGGACGCCGACGCGGTGGTCATGGCCGCGGCCGTCGCCGACTTCCGGCCCGCCGAGTACGCCGCCGGGAAGATCAAGAAGAAGGACGGCCAGGAACCGGAACCTCTCGTCCTGGTGCGGAATCCGGACATTCTCGCGGAGATCTCGGCCGAACGGGCGCGCGCCGGTCAGGTGATCGTCGGCTTCGCCGCCGAGACCGACGACGTCCTCGCCAACGGCCGCACCAAGCTCGCCCGCAAGGGCTGCGATCTGCTGGTCGTGAACGAGGTCGGCGAGCGCAGAACCTTCGGCTCCGAGGAGAACGAGGCCGTCGTGCTGGGCGCCGACGGCAGCGAGACCCCCGTGCCGTACGGACCCAAGGAAGCCCTGGCCGAAACCGTGTGGGACCTGGTGGCCGAGCGACTGGGGTGAATGTTTCCCTCTCCTCGAGAATGGACGACAGCCCGCTACATTGACGCGTGGCGGCCCTGTTCAAGGCCGCCCGGCATTGGGCAGAATGCCCGTGCCGCAGGTCACAGCCCTCCCGAGAGGCGAGACAGGGAGGCCGGTGAGCTGACGCGACAGATAAACTGTTCTCGGACGACGCCGGGTGCAGCCCCCGTCCGTCCGCCAATGATCAGCCAGCAGCCGCTGCAACCCCAGGGAGCGTTGTGTCCCGTCGCCTGTTCACCTCGGAGTCCGTGACCGAGGGTCACCCCGACAAGATCGCTGACCAGATCAGCGACACCATCCTCGATGCGCTTCTGCGGGAGGACCCCACCTCGCGGGTCGCCGTCGAGACGCTGATCACCACCGGCCTCGTCCATGTGGCCGGCGAGGTCACCACCAAGGCCTACGCGGACATCGCGACCCTCGTCCGCAACAAGATCCTGGAGATCGGCTACGACTCCTCCAAGAAGGGCTTCGACGGCGCTTCCTGCGGCGTCTCCGTCTCCATCGGCGCCCAGTCCCCGGACATCGCCCAGGGCGTGGACGCCGCGTACGAGACCCGGGTCGAGGGCGACGACGACGAGCTGGACAAGCAGGGCGCCGGCGACCAGGGCCTGATGTTCGGCTACGCCACCGACGAGACGCCCACCCTCATGCCGCTGCCGATCTTCCTGGCGCACCGGCTGTCGAAGCGCCTCTCCGAGGTCCGCAAGAACGGCACCATCCCTTACCTGCGCCCCGACGGCAAGACGCAGGTCACCATCGAGTACGACAGCGACAAGGCCGTCCGCCTCGACACCGTCGTCGTCTCCTCCCAGCACGCCAGCGACATCGACCTGGAGTCGCTGCTCGCCCCCGACATCCGCGAGTTCGTCGTGGAGCCGGAGCTGAAGGCACTCCTCGACGACGACATCAAGCTGGACACCGAGGGCTACCGCCTGCTCGTCAACCCCACCGGCCGCTTCGAGATCGGCGGCCCGATGGGCGACGCCGGCCTCACCGGCCGCAAGATCATCATCGACACGTACGGCGGCATGGCCCGCCACGGCGGCGGCGCCTTCTCCGGCAAGGACCCGTCCAAGGTGGACCGCTCCGCCGCGTACGCGATGCGCTGGGTCGCCAAGAACGTCGTCGCCGCCGGCCTCGCCTCGCGCTGCGAGGTGCAGGTGGCGTACGCGATCGGCAAGGCCGAGCCGGTCGGCCTGTTCGTGGAGACCTTCGGCACCGCCAAGGTCGACCAGGAGAAGATCGAGAAGGCCATCGACGAGGTCTTCGACCTGCGCCCGGCCGCGATCATCCGCGACCTGGACCTGCTGCGCCCGATCTACGCCCAGACCGCCGCCTACGGCCACTTCGGCCGTGAGCTGCCCGACTTCACCTGGGAGCGCACCGACCGCGTGGACGCCCTGCGCAAGACCGCCGGCCTGTAAGCCCCGGCCCGCCCGGCTCATCGAGGCCCGGTCCCTTTGCGGGGCCGGGCACTCGCGCATCCCCCCAGCGTCAACCGGTGACCGGTGCCGCCCCGCCACCCGTATGCTCGGCGCTTCCCGGTGCGACGACCGCGGCTCCTTCGGTGGAGTGCGCCCCCGCGGGGACACACGGTGAATCCGGAATGTGTGCGCCGCCGTCACCCTGATCTCGGGAGCGACCACCCGGCGCCGCACACACGCGGCGCTGTCAGTGGCGTTTGGTAAGAATGCAAGCGTGAGCAGCGAGAACGGAAGCGGCAGCGACAGCGGCGAGAGCGCGCCGCCGGAGCAGCTCGCGCTCATCCGGGAGAGCGTCCGCAGGGCCAAGATGCCACGGGCCAAGCCGCGGACCTGGCGGGGCGCCGCGCTCGCGCCGCACCTGCCCGTCGCCCGGGTCCTCGTCGACAAGGGCGTCCTCCACCTCGACCGGTACTTCGACTACGCCGTCCCCGCCGAACTGGACGCCGACGCCCAGCCCGGCGTCCGGGTCCGGGTGCGGTTCGGGGCCGGACGGCACCGCGTCCGTGACGGACGCCGTGAGGGCGGCGGGCTGATCGACGGCTTCCTCGTGGAGCGGCTCGCCGAGTCCGACTACAGCGGGCCGCTCGCCGCGCTCGCCCAGGTCGTCTCACCCGAACCCGTCCTGGGCCCGGAACTCCTCCAACTCGCCCGCGCCGTCGCCGACCGCTACGCCGGCAGCCTCGCCGACGTGCTTCAGCTCGCCGTGCCCCCGCGCAACGCGCGCGCCGAGCAGCGGCCCTCGCCCGCCCCGCTGCCCCCGCCGCGGCCACCGGCCCCCGGACCGTGGACACGGTACGAGCGGGGGGCCGCGTTCCTGGAGGCGCTGGCCTCGGGGGCCGGACCGCGGGCCGTGTGGCACGCGCTGCCCGGACCGCAGTGGAGCGAGGAGATCGCCCGCGCCGTCGCCGCGACACTCGCCTCCGGGCGCGGCGCCCTCGTCGTCGTCCCCGACGGGCGCGCCGTCAGCCGTGTCGACGCCGCCCTGACCGCCCTGCTCGGGGACGGGCGGCACGCCGTGCTCACCGCCGACGCCGGCCCCGAGAAGCGCTACCGGGAGTGGCTGGCCGTCCGGCGCGGCTCGGTGCGGGCCGTAGTCGGCACCCGCGCCGCCATGTTCGCGCCGGTGCAGAACCTGGGACTGGTCGTCCTCTGGGACGACGGCGACGACAGCCACAGCGAACCGCACGCCCCCCAGCCGCACGCCCGGGAGGTGCTGCTGCTGCGCGCGGCCCAGGACCGGTGCGGCTTCCTGCTGGGCGGATGGAGCTGCACGGTCGAGGCCGCCCAGCTCGTCGACAGCGGCTGGGCGCGGCCCATCGTCGCCACGCGGGAGGAGGTGCGGTCCGCCGCGCCGCTCGTGCGGACCGTCGGCGACACCGACCTCGCCCGCGACGAGGCCGCCCGCGCCGCACGGCTGCCCACCCTCGCCTGGCAGGTGGCCCGCGAAGGACTGCGCCACGGCCCGGTCCTCGTCCAGGTGCCCCGGCGCGGGTACGTGCCCCGGATGGCGTGCGCCCGCTGCCGCGAACCCGCCCGCTGCCGGCACTGCTCCGGACCACTGGAGGGACGGGACGGAGGAGCCCTGCGGTGCGGCTGGTGCGGACGGGAGGAGAGCGCCTGGCACTGCCCGGAGTGCGGCTCCTTCCGGCTGCGCGCCCAGGTGGTCGGGGCGCGGCGTACGGCGGAGGAACTGGGGCGGGCCTTTCCCGCCGTACCGGTGCGGACCTCCGGGCGCGAGCATGTGCTGGACACCGTGCCGGGGACACCGGCGCTGGTGGTGAGCACCCCGGGCGCCGAACCTGTCGCCGAGGGCGGTTACGCGGCCGCGCTGCTGCTGGACGGCTGGGCCATGCTCGGACGCCCCGACCTTCGCGCGGGGGAGGACGCGCTGCGCCGGTGGATCGCCGCCGCCGCCCTCGTACGGCCGCAGACGGCGGGTGGCACCGTGGCCGTCGTCGCCGAGGCGACGGCGCGGCCCGTGCAGGCGCTGGTGCGCTGGGACCCTGTCGGCCACGCGGTGCGGGAGCTGGGGGAGCGGGCCGAGCTGGGCTTTCCGCCGGTGTCGAGGATGGCGGCCGTGTCGGCGCCGCCGGAGGCGCTGGCGGAGTTCCTGCGCACCGTCGAACTACCGCCGGAGGCGGAGGTCCTGGGCCCGGTCCCGCTGCCGGTCACCACGCCGGGCCGACCCCGCCGCACGGGCGCACCGCCGCCCGGCGAGCAGTGGGAACGGGCACTGATCCGGGTGCCGCCCGGCCGTGGCGCCGCACTGGCGACCGCCCTGAAGACGGCTCAGGCGTCCCGGATGGCATGGGGCGGCGGCAGCGGCGGTGCCCCCGTGTGGGTGCGCATCGACCCGCCGGACATCGGCTGACCCGGGGCGCACGGGCGTACATCGACGTACTCCGGAACACCCGGACCGGGCGGCCTCGGCCCCCGCCCGGTCGTGGGCCGAGGCCGCAAAGCCGCGTTCCCACCCGGAGACCGGGCCGAGCGGCGGACCGGGGGAGCGTGCCGGGTGCGGGCGGCAGACGGGATCGTACGGCCACGACCTGGGCCAGGGACCGTAGGGGACGGCTCCGCTCGGACGCCGGCCGCCCCGGCGCAGCCGGCACGGTCCCGGGCAAGCGTGCGCCCTCCCGGATCGGCTGGGCCGGGAGGGCGGAGTGACGGCGCGTCAGCCGTTGCGCGGACCGGGGAACGCCGTGGGGCGGACCTCGTCGCGCAGGGCAGGGCTGCCCGCCGTCGGCTGGGTGGGCATCGACCGTGCGGCCGGGACGGTGGGCACGGCGGTGATGCCCGTGCCCACATTGACGGTGCGGGTGCCGGACGTCTCCGCTGCCCGCTCGGCCTCGGCGGCGGCCTGCGCCGCGGCGCGCCGCGAGCCGTATCGACGGTGGACGGCCTGCTTGGTGACGCCGAGTGCGGAACCCACCGCGTCCCACGAGAAGCCGAGCGAACGGTCGAAGTCGACCGCGGCCGTCACCAGGGTCTCGACGCTGTCGCGGAGTTCCTGCGCGAGTCGGACGGTCGGGGCGGGGGCGCGTCCGTAGACGACGAAGCCCGTGGAGGGGCCGGAGCGGCGCGGGCGGTAGACGTTCCCCAGCTGGGCGGTGAGCGTGCGCAGGGCGTCCACCTGCCGGCGGACCCGCTCGATGTCCCGCACCAGCAAGTGCAGGCTGGCCCGGGCCTGGGCGTCGTGGGATGCATGGTCGGCCATGAACAAGCCTCTCGAACCGGCGTTGAAGAGAAGGGGTCAACTCTTTCTTGACCAACGCGTCTTCGCGCCACGGGTCACGCAGTGGGGGCGCGAGGGCATATGCCCGCGCCCCTCGGCCCGCCGCGCCTTCCGCCGCGCACCCGGGCCCGGACGCACCCGTTCCCCGCGCGCCGACCACAGGGCGAAGCCTTCCGCCGCTGCGGCTCCGGGGGACCTTCCGCCGCTGGCCGGCGCCCTGCGCCGAGGGTGTGCGAGACGGCCCGGCGCCCTTGCGGCACGGCCTCCGACGGGCCTGCGGCCCTGCCGCCTGCCGCGCATCCGGGGCACCCTGAGCGGCAATCACTGTCGCCCGTCACGGTGCTCCGCAGGTCGGCCGGTCCCCCTCCGCCCGAGCCCGTCGCCGCGCTCCACGGGTGCCGCGGCGGGCGTTGCTTGCGTGGTCGTCACCGTGCGTCGCAGGTCGGCCGGGCGCCCTTGCCTTCCGCGTCCGTCGCACACGCCACCGGCGCCCGGGGGCGTTGCCCGTGTGGCCGGCGCCGCCGAGGCGGAACCGCCGGCGTGCGGCAGGCACGGCGGGCGTTGTTCTGTGCGGCCGTAACCGTGCGCCACGGGCGCCTTCGGCGCCCTTCCGTTCATGGTCATAGACTTGTGCGCTGCCCGTCCGCCAACCCCGCCGAGAGGTCCGTGCCACCCATGAAGCTCGTCTTCGCCGGGACCCCCGAGGTCGCCGTTCCCGCTCTGGACGCTCTGATCGCCTCCGGGCGGCACGAGGTGGCCGCCGTCGTGACGCGCCCCGACGCGCCCGCCGGACGAGGACGCAGGCTGGTGGCCTCGCCCGTCGCCGAACGGGCCGAGGAGGCGGGCATCGAGGTGCTGAAGCCGAGCACGCCCCGCGACCCGGAGTTCCTGGAGCGGCTGAAGCAGATCGCGCCCGACTGCTGCCCCGTGGTCGCCTACGGCGCCCTGCTGCCGCGCGTCGCCCTCGACGTCCCTGCCCACGGCTGGGTCAATCTGCACTTCTCGCTGCTGCCCGCCTGGCGCGGCGCCGCGCCCGTGCAGCACGCCATCATGGCCGGAGACCAGATCACCGGCGCCACCACGTTCCTCATCACCGAAGGCCTGGACGCCGGGCCGGTCTACGGCACGGTGACCGAGGAGATCCGGCCCACCGACACCAGCGGCGACCTGCTGACCCGGCTGGCGTTCGCCGGCAGCGGCCTGCTCGCGGCCACCATGGACGGCATCGAGGACGGCACCCTCAAGGCCGTGCCGCAGCCCGCCGACGGCGTCTCGCTCGCCCCGAAGATCACCGTCGAGGACGCCCGCGTCGAATGGACCGCCCCCGCGCTGCGTGTCGACCGGGTCGTACGGGGCTGCACCCCGGCCCCCGGCGCCTGGACCACGTTCCGCGGGGAGCGCCTCAAGCTGGTACAGGTCGCTCCGCGCCCCGAGCGCACCGACCTCGCCCCGGGTGCCCTGGAGGCCGGCAAGAACTCCGTCCACGTCGGCACCGGGTCGTACGCCGTGGAGCTGCTGTGGGTGCAGGCACAGGGCAAGAAGCCGATGAAGGCCGCCGACTGGGCGCGCGGCGTGCGCATCGCCGCGGGGGAGACCCTCGGCGGGTAGGTGCCCGGCGCGGGGTGACACGTAGGCTTGGGAACAGTTCCCCTTCCTCACATCCGGAGCACCTTTTTCGTGAGCGACACCCCCGGCACCCCGCGCGGCGGCTCCCGCGGCACGTCCCCCTCCTCCCGCCGGCCCCGCAGGCCCGCCAAGCCCTACCGCCGGCCGCAGAAGGACCCCGTCCGCATCCTCGCCTTCGAGGCACTGCGCGCCGTCGAAGAACGGGACGCGTACGCCAACCTCGTGCTGCCGCCGCTGCTGCGCAAGGCGCGCGAGAAGGAGGGCCCCGAGAAGTTCGACGGGCGGGACGCGGCACTCGCGACGGAACTGGTGTACGGCACCCTGCGCCGCCAGGGCACCTACGACGCCGTGCTGTCCGCCTGCGTGGACCGGCCGCTGCGCGAGGTCGATCCGCCGGTCCTGGACGTGCTCAGCCTCGGCGCGCACCAGCTGCTCGGCACCCGCATCCCCAGCCATGCGGCCGTGTCCGCCACGGTCGAACTTGCGCGGGTGGTGCTCGGTGACGGGCGGGCCAAGTTCGTCAACGCCGTGCTGCGCAAGGTCGCCCAGGACGACCTCGACGGCTGGATCGCCCGGGTCGCCCCGCCGTACGAGGACGACCCCGAGGACCATCTCGCCGTCGTCCACTCCCACCCGCGCTGGGTCGTCTCCGCGCTGTGGGACTCCCTCGGCGGCGGCCGTGAGGGCATCGAACGGCTGCTCGCCGCCGACAACGAGCGTCCCGAGGTGACACTGGTCGCCCGACCCGGCCGCGCCACGACCGAGGAACTGCTGGCCGAGGAGGCCGCGGTGGCGGGGCGCTGGTCGCCGTACGCCGTACGCCTGTCCGAAGGCGGTGAGCCGGGCGCCGTGCCCGCCGTCCGTGAGGGCCGCGCCGGGGTGCAGGACGAGGGCAGCCAGCTCGTGGCGCTCGCCCTCGCCGACGCGCCGCTCGACGGCCCCGACGCGAAGTGGCTCGACGGCTGCGCCGGGCCCGGCGGCAAGGCGGCGCTGCTGGGGGCGCTCGCCGCGCAGCGCGGTGCCGTGCTGGTGGCGTCGGAGAAGCAGCCGCACCGTGCCGGGCTCGTGGCGAAGGCGCTCGCGGGGAACCCGGGGCCGTACCAGGTCGTCGCCGCCGACGGCACCCGGCCCGCGTGGCGGCCCGGCACCTTCGACCGGGTCCTCGTCGATGTGCCTTGCACCGGGTTGGGTGCGCTGCGCCGGCGGCCCGAGGCGCGGTGGCGGCGCCGGCCCGAGGATCTGGACGGGTTCGCGCCGCTGCAGCGGGGGCTGCTGCGGATGGCGCTGGAGTCGGTGCGGGTCGGGGGCGTCGTCGGGTACGCCACCTGCTCGCCCCACCTCGCCGAGACGCGGGCTGTCGTCGCCGACGTGCTCAAACAGGTCCCGGACGCCGATCTGATCGACGCGCGTCCGCTCCTGCCCGGCGTCCCCGAGCTGGGCGAGGGCCCCGACGTCCAGCTGTGGCCCCATCTGCACGGCACGGACGCGATGTACTTGGCCCTGATCCGCCGCACGGCGTGAGCCGACGGGTGGCTCCGCGCCCCGGGCGCGACAGGGCACGCGGCGCGGCCTGCGCCCCTGGCGTGACGTGGGCACCCGGCGCTGACGGGGTGCCTCCCCGAGAGGGGGTACCCCCCCAGCGCCCACCCTCTCCCAAGCTCTCGACTTCGCTCGAGCAGGGGACTCCATCGCCCTGCGGTCCGACTGCCCGCCGCCACGTCGGATTGTGGGCCTCAGCCGTCGGCGGGCCGCGGTCGCCGTGCGGCGGGAGGGGCGTGTCGCGGGGTGCCCGCCCGCAGCCTGCGGCGAAAACGCAGGGCACGAATCTGGGAAACAGGGCGTCGCACCGAGGACGGACACCCCCCGGAGCGCACCCGACCCACCCACCGCAAGTAGGCGCGACCGCAACCACGCACCCACGGACACGGGCCGCCGCAGGCATACAGCGGCGTGGGGGACTGCGCGATTGCTCCCCTCCGGGCGGCTGGTGGACAGGATGGCCCCGGCGCGCCAGGGGGCGTGGGGGCTGCGCGATTGCTCCCCTCCGGGCGGCTGGTGGACAGGATGGCCCCGGCGCGCCAGGGG
>NZ_JALLGL010000300.1 GCF_023072675.1 Streptomyces sp. XM83C
ACCCCACCCCCGTCACCGTCCACCCCGCCCTCCGGCTACCGCCGTACCGCCGACCCCGTCGGCTACACGATCGACGTGCCCGAGGGCTGGACCCGGCGGCAGATACAGGGGGAGAAGGCACCGGTGGTGTACTGGGACTCCCCGGACGACGGGCGCCAGATGCAGATCTTCGAACTGTCGGAGCCGACCCCGGCCGACTCCCTCGACCTCGCGGAGCACGACCCCGGCTACGGCTTCTCCGCCCAGCCCGGCTACCGCGCCCTCGACCGGGTCTCCGGCCCCGGCTGGGCGGAGCTGACGTACCGTTACGACGACGCCGGCAAGGGCGCCCGCCGGGTGATCGACCACCGCTTCCGGGCCGCCGACGGCACGCTGTACGCGATCCGCTCCGCCGGCCCGGAGAGCCTGTCTCTGGTCCGGGTCCGCGCCCCGCTCACCACGGCCCTCGCGGCGTTCTGCCCGCAGGGCGCGCGGTGCGAACGGTGAGGAACCGCACGGGGAACCGGGCGCGACCGCCGTAGCGGCCGGCCCCGCCCCGCAGTCGCTGCCGGGTCACCCGGCAGGCGTCCGGCGCCGAGCCACGCCACCGTCCGCCCCGGCCCCCGCCGCCGTACCGCCCGCACCGGGGGCAGCCGCCGTACCACCGCCTCCTGCCGCGCCACGGCCGTGCCCGACGACCACGAGAGCCGTCGCCGCCAGCACCACCACGGCGACGACACGCAGCGCCGGCCCCATGCCGTCGGAGAGGTCCGGGTGGGAGGCGAGGACGGTGCCGGTGACCGCGACACCGAGGGCGGCGCCGAGTTCACGGGCCGAGGTGCCGAGCCCGGAGCCGAGCCCCGCCTGGTGAGGCGGGAGCGAGGTCACCACGCCGAGCGTCAGCGCGGGCATCGACAGGCCCATGCCGGCGGAGATGACCAGCAGGAAGCACGCGTACAGCGGGTACGGCGTGCCCGCGTCCGCCGTGGACACGGCGAGCAGCCCGACGCCGATGAGGGCGAGCCCCGCCCCGATCACCGTGCGCGGGTACGGCGCCCAGCGCGCCGCTAGCTTCGGCACCAGGCTCATCCCGACGACGAGCGGGGTGATGGCGACGCCGGTGAGGGCGGCGCCGTAACCCTTGACGTCCTGTAGATACTGCGAGTTGACGAAGAACAGCGCGAACAGGCCGAAGAAGCCGGTGGCCATGCCGAGGGTCACGGCACGCAGCCGGGGCGCCCGGAACACACGCGGGTCGAACAGCGCGGCTCGCGCACGCAGCGCGTACAGGGTGAACACGGCGATCAGCAGCACGCCCGCCGCGAAGGCCACACCGATGTCCGGCGACGCCCAGCCGTGCTCGGGGCCCTCGATGATGCCGTACAGGACGGCGACCAGACCGGCCGTCAGCAGCAGCGTGCCCAGCGGGTCGAGGTTGCTGCGCGGGGAGCGGGGGGTGCGCGGCGTCGTCAGCGCCACGGCGAGGGCCAGCAGCCCCGCCAGCGGCACCATCACCGCGAACAGCGCACGCCAGCCGAAGAACTCACCGGCCAGACCACCGCCGAGGTTCCCGGCGAGGCCGCCCAGGCCGATCGCCAGCGTCCAGGACGCCATGGCGGACGCGCGGCGCTCCGCCCCCGCCAACTGCACCATGATCGACATGGTGGCGGGCATGATCAGCGCCGCGCCCGCCCCGGACACGCCGCGCCCGGCGATCAACAGCCCGGGATGCGGGGCGAGAGCGCTGAGAGCGGCGCCCGCGGCGAACAGGGCGAGACCGGCCAGCAGCGCCCCCTTGCGGCCGTAGCGGTCGCCGAGCGCGCCCGCGGGGATGAGCAGACCGGCGAAGACGATGACGTAGGCGTCCACCGTCCACAGCAGTTGGGTGTGCGAGGGGTGCGGCGAGGACGCGGCCAGCTGCGGGATCAGCAGATTGACGGCGGCGACCATGCTCTGTGCGACGAGCACACAGGCGCACAGGACGAGGACGACCGGGCGGGTCAGCGCCGGTGTCTGGGCAGGCGAGGACAAGGCTCCTCCCGGAGCGGACGAGTGGTGTGGGATGCCCTGTCACCGTAGGCTCGCCCCAGTCCTTACCTCCAGTGCAACTTCTGCAAGGAACACTTGCACATGACGCAACCCGAAGCTCCCTCGCCCGACGCCGCCGCCGGCGTCGACCTGAACCTGCTGCTCGCGCTCGACGTGCTGCTGGAGGAGCAGAGCGTGCAGGGCGCCGCCCGCCGGCTGCATCTGTCCGAACCCGCGATGAGCCGCACCCTCGGCCGTATCCGCAAGGCGCTCGGCGACCCGGTGCTGGTGCGGGCAGGCCGCCGCATGGTGCCCACGCCGCGCGCGCTCGCCGTACGCGCCGAGGTGAACGCGGTCGTGGAACGGGCCCGCGCGCTGTTCGCCCCGGCCGACACCGACCTGCGCTCGGTACGCCGCACGTTCACGATCCTCGGCCACGACGCGGTCGCCGCCTCCCACGGCCCCGCCCTGTACGCCCGCGCCGCCGCCGAGGCGCCCGGCATCCGCATCCGCTTCCTCGGCGAGGCCCTCGGCGAACAGCCGTTCCTGCGGGACGGCACGGCCGACCTGGAGGTGGGCGTCCTGGACACGACGGCCCCCGAGGTGCACAGGGAGCACCTGTGCGAGGACCGCATGCTCGGCGTCGTACGCCCCGGACACCCCCTCCTTCAGGGCGAGCCCACCCCGGAACGTTTCGCGGCGGCCGACCATCTGACGGTCTCCCGACGCGGCCGGCTCAACGGCCCCGTCGACACCGCGCTCGCCGAACTGGGCCTCACCCGGAAGGTCGTGGGCAGCGTCAGCACCTTCCCGGCGTCCCTGTTCGTCCTGCGCGACTCCGACCTGGTCGGCCTGATCACCTCCTGGGGCCTGCCCCTCGTCCACGCCCTGGGCCTGGCCACCTTCGAGGTCCCGTTGCCCCTGCCGCCCCTGCGCCTCGGCCTCGCCTGGCACCCCCGCCACACCGCCGACCCGGCCCATGCCTGGCTGCGGAGGGCGGTACGGGAGATCCTGACGGGCACGACCTGATCACACGTCAGACGGAGCGGGGCCGGGCGCCGTACTCTCGAAGCATGGTTGAGCACCTGGGAGACCGGCTCTCACGGCTCCGGCGCATGGCCGACCTCACCCAGGAGAGCCTGGCGGAGAAGTCGGGCATCTCGGTCGACGTCATCAAGAAGCTGGAGCAGAAGCGCAAGCATTCGGCTCGCCTCCCCACCCTCCACGCGCTGGCCAAGGGGCTCGGCGTCGAACTGACGGCCCTCCTCGGTGACCCTCCGGGTGTTCCGTCCACCGGCGAGGCGGACACGCCCCGACTCGTCGCCCTGCGGCGTGCCGTGTCGCCACCGATGTTCGCGCCGCCGCCGGAGCCGAGCGACACCGAGCGCCTGACCGTGCCGTTGATGCGCCGGGAACTGTCCGAAGCGTGGACGGTCTACCACGACGCCGACTTCGGGCGGCTCATGGACGTGCTGCCGGGCATCGTCGACGACGCCCGTTTCCTGGCGTCCGTGGGTACGGCGGAGGACCGGGCGGCAGGCCAGGCTGCCCTCGGCAAGGCCCTCCAGCTCGCGGGCCATCTGGCGATCCGCCTCGGCAAGGTGGACCTCGCCCTGTCCGCCCTGGAGCGGGCGATGACGGCGGCGGAACAGTCCTCCGACCCGCTGCTCCCGTCGATGATCGCCAACTCGGTCGCCTGGAACTACCAGCGCCAGAACCGGCTCGACGACGCCGAGCGCCTGGCCGTCCACGCGGCGGACAAGGTCGAGCAGAGCCGGTGGAACACGGCCGAGAGCGTCCGGGTCTGGGGCGGTCTGGTGATGTCCGCGGCGACCTCCGCGGCCCGCTCCGGGGACTATGACACGGCCTCCGACATGATGGGCGTCGCCGAAGAGGCCACGAAACAGCTCGCGAAACTTCCCCCACCTGCCGACGGCAAGCTGGTGTCCGTCTTCAGCCGCTCGTCGGTCCGCATCGAACGGGTACGGCTCGCGGTCCAGCACGCCCGCCCCGACGAGGCCCTCCAACTCGCCAAGGGAGTGCGCCTGTCCGCCGACACCCCACCGTCATGGCGCACCTGGCTCCTCCTGGACGTCGCGCGTGCCCATGCCGACCTCGGCGACGCGGACGGCGCCGTCAAGGCACTCACCCGACTTCGCCAGGTCGCACCCGCGTGGATGAGGCACCACACCCTCGCCGTCGCCATCGTCGGTGACCTCTGGGCGGGCCCCAGGCGCCCACCCGGACTGCGGAAACTCGCCGAGTTCCTGGGATTGGTCACGTAAGGGCGAAAAAGGGGGACGTTCCATCCCTGTGGGTTCTGCCCGCACGGCGGGACCCTTGCCGCATGGCGAACCCGAAGACGCACAACGGCTTACCCCAGGACAAGACCCGCCCCCGCCTCCTCCCCTGGACCCACGAAGGCAAGCCCTGCTGGCTGTCGGCCGCCAGCGAGGGCGGGTTGCTGTCCGGGATGGCCGACGCCATCGAGGCCGACCAACTGCGCGACGCGCGCGAGGTGCTGGCGCGGGCCCGGGGGATGCTGGAGTCCCCGGACAGGCTCGGCGCGCAGGAACTGCGGTTCGTGTGCGTGCGGTTGGCGGAGAGCCTGGCCGAGATGGTCCGGCTCGTCACCTCCCGAGGGCTGCGCCTCGGCATCGACGACCCGGACGCCGACGAACCCGAGGTGGAGGAGCCGCCCTGGCCGTGGCCGCCGGGGCCCGGAACGCCGTAGCGTCAAGTGCCCTCAGGCGCCCAGCTGTTGCAGGCGGTCCACCTCGACCGTCTCGTCCGGGGGCGGCGTCTTCGACGGGACCGGCTTGTCGTAGTCGTCGAAGCGCAGGTCGATGAAGGTCTCCTTGCCGGCGCTGCCGCTCTTCTCCGTCGCCTCCGCCAGCAGGTGCGGCTCGTCCGACGTGACGTACAAGACGTGTTCCTTGCCGTCGTCGGTGCTGCTCAGCGGGATCACGTCCGTGCCGTCGCGGGTGGTCTCGGCGCCCTTGGTCAGCTCCGCCTCGTCGGTGACCTCGCCCTCCACCTCGTGTTGGAACTCCGCCAGATCGCAGGTCTCGGCCATGCCCTTCAGCAGGTCGTTCTCGGTCGTGCCGTGGACATACCGGTCCTTGAACAGCTCCGCCGCCGCATTGCCCTGCGGGCCGGGGAGCTGTGCCTTCCAGAACGCCGCGTCGGGTTTCATCCACACCTGGTCGCCGCGTTTGACCAGGTCGACATGGCCCCCGCCGGAGGCCATGGTCAGCGAGCCCACACAGTTGCCGTCCTGGTCCAGGGCGAGGTCCAGCGCGGCGGGCCGTGTCCGGTCACCGGACGGGGCCTCGCTGCGTTCCGTGTACCGGAGGTGGACCGACTTCGCCTCGAGGAAGTTGTCCTTCGCCTGCTCGGCCAGCTCGTCGGCGCTGAGATCGTCACCGTCGACTGCTGTGGCGACCGAGGGGCAGAGCAGCAGGGACGCGGCCACTGCTGCGGAGATCATCAGTGCTCGGCGCATCCTCCCAGACTACTTTTGGGTGTATTTGTTCGCATTTTCGTACGGCGGGGTCCCACACAGGGCGTTCCGTCACAGGCCCTGCTCGCAGGGCGTTCCGTTACAAGTCCTTCTCACAGGGTGTTCCGTCACAGGCCCTTCGTGATCTCCCGCAGCGCCGTCGTCGCCGCCCGTTGCAGCCCCGGCCCGAACGTGATCCGCGTGGCCCCCAGCGCCCCCAGCTCGGCGGGCGTCGGGCTCGCCCCGACCCCGGCGTGGGCGTTGACGGGCCCCTCGATCCCGGCCCGCAGCAGCGGCAGCGCCTTTGGCGGGGCGAAGATCGGGTACACGCAGTCGGCGCCCGCCGCCACATACAGCGCGGCCCGCTCGATCGTCGCGTCCGGGTCGGTCACCCCGCGCAGGTAGGTGTCGATACGGGCGTTGACGAACAGCCGCCCGCCCGCCGCCTTCCGCACCCCGGCGAGATACTCGGCCTGCTCCCGCGCGTCCAGCAGACGGCCGTCCCGCGAGTCCTCCAGATTGCAGCCGACGGCACCGGCGTCCAGCAGCCGCCCCACCAGCTCCTCCGGCGCGAGCCCGTACCCGTCCTCCACATCCGCCGACACCGGCACGTCCACCGCCCGCGCGATCCGGGCCACCGCCGCGAACATCTCCTCCGCCGGGGTTTGCCCGTCCTCGTACCCGAGCGCGGCGGCCACCCCGGCACTGGGCGTGGCCAGCGCCGGGAATCCGGCCTCGGCGAACACACGGGCGCTCGCCGCGTCCCACGGGCCGGGCAGCACCAGCGGATCGCCGGACGCCCGCCCGTGATGCAGCGCCCGGAACGCCTCCGCCTTCGTGACCATGTCCGCGCTCACCCTTCGGCGCTCCCCAAAGGGATACGACGGGTCTGGACCAGCTCGGCGAGAGCCGGGTCGCCGAGCCTCTTGTCCGCGGGGGCGCTCACCGCCCGCGTCACCTCCCGGACCCTGGCGTCCGGACGGGCCGTGCCTGCCGTCACCCGTGCTGCCCCGGCCGGTAGTTGCCCGGCGTCAGCCGGCACGTCACCCCGAACCGGTTCCAGGCGTTGATCACCGTGATCGCGGCGATCAGCTGCGCCAGCTCCGCCTCCTCGAACAGCGCCGCCGCCTTGTCGTACACCTCGTCCGGCACGAACCCGTCCGTCAGGACCGTGACCGCCTCCGTCAGCTCCAGCGCGGCCAGCTCCTTCTCGGTGTAGAAGTGCCGGGACTCCTCCCACGCGTCGAGCTGCACGATCCGCTGCACGCTCTCACCGGCCGCCAGCGCGTCCTTGGTGTGCATGTCCAGGCAGAACGCGCAATGGTTCAGCTGCGAGGCACGGATCTTCACCAGCTCGTACAGCTTGGGGTCCAGGCCCTTCTTGGCCTCCGTGTCCAGCCGGATCATCGCCTTGTACACCTCGGGCGCCAGCTTCGCCCAGGCCAGCCGCTGCGGGACCGCCGGGGCATAGGCGTCGGAGGGTGCGGACGGGGAGGCGGGGGTGTGAGTATCGGTCTGTGTCGTCATGCCCTCGACCCTAGACACGAAGCTGCCCAGCGGTATGGTCCATTCCCATGGCGGAACCGTGGGCCACTTTCGGCATCGACCTGCACCTGGAACCGGCCGGTCCGGGCCTGCGCCGCGGCCTGACCGACGCCCTGCGCGAGGCCGTCCGCACCGGACGCCTCGCCCCCGGCACCCGCCTGCCGTCCTCCCGCTCCCTCGCCGCCGACCTCGGCATCGCCCGCAACACCGTCGCCGACGCCTACGCCGACCTGGTCGCCGAGGGCTGGCTCACCGCCCGGCAGGGCTCCGGCACCCGCGTCGCCGACCGCGTCCACACCCGCCCGCCCGAGCGGCCCTCAGC
>NZ_JALLGL010000301.1 GCF_023072675.1 Streptomyces sp. XM83C
GCCCCCGCCCCCGCGGACGAGGCGTGCGCGCACATGGCCGATTCGAGTCTTCCTCCAGGTACGTCGGCGAGGCTCGGACCAGTCGACGCGCTCCACCACGGCGGCCGAGGAGGTGCGGTACATCATGCGGGACAGCACGCCGGTCACGCTCTACTGCTTCGCGCACGCCGGCGCGGGCGTGTCCGGGTTCGCGCACTGGCGCACCGGCACCGGTCCCGGCGTGCGGACCGTGCCCGTGCTGCTGCCAGGGCGGGGCGCCCGGCGCCGGGAGACACGGATCACCTCGCGCGAGGGCCTGCTGGACACCCTCCTTCAACCGCTGGCCGAGCAGGTCGCCGACGGCCGCCCGTACGTGCTGTACGGGCACAGCCTGGGCGGCTTGGTCGCCTACACCCTGGCCCGCGCCCTGATGAAGCGTGGGCTGCCCGCGCCCGCCTGCCTCGCTGTCGGGGCGAGCCCCCCGCCGCAGTTCTCGCCGCCCTGCGACGACGACCTGAGCGACGGACTGCTGCTGCGGTTCGCCGCCGGTCTCGGCGCGGCGCCCGGCGGCGCGCTCGCCGCTCCCGGCAGCCTCTGGTACCGCCGCGTGCTGCCCCTGCTGCGGGACGACCTCAAGCTCGCCGCCGCCCTGCGCGCCGGGGCGCTCGCCGACCCCGGCGGCCCGCTCCCGGTGCCGGTCCTGGCCGTCGGCGGCCAGGACGACCCCGTCGTCGGCCCGGTGGTGCTGGAGGGCTGGGCCCGCTGGACCACCGGCCGCTTCGTGCGGCGCACCGTCCCCGGTGACCACTTCTTCGTCCGCGGCCCGCATGCCCCCCGACTGGTCGGGCGCGCCTGCCGCGTGGTGCGGCGCACCCGGCTCGTACCTGGGCTCATATCTGGAGGACAACTGTGAGGGACAACCGATGAGGCGGGTCGTCATCACCGGCATCGGGGTCGTGGCCCCGGGCGGCGTGGGGACCCGCGCGTTCTGGGACACGCTGACCGCGGGCCGTACCGCCACGCGGGGCATCACCCTGTTCGACGCGAGCCCGTTCCGCTCGCGTATCGCCGCCGAGGCGGACTTCGACCCGGCCGCCCACGGAATCGGCGCGGCCGACGCCGCCCGTCTCGACCGTGCCGCCCAGTTCGCCCTGGTCAGCGCCCGGGAGGCCCTCGAGGACAGCGGACTGGCGGGCGCGCTGGATCCGGTGCGCACCGGTGTCACCCTGGGCAGCGCCGTCGGCTGCACCACCGGCCTGGACAACGAGTACGGCGTGGTCAGCGAGAACGGCAGCACCTGGGAGGTGGACCACACGCGGGCGGTCGCCCACCTCTTCGACTACTTCGTGCCGAGCTCCATGGCCGCCGAGGTGGCCGTGGCGGCGGGCGCGCAGGGCCCGGTGTCGCTGGTGTCGACCGGCTGCACCTCCGGCATCGACTCCGTCTGCCACGCCGCCGACCTGATCCGCGAGGGCAGCGCCGACGTGATGGTGGCGGGCGCGACCGAGGCGCCGATCTCCCCGATCACCGTGGCCTGCTTCGACGCCATCAAGGCGACCAGCCCGCGCAACGACGAGCCGGAGACCGCCTCGCGCCCCTTCGACCGCTCCCGCAACGGCTTCGTCCTCGGGGAAGGCTCGGCGGTGCTGATCCTGGAGGAGTTCGAGCACGCGCGGCGGCGCGGCGCCCACATCTACGCGGAGATCGCCGGGTTCGCCGGGCGCAGCAACGCCTACCACATGACCGGGCTGAAGACGGACGGCGTGGAGATGGCCGAGGCGATCCGCGCGGCGCTCGACGAGGCCCGCCTGGACCCGACCGCCGTCGACTACGTCAACGCCCACGGCTCGGGCACCAAGCAGAACGACCGGCACGAGACGGCCGCGTTCAAGCGCAGCCTCGGAGAGCACGCGTACCGGGTGCCGGTCAGCTCCATCAAGTCGATGATCGGTCACTCGCTGGGGGCGATCGGTTCGCTGGAGGTCGCCGCGAGCGCCCTGGCGATCGAGCACAACACGGTGCCGCCGACGGCCAACCTGCACGAGGCCGACCCGGCCTGCGACCTCGACTACACCCCGCTCACCGCGCGCGAGCAGCGCACCGACACCGTACTCAGCGTCGGCAGCGGCTTCGGCGGCTTCCAGAGCGCCATCGTCCTGACCCGGCCGCGACTTCAGGAGGCGGCATGACCACAGCGACACTGGGCCGTCCCGCGCACCGGTCGGACGCCCGCGCCGGCGTCGGCTCCGTCGTCACCGGCATCGGCGTCGCCGCGCCCAACGGGCTCGGCACCGAGGCGTGGTGGGCCGCGACCCTGCGCGGCGAGAGCGGCATCCGCGCCCTGACCCGCTTCGACGCCTCCCGCTACCCGGTGCGCATCGCCGGCGAGGTCCCCGGCTTCGTCGACGGCGAGCACCTGCCCAGCCGGCTGCTGCCGCAGACCGACCGGGTCACCCGGCTGTCGCTGGCCGCCGCGAAGGAGGCCCTGGACGACTGCGGCACCGACCCGGCGGCACTGCCCGAGTACGGGGCCGGGGTGGTCACCGCCTCCTCCGCGGGCGGGTTCGAGTTCGGCCAGCGCGAGCTGCAGGCCCTGTGGTCCAAGGGCGGCCAGCACGTCAGCGCCTACCAGTCCTTCGCCTGGTTCTACGCCGTGAACACCGGCCAGATCTCCATCCGGCACGGGCTGCGCGGACCGAGCGGGGTCGTCGTCTGCGAGCAGGCCGGCGGCCTGGACGCCACCGCCCACGCCCGCCGGCAGATCCGCAAGGGAGCCCGGCTGGTGGTCACCGGCGGCGTCGACTCGGCGCTGTGTCCGTGGGGCTGGGCCGCGCACCTCGCCGCCGGCGAGCTGAGCCAGGTCGCCGACCCGGCCCGCGCCTACCTGCCGTTCGCCGAAGAGGCCAGCGGGCACGTCGTCGGCGAGGGCGGCGCCCTGTTCGTGCTGGAGAACGCCACCGCCGCCCGCGACCGCGACGCCCACGTGTACGGGGCGTTCACCGGGTACGCGGCCACCTTCGACGGCGGCGGCGCCCCGCGCCTTCGCGACGCCGCACGGCTGGCCATGGACGACGCCGGGGTGCTGCCCGAGGACATCGACGTGGTGTTCGCCGACGCGGCCGGCGCGCGCGCCGCGGACCGCGCCGAGGCAGAGGCGCTGGCCGACCTGTTCGGCCCGCGGCAAGTGCCGGTGACCGCGCCGAAGTCGATGACGGGGCGCCTGCTGGCGGGCGGCGCGTCCCTCGACGTCGCCGCGGCCCTGCTGTCCCTGCGCGACCAGGTGATCCCGCCGACCGTCGGCACCACCGAACCCGCCGCGGACTGCCCGGTCGACCTCGTCACCACGCCCCGCGAGACGCCCGTCCGCCACGCCTTGGTCCTGGCCCGCGGCCGGGGCGGCTTCAACTCGGCGGCCGTCCTCAGCGCCGTCTGACCGCCGGCCACCCCCTCGGTGGACGGCCCCGTGCACCGGGGCCGCCGGACGACATCCCCCACGTCCCGGCGGCCCCGGCTCCCTGTCCTCCCCCGCACGTCATGACGCATCCCCAGAAAGGCATCAGATGAACGCCGCGACCACCCCCACCGCCCGCATGAAGAACCCCGCCATGGTCCTGCCGGACGCCATGAAGGGCATCCAGACCCTCTACCAGGCCATGTACCAGGGCGGCGTCGCCCCGCAGATTCTCGAACTGGTCCACCTGCGGGCCAGCCAGATCAACGGCTGCAGCGCCTGTGTGTTCGCCGGTGTGACAGGCGCGAAGAAGCACGGCGAGAGCGACGAACGCCTCCACGCGGTGGCCGCCTGGCGCGAGGCCCCCTTCTTCACCGAGGAGGAACGCGCGGCCCTGGCCCTGACCGAGGCCGCCACCCGCATCGCCGACCGCTCCGGCAAGGCCGTCCCCGACGAGATCTGGAACGAGGCCGCGGACCACTTCACCGAGGAACAGCTCTCCGCGATCATCCTGATGATCGCCCTCACCAACTTCTTCAACCGCATCAACACGACCATCGAGGAGCCGGCCGGCACCACGTGGTGACCGGGCCGCCGCCCCGGCGGCGCCCACGCGTGCTTGAGGGGATGGTGCAGGAGAGACCACCGGCCGCCGTGGTCAGGCGGACCGGGTGTACTCCGTGACCCCGCCGACGACCGCGGGGCTGCGCCATCCGGCACGCCGTTCGCGTACGGCGTCCAGCCGCCGCCGGTCGAGCGGCGAGGGGCGGCGGTCCAGCCGGGCCGCGAGCAGCCGCGCGGCCCGGTCGTACTCCCCGGACGCGATCAGGGCGTGCAGCAGGGTCTCCTCGACCACCTCCTGCTGGGCCTTGCTGGCCCCGGTGCGCGCCACCAGGGGCAGCAGCGGCCACAGCAGCCGTACGGCCTCCTGCCAGTCCTCGCGGACGACGGCCGACAGAGCGTCGCACAGCGGAGCGATCACCTGGGCGAACACGGCCTGCTGGTGGGCCGACGCGTGGGCCCGCAGCCGTGCGAGGGCGTCGAGGTCCCCGGCGGCGGCGAGGGCGAGCGCGCCGTGCAGGGCGGCGAAGCCCGTGGCAGGTGCGGCCAGCCACTGCTGTGGCGCGGCGTGCAGGAGTTCGGCGACGGGCAGGTCGCCGCTCCAGCTGCCGGTCATGCGGGCCCGCCACAGCAGGGCGGCCGAGTCGGCCAGCAGCCGTCCCCCGCTGACCTGGGAGGCGGAGAGTTCCCGGTGGTAGCGGCGCAGCAGCGCGGGCCGGTCGTCGAGGGACAGCTCGTGCAGGGCGGCGTGCCAGGAGATGTGGGACCGGTGGCAGGCCCCGGCCCCGTGCCGTAGCAGCCACTCGTCCAGCCAGGCCAGGCCGGCACGGTGCTCGCCGGTCTCGTAGTACACGTGGGTCCGGGCGTGCACGGCGTGCCCGGCACTCGGCTCGGCGGCCAGCGCCCGGCAGGACAGGGCCTCGGCCTCCTCCCAACGCTGCTGTTCCTGCCGTACGAAGGCGAGCTGCCCGAGGTACCACCAGTCGTCCCCGTAGGCCGCCGACAGCCCCTCCACGAGTGCCCAGGCCTCTTCCGCGCCGGTCACACCGTTGAAGGAGACGGTCGGGACGGCCGCGCTCACCGCCAGCGCGTCCCGGGGGTGGGCGGCGATGTGGCCCAGCAGCGCCTTCTTGCCGCGCTCCTCGGTACCGGTCAGGCAGGCGTCCACCGCGGCGACGAAGCTGCGTTCGCGGTCGTCGGCCCGTACGGCCGCGGCCCGGCGGGCGCGGGTGAGCGCCCCGGGCGCGGGCCCGGCACCCCCGCGCTCGTGGCCGAGCAGTGCCAGCGCCGCGTGGCCGACGGCGAAGCCCGGGTCGACGGCGACGGCCTGGGCCAGCAGTTCCTCGGCGCCGAGGCGGCCGGCCAGGATGCGCTCCAGCGCCCGGTCGTACAGCTCGGCCGCCTCGGGCGAGGTGCTCAGGCGCTGCCCGTAGCGGTCGGCCGGGGCGGGGGGACGGCGGTCGGCGAGCGTCTCCAGCACGTTCCCGGCGACCTCGGCGGCCTGAGCGCGGATCTCCGGAACGGCGGTGGTCTCCAGCAGGTTCCCGCGCCGCGCGGCCCCGACCGTCCACAGCCGCAGGGCGGGGGCGCCGGCCGCGGGCAGCAGCCGCCCGTCGCCGGCGGTGTCCAGTCCGAGCCCGGCGGGTCCGGTGCGGCCGTACCCGCATTCCAGCAGGCAGCGCACCAGGGGATTCACCGTGCCGGGCGGACCCGCCGGAGCCCCGGTGCAGTTCACCACCGCACTCACCCGCAGCCGGGTGCCGTCGCTGAGGGCGACCTCCACCGCGTCGCCGACCGGCACGGCACCGACCAGCTGCCCGGCGCCGGTACGCACCCGCCCCGACGCCAGCAGCCCGCGGAGCACGGCCGCGGTGGCGGGCGCCATGCGATGGCGATGCACCTCCCAGACCCGCAGGTCCTCCTGGAGGAAACGGACCCGGTCGGGCACGGGCAGCTGCTGCCACAACGCCGCCGTCACCGGACGCAGCCCGTCCAGGCCGGGCCGCCAGTCCCCGCAGGCGCGCCGGGTCGCGGACAGGTGCCGCCGCACGTTGCGCCGCAGCACCTCGAGACCGAGGGAACCGTCCAGCTCCGGCGGCGCCTCGGCCGGCGGAGCCGCGACGGGCAGGTGTTCCTGCGGAAGCAGCCCGTGCCGGGACACCGCGTGCACCACCCGGTCCGGACGGGCCAGCGTGCCGGCCACGTCGACCATGGTCAGCCCGGTGCCGACGAGCAGGACGTCCCCTTCCCCGGCGGGACCGTCGAGGGCACCCGGCGCCCAGGGATCGGCGACGAACCGCCCGGACTGTCGAAGCGCGGCGCCTGCCCAGTCCTGCGCCGGAGCGAGACTGCCCAGCGCCAGCACGGCAGCATCCACCCGCACCTCGCCACGGCCGGCGAGCCGCAGCACCGCCCCGGCCCCCTGCCCGCGTACGGCGACGACCTCGTCCCGCACCCGGTGCAGACGGGCGTGCGTGCAGGCACCGGCGGTGCGCTCGACGAGGTCGGTCAGGTACTTCCCGTACACCCGGCGGGGAACGAAGTCACCGGGAGCGGCGTGCGGATCCCGCTGCGTCAGCCAGCGCAGGAAGTGATCGGGGTCGTCAGGAAAGGCACTCATGCGACCGGCGGGCACGTTGAGGAGATGGCGTGGATCGGCTGTGCCGTAGGCCACCCCCGGCCCGGTCCGCCCGCCCGGATCGATGAGCCACACCCCGACCGCCCGCCCGAGCCGGTCGGCCTGCCGCATCAACTGCACCGCCGTCAGCGCCCCGGCGGCCCCGGCACCGACGACCGCGACCTTGCGCATACGCACTCCTCACACCGAACGGAGGTCTCCTCCACCGGATGACATCGTCGAATCCCACGCTCGACCACGGCTCGAAAAACGGTCGCGAGGCAGTGAAGCCCGCAGACCGCACCCCACGCCCATGAGAAATCCATGTGAAATCAATCGTGAAATCCAGCGTGCGATGGAGATAGGGTGCGGCCTGGAGGTGAGCCGTGCCCACGGAGAACGAACTGTTCCGCGCCGTCGATGCGCTGCTGGAGGAGGCCGCCCAGGACGACCTCCCGCCGCCCGAGGAGCGCAAGCGCCTGCGCGAAGCCGCCGGCCTGAGCCAGGAACAGATCGCGAAGGCTCTCAAAAGCCGGCGGGAGACCATCGGGAACTGGGAGTCGGGCGTGACCGAGCCACGGCCGCCCAAGCGCGCCGCCTACGCCCGCCTCCTGGAAGGCCTCGCCGCACGCTTCCCCGCCCCGGCCGCCGACCTCGCCCGCTTCCTCGGCACCTACGCGGACCGGGTGATGACACCGCGCGGCACGACGGCGGTCACCGGCCTGGAGCTGATGACGGCGCTGCGCCCGCCGAC
>NZ_JALLGL010000302.1 GCF_023072675.1 Streptomyces sp. XM83C
ACCCTGTACGCCCCCTGAGAGCCCCCTGTGGATTTCTCAGGGAAATCACAGATTGCCGAAAGCCTCTTCTCACAGGCCCCCGACATGGTGACGCCTATGACCACGACCTCGCCCCAGGGGCGCACCGAACTGCTGAGGCCGGACGGGAGCCCCGTCCGGGTGCTTGTGGTGGACGACGAGCAGTCGATCACCGAGCTGCTGTCCATGGCGCTGCGATACGAGGGCTGGCAGATCCGTGCGGCCGGCGACGGCCACGGCGCGCTGCAGACGGCGCGGGAGTTCCGGCCCGACGCCGTCGTGCTGGACATGATGCTGCCGGACATGGACGGCCTGACCGTCCTCGGCCGGCTGCGCCGCGAACTGCCCGATGTGCCCGTGCTGTTCCTCACCGCGAAGGACGCCGTCGAGGACCGTATCGCCGGGCTCACCGCGGGCGGCGACGACTACGTCACCAAGCCGTTCAGCCTGGAGGAGGTCGTCGCCCGGCTGCGCGGCCTGATCCGCCGCTCCGGCGCGGCCGACCGGCGCGCGGACTCCGTCCTCGTCGTCGGCGACCTCATGCTCGACGAAGACAGCCACGAGGTGTCGCGCGGCGGCGAGAACATCCACCTCACCGCCACCGAGTTCGAACTGCTCCGCTTCCTCATGCGCAACCCGCGCCGCGTGCTCAGCAAGGCACAGATCCTCGACCGCGTCTGGTCGTACGACTTCGGCGGCCAGGCCAACGTCGTCGAGCTGTACATCTCCTACCTGCGGCGGAAGATCGACGCCGGGCGCGAGCCGATGATCCACACCCGGCGCGGAGCCGGCTACCTGATCAAACCCGCCACGTCATGAGCGGGCGGCGAAGGCCGCACCAGCGGGGGCCGGGGGCCCGGTCGCACGAGCAGCGGCAGACGGCCCCCCGGCCCCCGCGTCCGCAGCGCCGCGGCAGGCAGCCGCGCACACTGCGGACGCGTCTCGTCGTCGCCGCGGTGACGCTGATCGCCGTCGTGTGCACCGTGATCGGCACGGTCACCACGCTCGCGCTGCGCCAGCACCTCATCGACCAGCTCGACGACAAGGTCAGGGACGTCGCCATGCGCGCCGCCGGCGGCCATGCGCCGGGCGGCGCCGGACCCGACGACCCGCAGGTGACGCCCCGGACCCCGGCGGAGAAGGTCACCAGGCTCGTCACGCAGGGCCCCACCCAGCCGAAGACCATCGCCGCGTACGTCGACCGGGGCACGATCAGCAGCGCCGCCATCGCCGAACGCACCGACGACACCTACGGCGCGTTCAAGACGATGACCGCGGTCGAGCTGGACGAGGCGCAGAAGGCCGCCCTCGCCACCGTCCCCCGCGACGGCAAGGCGCACTCCGTGGACGTGCCCGGCCTCGGCACGTACCGCGCGCAGCACATCAACGGCTTCCGGAGCAGCGAGGCGTACTACGTCGCACTCCCCACCGACGACGTCAACGGCACCGTCTCCACGCTCGTCCTCGTCGAGGTCAGCGTCACCGCGGCCGGCCTGGCCGCCGCCGTGATCGCCGGGTACGTCCTCGTCGGCGTCGCCACCCGCCCGCTGCGCAGGGTCGCCGCCACCGCCACCCGCGTCTCCCAACTGCCCCTGCACTCAGGCGAGGTGAACCTCAGCGAACGCGTCCCCGAGTCCGAGTGCGACCCGCACACCGAGGTCGGCCAGGTCGGCGCGGCCCTCAACCGCATGCTGGACCACGTCCACGGTGCGCTGCACGCCCGCCAGCAGAGCGAGACACGGGTACGGCAGTTCGTCGCCGACGCCAGCCACGAACTGCGCACCCCCCTCGCCAGCATCCGCGGATACGCCGAACTGACCCGGCGCGGACGCGAACAGGTCGGCCCCGACACCCGGCACGCCCTCGCCCGTATCGAGTCCGAGGCCGGGCGGATGACGCTGCTCGTGGAGGACCTGCTGCTGCTCGCCCGGCTCGACGCCGGCCGGCCGCTTCAGTTCGAGGAGACCGATCTCGTGCCCCTCGTCATCGACACCGTCAGCGACGCCCGCGCCGCCGGACGCGACCATGTGTGGCGGCTCGACCTGCCCGACGAGCCCGCCCTGGTCAGCGCCGACGCGGCCCGGCTCCAGCAGGTGCTGGTCAACCTGTTCGCCAACGCCCGCAGTCACACCCCGCCCGGTACGACCGTCACCGCGCGGGTGCGCGCCGGCGGGCCGTGGATCACCGTCGACATCGAGGACGACGGGCCCGGCATCCCGCCGGAGCTGCTCCCGCGTGTCTTCGAACGGTTCGCCCGTGGCGACTCGGCGCGCACCCGCGCCACCGGCTCCACCGGGCTGGGCCTTGCCATCGTGCAGGCGGTGGCGAGCGCGCACGGCGGTGCCGTGACCGTGGACAGCGTGCCCGGGCGGACGGTGTTCACGGTGCGTCTGCCGGCGGTCGCCGGCAGCGCGTTCCCGGTCGCGACGCGGATCGCGGGCCCGGGTGCGACGCCGATCGGAGGTCCGGGCGGGGCGTCGGCCGGGGCCCCCACCGCCGTCGCGATCGCGGGTGCGGGGGCAGGGGCCGCCCAGGGCCCGGCCGTACGGCCCGAGCCTGCCGGGGTTTTCCGGCCGGCCTCCGACTCACAGCCGCACCACAGCACCACCACATGGGCGTAACAGGGCCGTTGACAACAGTCGTCCGCATGCGAACCGACTCTTCTCCCGGCACCCTGCCGGCGCGGGAGCACCTCCCGGCCGCAGGAGCCGGTACGCCTGTTCTGGACGTAGTGATCCCCGTCTACAACGAGGAGAAGGACCTCCAGCCCTGTGTGCGCCGACTGCACGAGCACCTCACGCGCACCTTCCCCTACCCCTTCCGCATCACGATCGCGGACAACGCGTCGACGGACACCACCCCGCAGGTGGCGGCGCGGCTGGAGGCGGAGATCGCCGAGGTCGCCCATGTGCGGCTGGAGCAGAAGGGCCGGGGCCGCGCCCTGCGCACGGTGTGGTCCGCGTCCGACGCCCCGGTACTCGCCTACATGGACGTCGACCTGTCCACCGACCTCAACGCCCTGCTGCCGCTGGTGGCGCCGCTGATCTCGGGCCACTCCGACCTGGCGACAGGGTCGCGGCTCAGCCGCAGCAGCCGGGTGGTGCGCGGCGCCAAGCGGGAGTTCATCTCCCGCTCCTACAACCTGATCCTGCGCGGCTCGCTCCACGCCCGCTTCTCCGACGCGCAGTGCGGCTTCAAAGCGATCCGCAAGGACGTCGCCCGGGTGCTGCTGCCGCTCGTGGAGGACACGGGCTGGTTCTTCGACACCGAGATGCTGGTGCTCGCGGAACGCGCGGGACTGCGCATCCACGAGGTGCCCGTCGACTGGGTCGACGACCCCGACTCGACCGTGCACATCGTCAGGACCGCCACCGACGATCTGAAAGGCGTGTGGCGCGTCGGCAAGGCCCTGGCGACGGGGGCGCTGCCGCTGGACCGGCTGGCGCGTCCCTTCGGTGACGACCCGCGCGACCGCGAGATCAAGGACGTACCGACCGGACTGGCCCGCCAGCTCGTCGGGTTCTGCGTGGTCGGCGTCCTGTCCACCCTGTTCTACCTGCTGCTCTACAGCCTCTTCCGGACCTTCTGCGGACCCCAGACCGCCAACGCGCTCGCACTGCTCGTCTCGGCCGTCGCCAACACCGCCGCCAACCGCCGCCTCACCTTCGGGGTGCGGGGGCGCGGCGGCGCCGTCCGCCATCAGGCGCAGGGCCTGATCGTGTTCTGCATCGGCCTCGCCCTGACCAGCGGCTCGCTCGCCGCGCTCGACGCGGCCACCGCAGACCCCGCGCACTCCACCGAACTGGCGGTGCTCATCGCCGCCAACCTCGCCGCGACCGTCCTGCGCTTCCTGCTCTTCCGTGCCTGGGTGTTCCCGGACCGCCGGGAGCCCGACACCACAGGGCAGCGGCCACAGCCGTACGACGACGAGCGGCAGCACTGGCCGTACGACACCGCCCGCCGGGACGACACCCTGTATCCGCAGCCGGTGCCCCCGCACGACACCGATCCGAGGGAAACGCGATGACCGCGCACGTCGACCAGACCACCGGCTGGGACCCGCCGCCCCCCGCGCCTGCCGTGCCGCCCGCGGGGTCCGCGTCCCGGCCGGGCGGACGGCGCCGGCTGTGGCGCGGCAGGCCCGAGGACCCCCGCTGGGCGCGCCCCGCACTGCTGGCGCTGCTGCTGGTCACCGGGCTGCTGTACCTGTACGACCTGGACGCCTCCGGTTACGCCAACTCCTTCTACTCGGCGGCCGTACAGGCCGGCAGCCAGAGCTGGAAGGCGTTCTTCTTCGGCTCGCTGGACGCGGCCAACGCGATCACCGTCGACAAGCCCCCGGCCTCGCTGTGGCCGATGGCCCTGTCGGTACGGCTGTTCGGCCTGAACTCCTGGGCGATCCTGGTGCCCGAGGTGCTGATGGGCGTCGCCACGGTCGCCGTCGTGTACGCGGCGGTACGGCGCCGGTTCGGCGCGGGCGCCGGACTGCTCGGCGGGGCGGTGCTGGCGCTGACCCCGGTCGCGGCGCTGATGTTCCGCTTCAACAACCCGGACGCGATGCTGGCGCTGCTGATGGCGACCGCCTGCTACCTCGTCGTGCGGGCGCTGGAGGACGGGCGGACCAAGTGGCTGGTGTGGGCCGGGGTGGCGATCGGGTTCGCGTTCCTCGCCAAGACGCTCCAGGCCTTCCTGATCCTGCCGCCGCTGGCCCTGGTGTACGCGGTGTGCGCGCCGGTGCCGGTGCGCAAGCGGCTCGGGCAGCTCGCCCTGGCCACCGTCGCGCTGGTCGTCTCGGGCGGTTGGTGGGTCGCGATCGTGGAGCTGTGGCCGGCGTCGTCCCGCCCCTACATCGGCGGCTCGCAGAACAACTCCTTCCTGGAGCTGACGTTCGGCTACAACGGCCTCGGCCGGCTCAACGGCCACGAGACCGGCAGCGTCGGCGGAGGCGGTGGAGGCGGTGGAGGCGGTGGCGGCGGCCAGTGGGGCGAGACCGGCTGGGACCGGATGTTCAGCTCCGACATCGGCGGCCAGATCTCCTGGCTGCTGCCGGCCGCGCTGATCCTGCTGGTGGCGGCGCTGTGGGCGACGCGGAAGGCGGGGCGTGCGTCGGTGACGCGGGGCGCGTTCCTGGTGTGGGGCGGATCGCTGCTGATGACGACGGTCGTCTTCAGCTTCATGGCGGGCATCTTCCACCAGTACTACACCGTGGCCCTCGCGCCGTATCTGGCCGTCGTGGTCGGTATGGGCGCCGGGCTGCTGTGGGGGAAGCGGGACCGCACCTGGGCGGCGCTCGCGCTCGCCTCGGCCGCGGTGGCCGCCGCTGCCTGGGGGTACGTGCTGCTCAACCGCACCCCTGACTATCTGCCCTGGCTGAAGTGGCTGGTGCTGGTCGGCGGTCTGACGGGCGCGCTCGGCCTGATCTTCGCCGGCCGGGTCACGCGGCGGCCGGCGCTGGCGGCGGCGGCCGTGAGCGTGGTCGCGGCGCTGGCCGGTCCGACGGCGTACACCCTCAGCACGGTCGACCACGGGCACTCGGGGTCCATCGTCACCGCCGGCCCGGCAGGCGCGAGCATGATGGGCGGCCCCGGCGGACGCGGAGGCGACGGCCCGCGCGGCGGCTTCCCCGGCGGCAACGGCGGCCAGCGACAGCAGAACGGCGGCACCGGCAACGCCCAGGGCGGGCAGGCCCTGCCCGGCGGCGGCACCGGCGGCGGTATGCCGGGCGGCGGCAAGGGCGGCTTCCCCGCCGGCGGCGCACCGGGCGGCGGCACGATGCCCGGCCAGGGCCAAGGCCAGGGCGGCCAGGCCATGCCCGGCTTCCCCGGCTTTCCCGGCGGCGGCACCGGCGAGGGCGGCATGGGCGGTCTGCTCAACGGCGCCGGCGTCGGCGCTGAGGCCAAGAAGCTGCTGACGACCGGCGCCGACGACTACACGTGGGCCGCGGCGGCCGTCGGCGCCCAGAACGCGGCGAGCTACCAACTCTCCACCGGCAAGCCGGTGATGGCGATCGGCGGCTTCAACGGCACCGACCCGTCGCCGACGCCGGCCCAGTTCAAGAAGTACGTGGCGGAAGGCAGGATCCACTACTTCGTCGCGGGCGGCGGCATGGGCGGTGGCGGCATGGGCGGCGGCAACGGCACGTCCTCCCAGATCACCGCTTGGGTAGAAGCCACCTTCAAGAAGGTGACGGTCGGTTCGGCCACCTTCTACGACCTCACCCGGAAGGCAACTGGCTGACACGGCAAGGCAGTACACGCCCCTCGTATGCGGCGGCGCCCCGGCGGGAACCCCCGGGGCGCCGCCGCATCACCGTCCCCTGTGCGCCTGATCCGGCCGTCGGCCCGTCCCGCGCACCGCCGTGCGCTGGCATGATCGGCGTGAAGAAGCCGAGGAGGGTGGCGCCGATGACCACGTCGGGCAGGCGGGCCGGAAAGACCGCCCGGACGAGTGTCTGGCTGGAGGGCAGGACCAGGCGCGGACGCGGGCAGCCCTCGGGGCTGGACCGGGAGCGGATCACCGCGGTGACCGTACGGCTGCTGGACGCCGAGGGGCTGGACGCGTTCTCGATGCGCCGGCTGGCGGCCGAGCTGAAGGTGACCGCGATGTCCGTGTACTGGTACGTCGACACCAAGGACGACCTGCTGGAACTCGCCCTGGACGCGGTGTTCGGGGAGATGCGGCTGCCCGACCCGCAGACGGCGGACCAGGACTGGCGGGACCAGCTGCGGGACCTCGCCACGCAGTACCGCCGGCTGCTGACCGACCACCCCTGGGTGTCGCCGCTGACCGGGAGGTTCCTCGGCATCGGCCCCAACACCCTCGAGTTCTCACGGGTGACGCAGCGGGTCGTCCGCCGCACCGGCATCCCCGAGCATCGCATCGCCAGCGCGATCGCCGCCGTGTTCCAGTTCGTGTACGGCTACGGCACGCTGGAGGCCCACCTCAACACGCGCAGCGCGGCCCTGGGGATGACACGGGACGAGTACTTCCGGCACGCGATGGCGGTGGCGACCGAGGCGCCGACCACCGCCGGGGTGCTGGAGGAGTCGAAGGCGATCATGGAGGCGCGGGGTGGGGACACGGTCGCGGAGATGATGGAACGCGACTTCACCTACGCCCTGGACCTGCTGGTGGCGGGCATCGAAGCGATGGTGGAACGCGGCTGACGCGCCACGCGCCAAGCACCCAGCGCCACATAGCCACGCGCCACGCGCCACGCGCCAAGCACCCAGCGCCGCATAGCCACGCGTCACGTGCCAAGCGCCACGCACGCCGCCCCGCCATGCCCGGCACCAGCA
>NZ_JALLGL010000303.1 GCF_023072675.1 Streptomyces sp. XM83C
CCCCAGGGACCGGCGGGTGCTGCGGGCCGTGCTGCGCTGGACCGCGGCCGTCGTGGTTTTCGCGGCGGTCGGCGCGGGCACGGCGTACGGCATCACGCGGATGGAGCGCACCGACGTACCCGGGCTGGCGACCGAGTCCGACGGCCGCTGGGAGTACCCGAGGCTGGTGCTGCCGCCGCTGCCGTCCGGCAGCCCGGGCCCCTTCGACAAGACGAACCGGGCCGGAGCGCACTACGCCGACCTGCGTGCCCTGGTGCTGCCCGCCCCGAAGGGCGCGGTCGAGGACAAGGCGCTGCGCGGCACGGACGGGTGGCTGCCGACGAAGACGTTCCTGGCCGAGTACCAGGACGGCGACCGGGACGACTTCGGGCAGCAGCTCGTCGACGCCGGTCTGCGGCACATCGCGGCGCGCGGCTGGACCACGCCGGACGGCACCCGCACCCGGATCTACCTGCTCCAGTTCGACACGGCGGCCGTCGTGGACCGGAACTTCAACGACGTGTTCACGTTCGACAGCCCGCCGTACGCCGTGCGGGACGCCGACACGATGGTGCTCGACGAGGAGTTCCCGGACGCGGCGAAGGTGGCGCAGACGTCGCGCGTCGCGTTCACCGAGGCGAAGCCGTACGGCGCCGCACAGGTCCGTCAGGCGTACGTCGGCGCCGGTGACGTCCTCGCCGTGGTCGTGCAGTCCCGGAAGGGCACGGCGGCGGCGGTGCCCTTCCAGCAGACGGTGACCCTCCAGAGCGAGCTGCTCGGCTGAGGCAGGCCGTACCGAGGGGTCGGGGAGCGAGGACGCACCTCACAAAGTGGGCCGGGTCCCGGACGCGTAAGCTGGGGCCCGGCCCTGTGTACGTACAGCACCTCCGCTCACCGCAAGGAGCACCCCGTGGAGATCTTCTTCGAAACCCTGCTGGTCCTGGTCTGCGTCGGCGTTCTCGCCTTCGCCGGACTGACCGTGAAGAAGCTGTACCAGGGCCAGCGCTGACCCCTCTCCAGGAACCGCCACTCATGATCGAGATCCCGTCCGACCTCCACAAGGACCTCGTCCCCCTCGCCTTCCTGCTCGGCACCTGGGCGGGCGCGGGTGTGCACGACTTCCCCGGCTCCGAGAAGTGCAACTTCGGGCAGGAGGTCACCTTCTCGCACGACGGCCGGGACTTCCTCGAGTACCAGTCGCACAGCTGGGTGCTCGACAAGGACGGCAACAAGGTCCGCCCGCTGGAGTCCGAGCACGGCTACTGGCGTATCGACGCCGAACGCAAGCTGGACGTCGTCATGGTCCGCCAGGACGGTGTCGTCGAGGTCTGGTACGGCGAGCTGGCCCACCAGAAGCCGCAGATCGACCTCGCCACGGACGCCGTCGCCCGCACCGCCGCGTCGGCGCCGTACAGCGGCGGCAAGCGGCTGTACGGGTACGTGAAGGGCGACCTGCTGTGGGCCGGTGAGAAGCAGACCCCCGAGGTCAGCCTCCGCCCGTACATGTCGGCGCAGCTGAAGAAGGTCGTGACCCCCGAGGACGTCGAGCGCTGGGCCAAGGCCCTGCCGGACGACCTCCCGGACGACGGCATCGCCTTCTTCAAGTAGGCCCTCTCCCGTCTTCACGCAGGCGCTCTCCGCCTTCGAGCGGGCCCTCTCCCGTCGGTCGGGCCTCTCCCGGCGCGCTCCGCGCCGGGGCCGGTGCGGGTGCCGCGACTGGTCCTAGACTCATGGTTGTGGTGAGCACCGACTGGAAGACGGACCTGCGGCAGCGCGGCTATCGGCTGACCCCGCAGCGGCAACTTGTGCTCGAAGCCGTGGACACCCTTGAGCACGCGACCCCCGACGACATCCTCAGCGAGGTGAGGAAGACGGCGTCGGGGGTCAACATTTCCACCGTCTACCGGACGCTGGAGCTGCTGGAGGAGCTGGGCCTGGTCTCCCACGCCCATCTCGGGCACGGCGCCCCGACCTACCATCTCGCCGACCGGCACCACCACATCCACCTGGTGTGCCGGGACTGCGCCGGCGTCATCGAGGCCGATCTGTCGGTGGCCGCCGAGTTCACGGACAAGCTGCGCGAGCAGTTCGGCTTCGACACCGACATGAAGCACTTCGCGATCTTCGGCCGGTGCCGGAACTGCCAGGACGGGCGGACGGCACAGGAGGCCCCGGCGGATCGCGAGGCCCCGGTGGGCCGAAGGTCCCCACTGCACGACCAGGCGCTCAAGGATTCAAGCACCGGGTCGTAGGCTTGAGGCCATGAAGAGCCCCCTGCTGTCCCTGCCCGGCGCCGTCCCCGCCGAAGGCGCGGACGAAGGCGTCGCCGCCCACTACGGCGACCTGTTCCGTGAACAGCGCGCCCTGGCCGACGGCACCGGTTTCGTCGACCTCTCCCACCGCGGGGTGGTCACCGTCTCCGGCGACGACCGGCTCGGCTGGCTGCACCTGCTGCTCACCCAGCATGTCAGCGAGCTGCCCGCGGGCGAGGCCACCGAGGCGCTGATCCTCTCCGCGCACGGCCACATCGAGCACGCCCTGTATCTGGTGGACGACGGCGAGACCGTCTGGGCGCACGTCGAGCCCGGCACCCAGGACGCGCTGATCGCGTACCTGGAGTCGATGAAGTTCTTCTACCGGGTGGAGGTCGCCGACCGCACCGCCGACTTCGCGGTCGTCCACGTCCCCGCCGGTTCCATCGCCGAGGCCCCCGAGGGTGTCGTCGTCCGCGAGACGCCGTACGGCCGTGATCTCTTCCTGCCCCGCGCCGACCTGGAGTCCTTCGCGGAGAAGGCCGGCCCGCCCGCCGGGATCCTCGCCTACGAGGCGCTGCGCGTCGAACAGCACCGGCCCCGCCTCGGCTTCGAGACCGACCATCGCACCATCCCGCACGAGCTGGGCTGGATCGGCAGCGCCGTCCATCTCCAGAAGGGCTGCTACCGCGGCCAGGAGACCGTCGCCCGCGTCCAGAACCTGGGCAAGCCGCCGCGCCGCCTGGTCTTCCTGCACCTCGACGGCAGCGAAGTCCACCTGCCGGCGCCGGGCACCGATCTCCGTGTCGCCGACGAGGGCCCCGACGGCCGCAGGATCGGCTTCGTGACGACGTCGGTACGCCATCACGAGCTGGGGCCGGTCGCCCTGGGCCTGGTCAAGCGGAACGTCCCCGTCGATGCCCGGCTGCTCGCGGGTACGACGGCCGCCGCGCAGGAAGTCGTCGTCGAGCCGTAGCACCGGTGGCCCCCCGACCGGCCGGGCGCTCAGGCCCGGGACGAGAGGCCGAGGCGCCCCGGCGGGGCGGGACGCCTCAGATCTCCAGCAGCACCGTGAACGGGCCGTCGTTCGTCAGCGACACCCGCATCTGCGCGCCGAAGCGGCCCGTCTCCACCGACGCGCCCAGCGCGCGCAACTGCGCCACCACCTCGTCGACCAGCGGCTCGGCGACCTCGCCCGGCGCGGCGGCGTTCCAGGTGGGGCGGCGGCCCTTGCGGGCATCGCCGTACAGCGTGAACTGGCTGATCACGAGCAGCGGGGCGTTGATGTCGCTGCACGACTTCTCGTCCGCCAGCATCCGGATCGACCACAGTTTGCGGGCGAGCTGCGCCGCCTTCTCCTTGGTGTCCTCGTGCGTCACACCGACGAGGACGCACAGCCCCTCGCCCTTGATCTCCCCGACGGTCTCGCCGTCCACGACGACGCTCGCGCCGTCCACTCTCTGCACCACTGCACGCATACGACCATCATGCCGGGCGCCGCGAACCCGGCCGTTGACGCGTCTGTTTTCGAAGACCAACCCCCCAACTAGGGCCGTTCGGGGGCACTCGGTCACATAGCGGCCACTTGGGGTGGCACGATGCTGCCCTGACCGGTCGAGGGGACGGTAGAGGCACATGAGCACACCGAGTACCGGGCACCGGACCGACCTCCGGCCGCCCGCGCAGCGCACCGAGGGTCCGCGGATGCCGGCCGAGCCGGCCGAGCACGACCTGACCGCGCTGAGCCTGCCCGAGCTGCGCACCGTGCGCCGGGACGCGCAGCGCGACGAGGCCGACCTCAGCTATGTGCGACGGCTGCTCCAGGGACGTATCGACATCCTGCGGGCGGAGCTGGCGCGGCGCGGCCCGACCACCGTGACGGCGGTGGGGGAGGCGGCCAGGGTGACGGTGGCGGCCGGTGACTCCGTGGTGGAGCGGCTGCCGGAGATCCTCGCCGACGCCCCGGCCCGCAACCGCTCCTCCGCCCGGCATGTCACGCTGGCCACCCCGCACAACGAGGAGTACCGGCGGCTGGCCGCGGAGATGCTCGCCGACGTCGAACTGTCCGACCTGGGCGCGCGGACCGACGGGGAGCTGCACGAGGCGATGGGGCGGCTCGTCCGGTACGAGCAGCAGGTGTCCCGGCGCCGGCAGCGGTTGCAGCGCACGGCGGACGACTGCGGCGCGGAGATCACGCGCCGCTACCGGGAGGGCGAGGCCCAGGTGGACGACCTGCTGGTGTGACACGGCCGGAGGCGTCACGCGGGGGGGGCGCACGGCGGCCGGGCGCCGGGTGCGGGTGCTCCGCCCCTGGCGAAAAACACGCGACAGACGGCCGGTGCGGCACCTACCGTGCCGTTCATGAGCCGTCCGAACACCCACGCCATCGACGTCCGCCCCATCGAGGAGGACGAGTTCGCCGACTGGCTGCGTGCCCTGAACGCCGGCTTCCTGCGGGAACCGGTCGTCTCCGCCGAGGTGGTGGAAGGCCGCCGCCCGCAGTTCGTGCCGGGGCGGCTGCTGGGCGCCTTCGACGGCGGGCGCTGCGTGGCGACGTACCGCTCGTTCGACCAGGAGGTCACCGCTGTCGGCTGTACGACCGTGCCCGCCGACGCCGTCTCCAACGTGACCGTCACCGCCACCCACCGCTGGCGGGGCCTGCTCAGCCGCATGATGGGCGCCGACCTGGCGGCGGCGAAGGAGCGCGGGGACGTCGTGTCGACGCTGATCGCCGCCGAGTACGGCATCTACGGGCGGTTCGGATACGGCCCCGCCACCACGATGACCGAGTGGGTGATCGACGTGCCGCGCGCCGGGTTCGACCCGCGCCGGCCCGCCGTGCCCGACGACGGCGGCCGTATCGACCTCGTCGACGCGGAGGACGTCCGCAAGCTCGGCCCGGAGCTGCACGACCGGGTGCGCCGCGCGCAGCCCGGCGCGGTCAGCAGGACGGACTTCTGGTGGCAGACCAACACGGGCGCCGTGACCTTCGACGGCAAGTGGACCGAGCCCTTCTACGCGGTGTACCGGTCGGCGGACGGCGAGATCGAGGGCATGGTGTCGTACGAGTGCGACGACAAGTGGGGTGACGCCAAGCAGCCGTTGAACACGGCCGAGGTCAACTGGCTGATCACAGCCACCCCGCGGGCCGAGCGCGCTCTGTGGCACTACCTGTGCTCGATCGACTGGGTGCAGACCGTCAAGAGCGGCTGGCGCTCCCCGGACGATGTGCTGCCGCTGCTGCTGCCCGACCCGCGCGCGGCGCGGATCACGACGCAGGCGGACTGGCTGTGGGTGCGGTTGCTGGACGTGCGGCGGGCGATGGAGGCCCGGACCTACGGCACCGACGGTGAGCTGGTGCTGGAGACGGTGGACGCGGACGGCTTCACCGGCGGGCGGTATCTGCTGGAGGCCGGCCCGGACGGGGCCTCGTGCACGCCGACCACGCGCACGGCCGACCTCACGCTGGACGTGGCGGAGCTGGCCCGGCTGTGGCTCGGCGACGAGTCCGTCGGGCGGCTCGTGACGCTCGGCACGGTCCGGGAGGAACGAGCGGGCGCCGCCCGGCTGGCCGACGCCCTGCTGCGTACGCCCAGGCGCCCGTGGTGCCCGGACATGTTCTGACGGTCCTCCTCGCGCCGATCGCTCCTTGCTGATCCGTAGCTGCGTATGCGGTTGTGGCTGTGCTGTGCACCGCTGTTCGGTTGTGGCTGTACGGCACTGTGCTGTTGTGGCTGTGCACCGGTGTTCAGTTGTGGCTGTGCGTCGCTCTTCGGTTGTGGCTGTGCCGTGCCTCGGTGTGCCGGGTCGATGAGCCGTGCTCCCGGCTCCCCTCCGGATGGGAGCTTTGGCCAACCGTTCACCGGCTCGACCATGTTGTCTGAAGTTGGCGACCAACTTCACCGTACTTATCTCCGCTTGGAAGCGTCCTATAACCACCTTTCGGTGAACTGCCGCAAGATGGCGGGAAGTTGTACCGTTTGGGTGTGGACCCGGAACACGCCTCCGTCAATGGGCGGACCAGGCCCCAGAGGCCCCGTACGCCACCGCCGACCCCGCACGAGGTCGCGGCGGAGCTGCGTGCCCGGATCGCTTCCGGGGTGCTGCGGCCGGGCCAGCGCATGCCCACGCAGGCGCGGCTGGTGGAGGAGTTCGGCGTGGAGCGCGGTGTCGTACGGCAGGCACTGCGCATCCTGCAGTCGGAGCACCTGCTGACCAACGTTTCCAAGGGCGCCCCGGCCACCGTGTCCCCGAATGCCGCCCTCGCCCGGATGCCGGCCGGCCCCCAGGCGCCGCCGCAGCCCACGATGGTGGCCCTCGCCCCGCGGATCGCCGAGGCGTTCGCGGCGCCGCGGGTGACGATCGACGCGGTGTGTCTGACGGCGGTCTCCCTCACGCTCGCGATCTCCGAGCCGCTGCGCCGCATCCACGCGGGGGAGCTGAAACCGGCCAAGGTCGATGTGCGGGTGCTGCTGCCGTCGCGGAAGATCGACCTGGCGTTCCCGGCGCCGGTCAGCCCGACGCCCTCCGACGACGTGGTGCACGACCGCTGGCTCGCGCAGCGCAACGCGCAGGGGCAGGTGCTCCGGCACAATCTGCTGGCGCTGCGGGCGACGCACGGGATCGATGTGCGGGTGACGTTCCGGGCGGTGCCGTTCACGCCGCCGGTGAAGCTGTATCTGCTCAACGGCAGGGAAGCGCTGCTCGCCTACTACACGCTGACACAGCGCCAGGCGGAGATCGGCGACCGCACGCTGGAGACGTACGACGCCGTGGGCACCCGCTCCACGCTCTTCGCCTTCGAGCAGGGGGCGAACCCACGGGACACCACGTTCGTGGAACAGTCGCAGCTGTGGTTCGACGCGCTGTGGAACACGATCAGCTCCGACCTGCTGCTGTCATAGCCTGCCGTGTCCGCAGGTGAGGGGGCGTGGGGGGCTCGGCGGCCGGGGATGGCAC
>NZ_JALLGL010000304.1 GCF_023072675.1 Streptomyces sp. XM83C
GGTGAGGGTGTCGACGGTGATGCGGGGGACGCGGGGCCACCACTGGGTGTCGGTGAAGAAGTCGGCGACGGGCGCGCCGCCGCCGAGGACCCCCGCGTCCGCCGCGTCCTCACCGCCTCCCGCTCCCTGCTGCTGGCCGGCCTCGGCTGGACCGTGCACATCGCCGCCGACCGGGCCTTCGGGTACGGCACACGCCGCGCCGACGGCGCCATCCACTGACAGGACGGCCACGCCATGGACCACCTCGACGAACTCAAGGAATTCGCCCGCCTCCACGCCCGAGGCCAGGGCCTCACCGCCGAACACACCGACGCCGTACTGCGCCGCATCACCAACGACACCCCCGGCGATCCCGCCTCCTGGGCCGCCGTATGGACCGCCGAAGGCCGCGCCGCCGCCGACCGCGGCGACCTCCTCGACGCCTGCCGCCACTACGCCCTCGCCCGCTTCCCCCACCCCCACGACGACGACCGGCGGCTCGCGCAGCAACTCGGCGTCACCACCTTCGACACCTGGCGCCGCGACGCCGGTACCGGCATCGAACGCCTCACCCTCACCGACCCCGACGGCGCCCCCTACGCCTGCTGGGCCGCCGGCCTCGACCGGGACAAGCCGCTGCTGGTGGTGTGCGGAGGCATCGTCAGCGTCAAGGAACAGTGGGCGCCCCTGCTGCCCCTGCTGCGCAAGCTCGGCTTCGCCGCCGTCGTCACCGAACTCCCCGGGGTCGGCGAGCACGACGCCCCCTACCGGCCCGGCTCCTGGCGCACCCTCAGCGACCTCCTCGACCGGCTCGCCACCCGCGCCGACGTCAGCGACACATCGTTCCTCGCCCTCAGCTTCAGCGGCCACCTCGCCCTGCGCACCGCCGCCGAGGACCCCCGCGTCCGCCGCGTCCTCACCGTCGGCGCGCCCGTCGCCGACTTCTTCACCGACACCCAGTGGTGGCCCCGCGTCCCCCGCATCACCGTCGACACCCTCACCCGGCTCACCGGCAGCGCCGACGAGACCGAACTGCGCGCGCTGCTGCCCGAGTTCGCCCTCGGGCAGGACCTCCTCGCCGGACTCGACCTGCCCGTACGGTACGTCGCCAGCGCCCGGGACGAGATCATCCCGCCCCGCGAGCAGGCACTGCTGCGGCGCGCTCTGCCCGACGTGAAGTTCAAGGTCTTCGACGACGTCCACGGCTCGCCCGCCCACCTCGGCGCCATGCGCCGCTGGCTCTTCACGCAGCTCCTGCTCCTGCGGATCACCCGACGGCGCGTGACCCGGCAGCACACCTCCCCGACACCCCTCAGCCGGAGGCAGCCATGAGCGACACGACCACCGCGTCCGAGTTCCGCAGGACCGCCGCCGTACGGCCCTGGCAGTCCCTCGCCTCCCTCGGCGTCACCGACAGCGACCTCGCCACCGTCCACCACGTCGCCGGCCGCTTCCCCTACCCGGCGGGCGGACCCGACGCCCGCCACCACCACGACCGGCACCAGCACCGCAAGGGGGTCTGACCGACGTGACCATGCAGATCCGGCTCCGCTACCGCACCGTGCACGGCTACCGGCGGGCGTTCCGCATGGCCGGCAAGGGCCGGGCCATCCTGCTCATCCACGGCATCGGCGACTCCTCCGACACCTGGCGGGACGTCATGCCCGGCCTCGCGCGCAGCTACCGGGTCATCGCACCCGACCTCCTCGGACACGGCGCCTCCGACAAACCCCGCGCCGACTACTCGCTGCCCGCCTACGCCAACGGCATGCGCGACCTCCTCGGCGTCCTCGGCGTCGAACGCGCCACCCTCGTCGGGCACTCGCTGGGCGGGGCCGTCGCCATGCAGTTCGCCTACCAGTTCCCCGAGCGGTGCGAACGGCTCGTCCTCGTCGGCACCGGCGGCATCAGCCGGCAGGTCACCCCGCTGCTGCGGGCCGCCACCCTGCCCGGCGCCGAGCTGCTGCTGCGCGCCCTGCGACTGCCCACCATGCACTGGCAGGTCGGCGCGCTCGTACGCGTCCTGCAACTCCTCGACACCGGGCTCGGCGTGGACGCCGAGGACCTCGTGCGGGTCGTCGACGCGCTGCCCGACCAGACCGCGCGCAGCGCGTTCATCCGTACGCTGCGTGCCGTCGTAGACTGGCGGGGCCAGGTCGGCACCATGCTCGACCGGTGCTATCTCGCGCAGGGCATGCCCACCATGCTCGTGTGGGGCGGGCGCGACCAGGTCATACCGGCCACGCATGCCGGGCTCGGGCATGTGGCCATGCCGGGGAGCCGGCTGGAGATCTTCGAGAACGCCGGACACTTTCCGTTCCGGACCGATCCGCAGCGGTTCGAGGCGGTGTTGAGGGACTTCATGTCCACGACCGAGCCTGCGGATTACAGTCCTGAGCAGTGGAGGCGGTTGCTGCGGACTCGCCGGGCGGCGTGAGGGGGCTTTCGCGCGGTTCCCCGCGGCCCTTGGCACCGGCGTGCCGGTGATGTCCTTTGTGCGCGGTTCCCCGCGGGCCCTTGTTCGGTGGGCCGTCGTTTTCACCTGCGGGCCGGTGGGGGGCGTTTGCGTGGTTCCTCGCGCCCCTGGGTGCCTGCGGCGGCCCGTTTCGGTGGGCGGGTGGTTGCGGTAGCGCCACCTGTCCGTGGCGGGGTCGGGGACGCGCCGGGGGTGTCCGTCCTCGGTGCGACGGTCTGTTTCTCAGATCCTTGCTCTGCGTGTGCGCCGCACGATGCGCGCGGGCACCCCCCGACACGTCCCCTTCCCGCCGTCGGCGGGTCGTCAGCTCTCCGGGAACAGCCAGACCCCCGGCCGCACCTCCAGTGGCTGAGTCACCCCCGCGGACTCGGTCACCGTGGCCGCTCTGCGGGTCGCGTAGGCGTGCCAGCGTTCGTCGCCCGCGCGGGCTGCCGCTGTGGCGCAGGCCGTGAGGCGGGTGTGGGCTTCGGGGAGGCGGCCCTCGCGTTGGGCGACCAGGGCGAGGCCCCGTTCCGCGTCCGCCTCGCCCCGGGGGTCGGCCTCCGTGCGGGCGACGGACAGGGCGCGGGCGTAGTTGCGTTCCGCGCGGGCCACGCGGCCGAGGCCCAGGAGGACGTCCGCCTCCCCGGAGAGGCAGCGGCCCGCGCCGACGCGATGACCGGCCCGGGTGAAGAGCTGCCAGGCGAGGCGGTACAGGTCGCGGGCCGCGTTCGGGTGGTGCCGTTGCCATTCGAGGTCGGCGAGGGAGCGGAGGACGACGGCTTCCGCCAGCAGGTCCTCCGTCTCGCGGGCCGCGTCCAGGGCCAGTTCGTGGCTCTCCTGCCAGTCGGACCACAGCGCCGCCGCCTCGTAGTAGCCGGCGGCTGCCGAGGCGAGGGCCGTGCACAGGTGCCACAGGCCGGCACGGTGGGTCTGGCGGATCGTCTCCAGCAGGCCCGGGGACTCCTCGCGGAACCAGCGCAGGGGGGAAGGGCCGACGATGTCCTCGGGCGCGAGGGCAGGGGGTGCGGTGGCCGGTGGGGGCATCAGGTCGCGGGACGGGGCCAGGCGGGCGTCCGCGTGGCGGGTCAGGGTGAGGAAGGCCTCTGCCAGGCGTGCCGTCGCCGGGGACGTGTGGTGGGGGGACTCCTCCGCCAGGACGTCCAGCGCCAGACCGCGCAGCAGCGCGTGGAAGCCGTAGCGGACCGGGGTGAGGCGGTCCGGGCGGCGTACCGCCTCCAGGAGGCGGGCCTGGACCAGGTCCTCCACCCGGCGTTCCGCCTCCGCCGGGTCCGTGGCGAGCAGCGCCGCCGCCGACCACAGGGCGAAGTCCGGCAGGGGCGCCAGGCCGAGGACGCGGAACGCGTGCCGGTTGTCCTCGGTCACGTCCCGGTACGCCGTGAGCAGGCTGCCCCGTACGTCGAGGTCGCCCACCCGGAGCGCGGCCAGCCGGCCCCGTTCGTCGGCGAGGCGGCGGGCCAGGTCCGCGGCCGTCCAGTGCGGGCGGGCCGCCAGCGCCGCCGCCGCGACACGCAGGGCGAGCGGCAGTCCGCCGCACAGGCGGGCGATCTCCGCGGTCGCCTCCGGGTCGTCGGCCATCGCCGCACCCCCGCAGTTCATCAGGAGCGCTTCGGCTTCCGCGCGGCCCAGCACGTCCAGGACGAGATGCTGTACGCCTTCCAGCGCGCCCAGCGCGTGGCGGCTGGTCAGGATCACCGTGGCGTCGGGCAGGGCCGCCAGCACGGGCCGGACCTGCGCCTCGGAGACCGCGTCGTCGAGGATCAGCAGCATCTTGCGGCCGCGGGTGCGGGCGTGCAGCACGTCGGCGGGGGCGCCCGAGGCGTGGGGCGCTTCGAGGGTGCGGAGGAGCGCTGTGATCACCGCTTCCGGGGCGAGTGCCCTGCCGCCCGCGTCCCGCAGGGTCAGCAGGACGCGCGCGTCGGGGAAGCGGTCGCCGGAGGAGTGCGCCAGGCGCGCCGCGAACGCCGTCTTGCCGGCGCCCGGCCGGCCCGATACCGCGAGGACGCGGCTGTCGACCGGGCCCGTTCCGGCGAGGAAGCGCTCCGCGTGCCCGAGTTCGGTGGTGCGGCCCGTGAAGTCGGGGAGGGGCGCGGGCAGGCGTACGACCGGTACGTCCCGGGGCTGCGCCGGGCGCGGCGTCGGGTCCGCCGTGGGACGCCAGGCCAGCGCCGGGTCCGAGGTGAGGATGCGTTCGTGGAGCTTGCGCAGCGCCGGGCTGGGTTCCACGCCCAGCTCGTCCACGAGGGAGCGGCGGGCCCTGCGGTACACCTCCAGCGCCTCCGACTGCCGGCCGCTGCGGTAGAGGGCGACCATCAGATGCCCCTGGAGGGACTCCCGTAACGGCTGCTCACGGGTGAGGGCCATCAGCTCGCCGACGAGTTCCTGGTGCCGGCCCAGCCGCAGGTCCGCGGAGATGCTCTGCTCCAGCACCTCGGCGCGCAGCTCCTCCAGCCGGATCGCCGATGTCTGAAGGGTCGGCCCGTGCGGGATGCCGGACAGGGCGGGGCCCGTCCACAGGGACAGCGCCTCGCGCAGCTGCCGGGACGCCTCCGCGTAGTCCCGTCGGGCGAACGCGGCGCGGCCCGAGTCGCGGAGCCGTTCGAAGACGGCCAGGTCGAAGTCGTCGGGGGAGACCCGCAGCAGATAGCCCGGCGGGCGGGTGATCAGCGGCTGCCGGCCGTCCGGCTCGCCCTCCAGCAGCACGCGCCGCACCTGCGACACGTACACCTGGAGCGTGGTGGTGGCGGTGCGGGGCGGCTCGGTGCCCCACAGTTCGTCGATCAGGGTGTGGGTGGAGACCACCTTGTCGTTCTGGATCAGCAGCGTCGCCAGCACGGCACGCGGTTTCGCCGCGGTCGGCGTGCGGGGAGAGACTCGTACCGGGCCCAGCACTCGGAACCTCATCGCGCCGGCCTAGCAGTCCTGGAGCACGGATGCCGATATCCGTGCCACCTCGCGGTCGCCCTGCCAGTACGTCAGCGCCAGCGTCGACTTCGGGCGGCCCGCCGCGTCGCGTGCCGGGGCCGCCGTGCCGCCTGCGGTGCGCGGGCCGGTCACGGTGCAGTACAGCGGCAGCGCGGGCTCCGCGAAGCCGCGGAACGACGCCTGCCAGTCGGTGAGCAGCGTGCGCTCCGGCGCGAAACCGTACAGCTCTGCGCAGGTGAGCAGCGCCGCCTGCCGGGACGCCTCCAGATACAGCACGGGCGGTACCTCGTCGGGCTCGCCCGGCAGGACCTTCCCGGCCGCCGCCCCGTCCACCGGGAACAGCAGCACCTCGTCGTCGTCCTCCACCGGCCGCCCGACCAGCACGTTCCGCGGGTCGCTGTGGCCGACGGCGGCCGGGTCGGGGCGGCCGGGCGAGCCGAGGTCGCCGAAGCCGCGCGCCAGGCTCTCCTCGCTCTGCCGGCGGCCCGCCTCACGGTGGCCGCGGTAGATGCCCGGCGTGAGGAACGTCAGGCGGGCGGTGGCGCCGCCGCAGCGCCGGCCGTCGATCGAGACGGTCGCCTCGCACTGGAGGCCGCGCGGCACGCCCAGCACCATGTCCGTCGGGGTCAGGTCCAGTTCCAGCGCGATCTGCGCGCGGTGGCCGGTGCGTCGCCACGGTTCGACCTCGGTGATCCGCGTGGCGGCCTCCGCGACCACGGTGAGCCGCTTCTCCGGTACGCGGAAGTAGTGCCGGGACGCGAACACGGCGGCCTGCCGCAGCGCCTCCACCGGCATCAGCAGATCGTGGTGGGCCGCCGGGGTGCGCCCGAACAGCGGGTGTTCGTCGGGGAGTTCCGCCGCGAACACGAAACGCTGACAGGACGGCGTCCCGCTGTCGAGCAGGAACGTCTCCGGGCTGTCCGGCTTGTGCACCAGGTGGAAGGGGCCGAGGAAGGACGAGGAGAGTGCGGGAACGGTGGCCATGGCAATTCCTCTGCGTGGGTTCCAGGCGGCTCTTCGGTTTGCTGCGGCGTGCGGTCTCGGTGCCGTGCCGGGTGGGGGGTTGGTTCGGATCTCCGGCGGTTGGGACCACTTTGCCGCGCTCCACTGAAGAAACGGGGAAGAGCCGCGGGAGCCCAGGTCACCCGGTCGCGCGTACCGGTTCCGCCGCGACGACCGGGTGGTCGGCCTCCGCCACCCCTGCCGAGCCGGCCCCGCCCGGGGAGGGGTCGGCGGCGAAGAACTCCCGGTCCACAGCCGCGTAGGCGGCCAGCTCGTCCGGCAGGGAGTCCTCGTAGAAGATGGCCTCGACGGGGCAGACCGGCTCGCAGGCGCCGCAGTCCACGCATTCGTCCGGGTTGATGTACATCTTGCGCGGGCCCTCGTAGATGCAGTCCACGGGGCATTCGTCGACGCAGGCCTTGTCCTTCAGGTCGACGCAGGGCTGGGCGATGACGTACGTCATGAGGAACTCCCCACGGTCCAGGTGTCGTTGCCGGTCAGCAGGGCGGCGAGATCGCCCTTGCCCTTCTGCTCGACGGCGGTGTCGAGCTGGTGGGCCATCTGCGTGTCGTAGACGGGCCGACGCACGTCGCGGAGCACGCCGATCGGGGTGCGGTGCAGGGTGTCCGGGTCGGCAAGCCGCGACAGGGCGAAGGCCGTGGTGGGCGACGCGGCGTGCGCGTCGTGGACGAGGACGTCGGCCTCGTTGTCCGGCGTCACGTCGACGACCTTCAGATCACCGGTGGCCGGGTCGCGTACGACGC
>NZ_JALLGL010000305.1 GCF_023072675.1 Streptomyces sp. XM83C
CCGTACTCGCCACCCACCCCCCACCCCTGATGCATCGCAGTGGCGAAGGCGCCGGCGATGCGGTGTTCGCCGCTGGCGTTGGGGTGCGTGCCGTCGTAGGTGTCGCGGTCGATGTCCCAGCCGGGCGGCGTGGAGGCGAGGAGCAGAGGGGAACGGGGTTCGTCGAGGTCGGCGACCGCCTTGGCGAGGAGTTCGTTGAAACGGGCGACCTGCGCCGCGAAGGGCTCGTCGTTCAGTGCGCGTACGTTCGGTATGACCGGCAGCAGCACCATCCGCACGCGCGCGCGTGCCGCCCGCGCCTCGGTCACGAAGCGGCGTACGTTCTCCTCGGTCTGTTCGGCGTTCGTGTAGAAGCCGAGGTCGATCAGGCCGAGGGAAACCAGCAGCACGTCCGCGCGGTGCGTGCGCACGGCGTCGCCGATCAGGGGGGCCATGTGCAGCCAGCCCTCGCCCCAGCCGGCGAGGTGGGCACGGGGGAAGTCCGGTTCGGCGTAGGCGTACGACACCGGGGCGCCCGCCTGCTGGTCGTACAGCTCCTCGCGCGGGCCGACCAGCGTGAACGGGCCGCCGTACGTCGCGCACAGGTGCTGCCACATGCGGTAACGCCATGTGTGTTCGCCCGTGCTGCCGATCGTCATGGAGTCACCGACGGGCATCAACCTGAGCATCCGCTCATCATGGGGGATCGGCGGAGGCCCCTCGCCAGCCGGGGGCTGTGAGACCCGCCACGCCCACGACCGTCGGCGTCGCGTGGCCCGAACCGGTGTTCGCGATGGCAGGCTTGGCGTATGCGCCGACCCTTCGCCCTGCTCTTGGCAGCCATCCTCCTGGGCGCCCTCGCCGCGCCCGCCGCGTACGCCGCCGACGGGGACGGCGGCAGCGACGGCTTCACGATCGAGGACCCGCGCATCACGGAGTCCAGCGGCCTGGCCGCCTCACGTCAGCATCCCGGCATCTTCTGGACGCACAACGACAGCGACGACGGCCCGTACCTGTACGCCGTGGACGGCGCCACCGGCCGTACCGTCGCCACGCTCACCCTGAAGGGCATCGGCTCCCCGCGCGACGTCGAGGCGATCTCCATCGGCCCGGACAACCGCATCTACGTCGGTGACATCGGCGACAACCTCGGCGGCAAATGGCCGTACGTGTGGATCTACGAGCTGCCCGAGCCGAAGCAGCTGAAGGACGCGACGGTGCGCGCCACGCAGTACATCGTGAAGTACTCCGACGGGCCGCGCGACGCCGAGTCCCTCGTCGTCCACCCGAAGACGGGTCGCGTGTACATCGTCGACAAGAACGAGGACGGCGGACACCTGTACGAGGGGCCCGCGACGCTGTCCCCCTCCGGCAGCAACGTGTTCCGGCCGGTCGCCACCGTCGACCTGTGGGCCACCGACGCCGCCTTCTCCCCGGACGGCCGTCAGCTCGCCGTACGCGGCTACTTGGGCGGCATCCTGTACGACTTCGACGGCGGCGAGCTGCGGAAGGTCGGGCGTCTCGACGTGCCGTTGCAGCGGCAGGGCGAGTCCGTCACGTACTCCGCCGACGGTTCGAAGCTCCTGTACGGCAGTGAGGGTGTCCAGAGCGAGGTCGTCGCCGAGGACGCGCCGGGGAGCGACGGCTCCGGCGGCTTAGGAGGGGGCGGGAACGGGTCGGCGTCGCAGGGGGGTTCCGGCGGCGCGGGCGGCTCCGGGACCGGGGACGGGGACGGGGTGAAGTACGGGGCGCTCGCGGTGGCCGTGGTGTGCGCGGCGCTGTTCGGGGTGCGCAGACTGTTCCGCCGGTCCTGACGCCAGGCGCACGCTCCAGGAGCACTCCGGGACTTCGAGACGGCACCTCACCCTCCCGGTTCACGGCCCCGGTTCACCTCCCCGCCTTCCTCCCCCTACCGCGCCGTAAGCCTTGACGATCTCCTGAGGTGCCAGTTTCCTGAGGGGTGCGCGGTGCATGGGAGCGCTCCCATCCGTTCCGGGGCCGCGCTACCCCGAGAGGACCCTGCGTCATGTTCCGCAGCATGCGAAGAGCGCTGTGCACGATGGCGGCGGCACTCCTGATCCCCCTGGCCGGCGCGCAGACGGCCGGCGCCCAGGCCGGTGGCGGAACCGCGACCGCCGCCGGCGACACCGCCGCTCCCGGTGCCGGATACTGGCACACGAGCGGACGGCAGATCCTGGACGAGGCCGGACAGCCGGTGCGGATCGCCGGGATCAACTGGTTCGGCTTCGAGACGTCCAATCACGTCGTCCACGGCCTGTGGTCCCGCGACTACAAGGGCATGATCGACCAGATCAAGTCGCTGGGCTACAACACCCTGCGCATCCCGTACAGCGACGACATCCTCAAGCCCGGCACCATGCCCGACAGCATCAACACCTCGTCCGGCATGAACGCCGATCTGGCGGGCCTCACCTCGCTCCAGGTGCTGGACAAGATCGTGGCGTACGCGGGCCGGGACGGCCTGAAGGTCATCCTCGACCGGCACCGGCCGGACTCCGGCGGGCAGAGCGCCCTCTGGTACACCGAGTCCGTCCCCGAGTCGACGTGGATCGCCAACCTCGAGACGCTCGCCGCCCGCTACGAGGGCCAGGACACGGTCATCGGCATCGACCTGCACAACGAGCCGCACGACCCGGCCTGCTGGGGCTGCGGCGACACGACGCGGGACTGGCGGCTGGCCGCCCAGCGCGCCGGGAACGCCGTCCTGTCCGTCAATCCCGACCTGCTCGTCTTCGTCGAGGGCGTGCAGACCGTCGACGGGGTCTCCGGCTGGTGGGGTGGCAACCTGATGGGCGTCGCGCAGTACCCGGTGCAGCTGGACGTGCCGAACCGGCTCGTGTACTCCGCGCACGACTACGCCACCAGCGTCGCCCAGCAGACCTGGTTCAGCGACCCGTCGTTCCCGGACAACATGCCCGGCGTCTGGGACAAGTACTGGGGCTACATCTTCAAGCAGAACATCGCGCCGGTGTGGATCGGCGAGTTCGGTACGACGCTACAGCCGGCGGTGGACCAGCAGTGGCTGGCCGCGCTGGTGAAGTACCTCCGCTCGACGTCGGAGAACGGCGCCGACTCCTTCCACTGGACGTACTGGTCGCTGAACCCCAACTCCGGTGACACCGGCGGCATCCTGAACGGCGACTGGACGACCGTCGACACCGTGAAGGACGGCTACCTGAAGAGCATCAAGGCACCGCTGTTCCCGAGCACCGGCGGCGGTGACGACGAAGGTGACGGCGGCGACGGGGGTGACGGCGGCGACGGCACGCGCGCGTGCAGTGCCACGTACACCGTCACCGACGACTGGGGCGGCGGCTTCAACGCCGAGGTGAAGGTGACCAATTCGGGGAACGTCGCCCTGTCGGGCTGGAAGGTGGCCTGGACCTTCACCGGAGACCAGAAGATCACCAATTCGTGGAACGCGACCGTGGCGCAGAGCGGTCAGTCGGTGACGGCGACGAACGCGGCCCACAACGGCACGCTGTCGCCCGGCGCCTCGGCGACGTTCGGCCTCGGCGGAGCGCCCGGGGGCGGTACGGCACCCGCGGTGACCTGCACGGCGGCGTGAAGGGGGAGACGTCGCTGAGGTAAGAGAGGGGCGCCCGGTTCGCACCGGGCGCCCTTCACCGTCGTAGCGGCTGACGTGTCACCGACGCCCGGACCGAACAGGTCGGACCGGCGAGGCCGGTGAGGCCGCGCCTTTCGGCTTTCCGGCTTTTCAGCGGCCCTACAGCTTTTCGATGACGTAGTCGATGCACTTGGTCAGCGCCTCGACGTCCGCCGGGTCGATCGCCGGGAACATGGCGATGCGGAGCTGGTTGCGGCCGAGCTTGCGGTAGGGCTCGGTGTCGACGATGCCGTTGGCGCGCAACACCTTGGCGACGGCGGCGGCGTCGATCTCGTCGGAGAAGTCGATCGTGCCGATGACCTGCGAGCGTTTGGCCGGGTCGGTGACGAACGGGGTCGCGTACTTGGCCTCCTCCGCCCAGGCGTACAGCCGGGTCGAGGAGTCCTTGGTGCGGGCGGTGGCCCAGTCGAGGCCGCCCTGGCCGTTGATCCACTCGAGCTGCTGGTTCAGCAGGAAGAGGGTGGCGAGGGCGGGGGTGTTGTACGTCTGGTTCTTACGGGAGTTGTCGATCGCCGTCGGCAGCGAGAAGAACTCGGGGACGTGGCGGCCGGAGGCGTGGACGCGTTCGGCGCGTTCGATCGCGGCGGGGGAGAAGACGCCGATCCACAGGCCGCCGTCGGAGGCGAAGGACTTCTGCGGGGCGAAGTAGTAGACGTCGGTCTCGGCGACGTCGACGGGCAGGCCGCCGGCGCCGGACGTGGCGTCGACGAGAACGAGGGCGCCCTCGTCGGCTCCGGCGACACGCTTGATGGGCATGGCGACACCGGTGGAGGTCTCGTTGTGCGTGAACGCGTACACGTCCACGCCCTCCTCGGCGGCCGGCTCGGGGTGGGTGCCCGGGTCGGCGGAGATGACGGTGGGCTCGGCGAGCCAGGGCGCGAGCTTGGCGGCCTTGGCGAACTTGGAGCTGAACTCGCCGAAGGTGAGGTGCTGCGACTTGTTCTCGATCAGGCCGTGGGTCGCGATGTCCCAGAACGCGGTGGAGCCGCCGTTGCCGAGGATGACCTCGTAGCCCTCGGGCAGCTTGAACAGCTCACGGATGCCCTCGCGGACCTGCCCGACCAGGTTCTTGACGGGGGCCTGTCGGTGGGAGGTGCCCAGGAGGGAGGTTCCGGTGGCGGCGAGGGCGTCCAGCGCCTCGGTCCGCACCTTGGAGGGACCCGCTCCGAAACGACCGTCGGCGGGCTTGATGTCAGCGGGAATCTGGATGTCGGCCACGAGTCGGAGGGTATCCGCTGGGCGAAACCGGACGGAAACGTGTCCGTCGGATGAGACGAACGTGCCGCGGACCGGACTCGTGAATTCGTACGACGATATGGCGGACGGCGGGAGGCTGTGGACAACCTTCGGTGACGGAGCGTGAGCGGATGCATGCTGGAGCCATGTCGGATCTGGAGCAGGCGCTGCGCAAGGCCGTCCGGGGTGACGTCGGCTTCGACGTGACCGCCCGGGCGCTGGTCACCATGGACGCCTCCAACCACCGCCGCGTCCCTCTCGGCGTGGTCGCCCCGCGTGACGCGGACGACGTGGCGGCGGCGCTGGAGGTGTGCCGCTCGCACGGCGTGCCGGTGGTGGCCCGCGGCGGGGGCACGTCGATCGCCGGGCAGGCGACCGGCACTGGCGTCGTCCTGGACTTCACCCGGCACATGAACCGGCTGGTGTCCCTGGACGCGGAGACGCGCACCGCGGTCGTCGAGCCCGGCCTCGTCCTGGACCGCTTGCAGGAGGCCGCCGCGCCGCACGGCCTGCGGTTCGGCCCGGACCCCTCCACGCACAGCCGGTGCACGCTCGGCGGAATGATCGGCAACAACTCCTGCGGCGCGCACTCGGTGGCCTGGGGCACCACCGCGGACAGTGTGCGCGGCCTGGACGTCCTCACCGCGCGCGGCGAGCGGCTGCGCCTGGGACGGGACTGGGCGGGCGCCCCGGAGGGCCTGCGCCCCCTCGTCGAGTCGGAGCTGGCGCGGCTGCGCACCGGCTTCCCGGACCTGCCGCGCCGTATCTCCGGCTATGCCCTGGACACGCTGCTGCCGGAGCGAGGCGCCGACGTGGCCCGCTCGTTCTGCGGCAGCGAGGGCACGCTGGGCGTGCTGACACGGGCGGAGCTGCGCCTGGTGGAGGCGCCGCGGGCGCGTGCGCTGGCGGTGCTGGGGTACGGCGATGAGGGCGCGGCGGCCGAGGCCACGGCCGGCCTGCTGCCGCTGGGGCCGCTGACGGCGGAGGGCATGGCGGCCGACCTGGTGCCGTCACCGGCCGGGCTGCCCCGCGGCGGGGCGTGGCTGTTCGTCGAGACCGGCGGGGACACCCCGGCGGAGGCGCGGGCGCACGCGGAGGCGATCGTGCGGGCCGCGGACGCGGTGGACGCGGCCGTCGTCACCGACCCGGCCGGGCAGCGGGCGCTGTGGCGGATCCGGGAGGACGCGGCGGGCACGGCCACCCGGATGCCGGACGGCATGGAGGCGTGGCCCGGCTGGGAGGACTGCGCGGTGCCGCCCGCCCGGCTCGGCGCCTATCTGCGGGAGTTCCGCGCCCTGCTCGCCGGGCACGGCCTGCGCGGCACGCCCTACGGCCACTTCGGGGACGGCTGCATCCACGTCCGAATCGACTTCGACCTGGTGAGCGCGGAGGGTGTGGCGCGTTACCGCCGCTTCTCCGAGGAGCTGGCCGACCTGGTGGTGGCGCACGGCGGCTCCCTGTCGGGGGAGCACGGCGACGGGCTGGCCCGCGCGGAGCTGCTGCCGAGGATGTACGGGCCCGAGCTGGTCGGCGTGTTCGAGCGGGCCAAGGCGGTCTGGGACCCGGACGACCTGCTCAATCCGGGTGTCCTGGTCCGCCCCGCGCCCTTCGACTCGCATCTGCGGTTCTCTGTCCTGCCGCGTGAGCCGGTGCCGGTGGAGTTCGGCTACCCGGCCGACGGCGGCGACTTCTCGGCGGCCGTCCGCCGCTGCGTCGGCGTCGCCAAGTGCCGTACGGCGACGGTGTCCGGGCCGGCCGTGATGTGCCCGTCGTTCCGGGCCACGGGGGAGGAGGAGTACTCCACGCGGGGACGCGCCCGCCTGCTGCACGAGATGCTCGCCGGCGAGCTGGTCACCGACGGCTGGCGGTCGCCGGAGGTGCGGGACGCGCTGGACCTTTGCCTGTCCTGCAAGGGCTGCCGCTCCGACTGTCCCGTCGGTGTGGACATGGCCACGTACAAGGCGGAGTTCCTGCACCACCACTACGCGGGCCGGCGCCGCCCCGCCGCCCACTACGCGATGGGCCGCCTGCCGCAGTGGCTCCGCTGGGTCTCCCGCACCCGCACGGCCGGGCTGCTGAACGCGCTCGCAGCGGTGCCACCGCTGGCCTGGGCGGCGAAACGCCTGACGGGTATCGCCCCGGAGCGGGCGATACCGCGGTTGGCGGCGGAGCCGTTCACGCGGTGGTGGGAGCGGCGGGGGAAGGC
>NZ_JALLGL010000306.1 GCF_023072675.1 Streptomyces sp. XM83C
AGGACATCATGCGCTGCCTCAAACGCTTCGTGGCCCGCGAGGTCTACCGGGCCCTGACCAGCACACCGACCGAACGAATCACTCAAACCGACCTGGCTCCAGCGGCTTGACAGCCATAGGAGCATCCGAACCACACGAGGGTGCCGCCGGGCCGCAGCAGCGACACCGCGACCGGCAGGTTCGCGCCGCCCGTCGACTCAAGGACGACATCGAAGGGGCCGGCGGCGTCGGCCAGGTCGTGGACGACCCGCGCGCCGAACGCGCCGAGCCGCTCGCCCCGCCGCGCGGTGGCGGTCACGGCGGTGACGTCGGCGCCACCGCCGACGGCCAACTCGGTGACGTAGTGGCCGACACCGCCGGAGGCGCCCGTGAGCAGAACCCGCCGCCCGGCGAGCGGGCCGGCCGCGCGCAGCAGCCGCAGCGCGGTGATCCCGGCCAGCGGCAGCGCCGCCGCCCGCACATTGTCGATGCCGTCGGGCAGCACGGCCAGGGAGTGCGTGGGCACGGCCGCGTACTCGGCCCAGCCGGCGCCCGGCGGATGCCCCACGACGCGTGTCCCGACGGCCGGGCCGGTGCCGTCGGCGGCGGCCTGCACCACGAGACCGGCGACGTCCTTGCCGGGCGTCCAGCCGGGCCCCGGCCTCTCCAGCAGGAACGTCTCACCCCGGTTCGGGGAGAACGCCTCCACCTTCACCAGGACCTCACCGGGCCCGGGCACCGGCTGGGGGACCTCCGCGAACGCCACCGGACACGCCACATCCCCTGTGGGAATCAGTTGTCGCATGCCAGCCATGCAACCCCCGGCCCGGCCCGCGCTCCAACAACGATCGCGCACAGCCGACAACCCACGGTTGTCGCAGCAGGTGGGAGCCACCGGCCCGAGCGGCGTGCACCGCGTCCTTTCCCCGGGGACGGGCACCTCTAGGGTGGGCGGCGTGGATCTCGACGTGGCACAGATACGCGCGTTCGTCCGCGCCGCCGAGGAACTGCACTTCGGGCGGGCCGCCGCCGCGCTCAGCCTCTCCCAGCAGGCCCTGTCCAAACGCATCGCCCGCCTGGAATCGCTCCTCGGCACCCGCCTGTTCCTGCGCGGCCCCGGCACCGTCACCCTCACCGACGCCGGCCGGCGCTTCCTCGAACCTGCCCGCCGTACCGTCGCCGCCGCCGATGCGGCCGTCGCCGCCGTCACCGACACCTCCAGGCCCCTGCGCGTCGACGTCTGGGGCCACCTGTACGCACCCATGCGCACCCTCGCCGAAGTCGCCCACGAAGCGGGAACGCTGACCCTCGGCCACGGCCGGGACCTGCCGTCGGTCACCCAGGCGCTGCTGCGCGGCGACATCGACGCCGCCTTCGGCCGCGCCCACCCCCCGCTGCACCCCGCCCTCGCCCACCGCCTCGTCCGCCTGGAACCCGTCGACGCCGTCCTGCCCACCGGGCATCCCCTCGCCGACCGGGACGCACTGCGCCCCGACGACCTCCGCGACAGCGTGCTGTGGACGCCGGGCCCCCTGGACCGGCTCGACTTCCTCCACCGGTTCGCCGACCGGTTCGGCATCACCGGCCGCACCGCCGGCGTCAACCTCGGCCTCGCCCACTTCCTCGCGGACGTCGCCGCCGACCCGCGCCGCTTCACCCTGCTCCCCGCCGACGTGCCCCTGCCCGACGACACCCGCGGCCTGCGCACCGTACCCCTCGTCGACCCCACACCCCTGTACGCGTGGTCGCTGCTGTGGCGCACCGGCGACCGCCATCCCGGCCTGGACCGGCTGACCGCCGCCTGCGCCGCCCACGCCCGCACCGGCCGCTGGCTGGAGTACACCCCGAGCCGCGACTGGCTGCCCGAACCCCCCTGACCCCGGGCGCGGTCCACCGCGCGCAGGTCACCGCGCCGGACGGCCGGGCGTCACTCCACGAGGCGGCCCGACAGCGCGGCCAGGCTGTCCCGCATCGCGTCCATGTGCGCACTCACGTCGTCCCAGCGCTCCCCGTGCTCCCGCAGCACCCGCTCCGTCTCCCGCGCGATCCGCTCCTCACACAGCCGGGCCTCGGCGAGCAGCTCCACCGCACGCGCCCGCGCCTCCTCCTCACAGCGCCGAGCCGCCTCCGCCGCCTCCGCGCGGCCCCGCTCCGCCTCCGCGAGCGCCGCCTCCGCCCGCACCAGCAGCCGCGCCTGCCGCGCCCGCGCCTGCGCCTCCCGCTCGGCCACGAGCCGCTCCGACTCCGCCCACCGCCGCGCGTGTTCCGCGTCCTGCCCCGCGAGCATGCCCGCGGTGCGCTCCCGCGCATCGCGCAGCACCGCCAGCGCCTCACGCCGGCCCGCCTTCACCTCACGGCGGGCCGCGACCCGGATGCCGTCCGCCTCGGCACGCGCCGCCTCCACCCGCCGCACCGCCTCCGCGTCCGCCTCGGCTCGCAGCGCATCGGCGTACGACCGCGCCTCCTCGCGCACCCCGGCGGCGTACTCCTCCGCACGCGCCCGCTCCTCCCCCGCCGCGCCCTGCGCGCGCTCCCGTACGATGCGCGCCTCCTCCTCCGCGAGCCGCAACAGGCGCTGTGCGCGCTCCCCCAGCGTCTCGTACGTCTGAGGCGCGAGCCGTGCGACGGTCTCACGCAACCGCTCGGCCTCCTCCTCCATGTCACGGACGAGCACGGTCAGACGGGCCGCCCGCTCCCAGGCGGCGTCACGGTCCCGGCACAGGGCGTCGGTGCAGGCGTCGACCTGTGCGGGCCGGTAGCCGCGTCCCCGCACGACCGCGAAGCCGTGGGGCGAGACCGGTGTGCTGGCCATCCTGGAACCCCTCTCCACCCAACCGGAGCGAAATGAATATTTCGCGCATATCTTGATGGATCAGGCAGCAGCGGCCATAACGCGACACTCCGCGCGGGGCCCACCGCCCACGGCCCTCGTGCCGAGCACCCGAGAAGAAAAAGGGGCTGCCCCGGTCCGAAGACCGAGGCAGCCCCTCGACTCACCGCCATCACACAAGCGTTCGCATCACAGCAGCCCGTCCCACATCTGCTCCAGCAGCACCGACCACCAGCTCTCCGGCGAACCCAGCGCCGCCGGATCCAACGCCGCCAACTGCGCCTGGAAATCGACCGTCCAACGACCCGCCTGCTCCTGGTTCAGACCGAACCGCAGCCGCCACATCCGCCCCAGCAGCGCAAGGCACCGCTGAAACTCCGGCAGACCCGTGTTCACGAACTGCGGCGGCACCGCACCACCGCCCGGCCCGGCCTCCACCGGCACCGCCACGATGTGCGCCGTCCCGTACTGCACACACAGCGCCTTGCCGAAGTCACTGCCCATCACCAGATACGAGCCCGCATCCGGCGCCGCCTGCACACCCCGCTCCGCAGCCAGCTCCGCCAGCGTCGGCACCGGCCGACCCGGCTGCGCCTGCGCCCAGAAGAACGGACCCAAGTCCACCGGCAGACCCGCCACCACCAGCGAATGCGCCACGACCGGCGGCACCCCCTGACGCGACACCGCCGCCTGCTCGAACCGGAACACACCCGGCCCGAACGCAGCCGCCAACTCCTGCGCCACCGCCTCCGGCGGCACCGGCGCAGCAGGCTGCACCGGCGGCAACGGCACCCGCACCGGAGCCGGCCGCGCCGGACCGTCCGCCACCTGATGCAGCTCACCCTGATGCGCCAGCAACTGCCGCATCCCCTGCTGCCGACTCGCGTGATCCGTCCCGTACGGCGCGATCGACGTGATCCGCGCCTGCGGCCACTGCTCCCGGATCATCCGCGCACAGTACGCGCCCGGCAGCTCGCACGACTCCAACTCGGTGTGCAGCTCCAGCACCTGGTCCGGCGGCACGTTCATCGCACGCAGCTCGTGGAAGATCTGCCACTCCGGGTGCGGCACGCCCGGCGCGGAACGCCGGATCAACTGCTGCTCCGAACCGTCCTGCGCGCGATAGCGCAGCACGGCCTGATAACCGGGGCCGACGATCGGCTGACCCGGCGGCTGCTGCGGATACCCGTACGCCGCAGGCCGACCCGGCATCGGCTGCCCCGGCACCGGCTGACCGGGCGGCGGGGGCACCGCACCCGGCGGCATCGGCTGCGGCGCCCCCGGCACACCGACACCGGGCGGCGGCGGAGGCACACCCGGGCCGCCCGGCGCAGGCGCGGCCAGCATGGTCTCCGCGTGATGCACCCCACCCGGGGCACCCGAGGCAGCCGGCGGCTGCGGCGCGCCCGGCGGCTGCGGGGCGGCCGGAGGCTGCGGGGCCCCCGGAGCACCCGGAGCACCGGGCGCGGCAGGCGGCTGCGGCGGCTGCGGTACGCCCCCACGCCCGGCCGGGCCGGGCTGGTTGGGGTCGGCGAGCATCGTCGCGGCATGGTGCACCCCGCCCGGAGGCGTACCACCCGGAGCGCCGGGAGCCCCCGGCGGCTGCGGTGCACCGGGCGCACCCGACGCGCCCTCCGGACCGTCCGGCAACTGCGACACCAACTGCGTCGGCACGTAACCGCCCGCCGCGCCCCCGGCCCCACCGGCCGCGCCCGGCGTACCCGGGGCACCCGGCGGCGCAGGCACGGAACCCGCACCCGGCACGCCCGGAGCGCCCGGCGGAGGCGGCGGCGTCGCACCCCGGCCACGGCGCGGAGGCGGCGCCGCCTTGCTCGTGGCGGCGTCCGCGATGTCACCGGCGTTCGGCGCGAGCGGCCGCGACGGCGCACCCGGAGCGGCAGGCGGCTGCGGCGCACCCGGCACCGGCGGCACAGGCGGCTGCCCCTGAGACGACGCACCCGACGCACCCGGCGCACCCGGCGCACCCGGCGCAGGCACACCCGCCGGAGGCGTACCCGCAGCCCCCGGAGCCGCAGGCGCCCCCGGAGCCGCAGGCGCCTGCGGATAGCCGTACGACGGCGCCCCCGAAATCCCCGCCCCGTCCAGCGCCGGCGCCACAGCCGTCGGCGGAAGCTGACTGCCGCCCGACATCAACGCCGTCTTCGCATCCGGCGGAGCCACCGGCGGCGCGTCCTCACCCTCCTCCTCCACCAGCGGCGGCGCGAACACCGTCGCCGGCAACGGCACCGAACGGTCCTCCCCCGTGTCCGCATTCGTGTCCGTCCCCGTCCACGGCGTCGCCCCCTCCGGCACAGGCACCGCACCCGACGCCCCACCGGACGCACCGGACACACCCGAAGACCCCCCGGACCCACCGGACACCTCAGAAGCCCCCCCAGCCACCCCCGGCCCGGCCTGCGTCTCCGCAAGACCGCCACCACCGCGAGTCTCCGCCGGCCCGCCACCCCCGGACCCACCACGCCGATCCGGAACACCCAGCTTGTCCGCCGCCTCCTGCAACCACTCCGGCGGCGTCAACAAGAACGACGTCTGATTCAGATCCACCCGCGCCGGCACAGGCGGCACCGCAACCTCCGGCTCCACCCCACGCCCGTACGCCTCCTCGTACCGGCGGATCACCTCACCCACCGGCAACGCCGGCCACAACGTCGCCTCACCACTGTCCCGCGCAATCACCAACCGCTGCGCACCACCGTCCGAACGCGGCCCGTCCGCACGGTCCTCCCCCCACACCACAAAACCGAGGTCGAACTCCCGCACCCGCACCTCACGATGCTGGTACGCCGGAACATCCCCGTTGATCCACTCTTCCGCACGCTCCTGCGCCTGCGCGAACGTCACCATCGCAACCTCACTCCCCGCCCGCAACAGCCGAACCCACCGGCACCGAACGCGCGAAACCGCCGTCCACCATCAGATTCGCCACCGTCTCCAACTCCGGCGGATCCCCCGCCAAACGGGACAGAAAGGCATCGAAATCGTCCCCGCACGGCAACAACAACCGCTCCACGCGCTCCGCCGGAGACCACGACGGATCCACATCCCGCGCATCGTCGTACGCACAGAACCACACCGAACCGACCCGCTCACCCTTCACCTTCACAGCGAGCAGACCGCCCTGCACGAACCCGACCCCCAGATAATCCTTCGTCAGGTGATCACGCAGACACTTGTTCACATACACCAGATCATTGACCGCCGCCTCATCCCGCACCGTGAAGAACGGCTGATCCACCAGCAACCCGAGCCCCGGATCCAACGCCGCACCCACCGGCGCACACCCACCAGCCGCCTTCAAGAACGACCGATACGCCCCCGGCAGCCGATACCCCAGATCCTCCTCCACCCCCAACACCTGCTGCTCCGACACCGCCACACCCGACTTCGGCAGCCGAAAATGCGCCGGCCGCGTCTCCTGCAACGGCCGCGTCCCCCGCTTCCCCTGATCCACCGCAGCCGTCGCCACACCACCGTGATGCCGCAACAACGCCTTCACCTCGACCGGAACCAACTCCAGCCGCCGCGAACCCACCACGTGATGCCACGTCCACCCATGCGGCGTCGCCACACTCGACACCGTGTCCCACAACCCGTGCCCAGCCGCCGCACACGCCGCATTCGCCGACACATAATCCGTCAGCCGCAGCTCATCCACCCCGAAGCCCTCAGGCGGCTCCGCAATCTCCACAGCAGCCCGCGCATACGGCGAGAAGTCGGGAAACCCGCGCTCGTCCACCCGCACCCCTCTCGGATGACGAGCCGCCCGCACCGGATCCGGGAAGTGCACGACCTGCCCGGCGTAAGCCGCGTTCGGCGGCACGGAATGCTGCCCGAGCCGACCTGTCGTCATGGCGGTTGCCCCCTGCGGCACTCTGTACGAGCCGTAGCAACACCTTCGCCCGCTACGCCCCGTATCCGACTGTCTCCAACGGTCTCCAACGCGTTGACCGCACCCATCGCGGTGCCGACAGCCTAAGCGGTACACCGACACCGGTCACCGGCCCTCCACTTCCGTGACCCCCGGTCACAACACCGTGACAGCCCGCCCGGCCCCTGGCGTGTCGCACCGCCCCAGCTTCCACACCCACCACGCCATTTGGCACTCTGGACCGACCGGGGGGATGCTCGGGAGGGGATGACGATCATGAACGCCACAGACACAGGACCGCGCCAGGCGCCACACAGCGCCCCCACCGACAACCCCCGAACCACCCCCACAC
>NZ_JALLGL010000307.1 GCF_023072675.1 Streptomyces sp. XM83C
ACGAGATGCAGCGTAGTCTCGTGGGCTCGGAGAAGTGTAAAAGAGACAGGACGTCCGGGAGGAGGCCCGAGGGAGGCCCGGGGGTCGGGTGCGCCCGGAAGGCGGGCGGGTGCGGAAGGCCGGTCCTGGTGAACGCCGGTTCCGGGGAGGGCGGTTCAGGAGTCGTAGGTGTAGAAGCCGCGGCCGGACTTGCGGCCGTGGTGGCCGGCGTCGGTCATCTGCTTCAGCAGCGGGCACGGCCGGTACTTGCTGTCCGCGTAGTGCTCGTAGAGCACCTCGACGCTGTAGAGGATGGTGTCGACGCCGATCAGGTCGGCCGTCTCCAGCGGGCCCATGGGGTGCCCGAAGCAGCCGCGGAACACCTCGTCGACGTCGGCGGCGCTCGCCACCCCCTCGTACACCAGGTACGCGGCCTCGTTGACGGTGAGCATCAGCACCCGGTTGGAGACGAAACCGGCCGAGTCCTTCACCTCGACGGCCTTCTTGCCCATGGCGGTGAGCAGTTCACGGGTGCGGCGCACGGTCTCCGGCGAGGTGTGCACGCCGGGGATCAGCTCGACGACCGGCTTCGCCGGCACCGGGTTCATGAAGTGGACGCCGACCGTGCGCTCGGGGCGGCTGCTCAGCGAGGCGATCCGGGTGATCGGGATGGCGGAGGTGTTGACGACGACCACGGTGTCCGGGCCGCACGCCGCGTCGATCTCCCGGTGGACCTGCTGCTTGATCTCCCAGTTCTCGGTGACGTTCTCGATCACCACGGACGCCTTGGCGACCGCGGGGACACCGACCGCGGTGGTGATCCGCGCGAGGATCTCGTCCGCGTCCAGCGCGGGCCCGCCCATCAGGGCGCTCATCCGGCAGTTGCGGGCGATGGTGGCGCGGGCCGCGTCGAGGGTCTCCTCGTCCTTGTCGACGAGGACCACCTCGTAGCCGCACTGGGCGAGGTTCTGGGCGACACCGACGCCCATCACTCCGGCGCCCACCACTCCGATCAGGCTCATCTCCAGCTCCGTTCGTTCGTCTCGCTCGTCTCGTGCGCCGCGCCCGGGATCGTCCGGGCGCGGGCCTCGTGCTTGTCGGGGTCGTCGTGCTCGGGGTCGTGCCGTCAGCCGCGGGAGGCGGCACGGCGGGCGCCGAGGGCCTGCCGGCGGCGCTCCGTCCGGTCGGCGGAGCGCCTGGGGCTGCCCGGTGCGGCGGCGGTGTCCCCGGCCAGGGCCGCGGCCATCGCGGCGACGGTCGGGTGCTCGAACAGCAGGGCGGGGGCGACGGGGCGGCCCAGCCTCTTCTCCAGGGCGGCCACCATCGACATGCCGATCAGGGAGTTGCCGCCCAGCTCGAAGAACGGGTCGTGCGCGCCGACCTGTTCGAGCCCGAGGTAGGCGCACCACACCTCGGCGATCGTGGACTCCAGCCCCGTCGCGGGCGCCACGTACGCGCTGCGCAGCTGCGGGCGCGGGAAGCGGGCGGTGCCGACGGGCGCGGCGGGCGCGGCCTGGGCGTCCGCGGCGGACAGCGACGCCCACACCCGGCGGGCCTCCTCCAGCGGTTGCCGCAGGGCCAGCACCGGGCCCTGCGCGCCGGCCGCGAGCCGGTCCAGGAAGGCGCAGCCGGCCTCGTCGGTGAAGCCGTACTCCCGCCGGTAGGCGCGGACCCGTCCGGCCAGCGCGTCCTGCGCGTCGCGCCCCCAGTCGTCGTGCTGCCAGGGGCTCCACGCCACCGACAGCACACGGGTGCCGGGCGCGGACCGGGCGAGGCGGGCGGCGTAGGCGTCCAGGACGGTGTTGGCGGCGCAGTAGTCGCCCTCGCCGATCCCGCCGAGGACGGTCACCGACGACGAGTACAGCACCAGCAGCTCCAGCCGCTCCTCCTCGGGCACGCCGGGCCCGGCCAGTTCGGCCAGCGGGGCCATCGCCAGCACCTTCGGCGCCAGCACGCGGGCGGCCTCCTCCGGAGTGCGGCGGGCCGCCATGCCCCCGGCGGGGACGCCCGCGCAGTGCACCACGCCGTGCAGCGCGCCGAAGTGCTCACGGCAGCGGCGCAGGGCCTCGCGCAGCTGCTCCGGCTCACCGGCGTCCGCGGTGAGCAGCAGCACCTCGGCGCCGGCGGCCTCCAGTTCGGCCACGTCGGCGAGGGTGCGGTGCGCGGCGGGCCCGCCGTCGTCGCTCAGCGGGGTACGGCCGAGCAGCGCGAGCCGGCGCACCCCGGACCGCACCAGGTGCCGGGCCAGGGCCATGCCCAGGCCGCGGGTGCCGCCGGTGATCAGATACGTGCCGTCCGGCCGCCAGATCGGTGCGGCGCTGTCGGCCGGTTCGACCGGGCTGAAGCCGCGCAGCCACCGGCGTCCGCCGCGGTGGGCGGTGAGGGCGTCGCCGTCGTCGGTCCACGGGCCGCGCCGCAGCTCGTGGCCGAGGGCGCGGGCGGCGGCCCCGGCGTCCGGTACGGCGCCCTGCGGGTCGGCCTCCAGGTCGACGCCGCGCCAGGCGAGCGCGGGGTGTTCGCTGCGGACGACGCGGCCGAGGCCGTGCACCAGGGACCGTTCGGGTGCGCTGATGTCGCCGCCGGTCACCTCGACGGCGCCGGCGCTGACCGTCAGCAGCCGCACCGGGCGGTCGGCGGGCAGTTCGGCGAGGGCGCGGACCGTGCGCAGCAGGGTGTCGAAGCCGCCGGTGATCGCGGCGCGCAGCGCGGCCTCCTCGCCGTCGCCGTCCGGGCCGCGGGTGGCGAGGCCGCCCAGGTGGGCGATGTGCAGCGGGCCGGTGCCGAGGGCCGACGCGGTGCGCAGCACCTCGCGGAGGTGTTCGGGGCGGGCCGGGTCGGCGGTGGTGCGCGGGCCGTCGTGGCGCAGATCGCCGGTGCCGGGGACGACGTGCAGGACGGGGGTGCCCGAGGCGGCGGCCAGGGCGGCAAGGGCGGCGCCGGGGGTGCCGGCGGCGTCCGGGGTGCTGGTGCCGTGGGCCGGGGGGCCCGGCACGGCGGTGGAGTCGAGGATCAGCAGCGGCCCGTCGAGGGCCGGCGGGAGGATGCCCGGTGCGATGTCCTGCTGCCAGGCGGGCGCGTAGCACAGGTCTGCGGGCGCGCTGCCGGTCTCCTGGAGGGGGTCGGCCGTCCCGGCCGCCGGCGGCTCCGGCCAGAACCGGGTCCGCTGGAACGGGTAGCGCGGCAGATCGGTGAGCGCGGCCCCCGGCTCGCGCAGCGCGGGCCATGCCAGGTCGACGCCGACCTCCCACAGTCGGCCGCACGTCTCCAGGAGTGCGAGCCGCTCGTCCTTGCGGTTCTGCGCAGGCCAGGGCGCGGGCAGGGTGCCGAACACGGCCGGGGCGCGTTCGCCGCCGTTCTGCCGGACCAGGCCGCCCAGGGTCTGTCCGGCGCCCAGCTCCACGCAGGCGTCCACGCCGAGCCGGCCGATCTCGGCGACGCCGTCGGCGAACCGCACCGGACGGCACAGGTGTTCCGCCCAGTACGCGGGATCGACGGCCTGCTCGGCGGTGAGCCGGCGCCCGGTCAGGTTGGAGACGATCGTGACGGCCGGCGCGTCACGCGGGACGGAGGCGATCAGCGCCTGGAGCTTGTCGCGGGCGGGTTCGAGCAGCGTGGAGTGGAAGGCGTGCGCGGAGCGCAGCAGCCGGCACGCCACCCCGCCGGCGTCCAGGTGCCGGCGTACCGTCTCGATCTCGTCGGGCCGGCCGCTGAGCACGGTCATCTGCGGGCCGTTGAGCGCGGCTACGTCCACGGACGCCCCGCACGCGGCCAGCGCCGCCCGCACCCGGGTCTCGTCGACGGACACGGCGAGCATGTGGCCCGGTTCGGCGGCCTCGATCAGCCGCGCCCGCTCCACCACGATCCGCAGCGCGTCCTCCAGGGTGAACACGCCGGCGAGGCAGGCGGCGACGTACTCGCCGAGGCTGTAGCCGATCAGCACGTCCGGGGTGACGCCCCGGTGCCGCAGCAGGGCGGCGAGGGCGTACTCGACGGTGAACAGGAACGGGTGCGCCACCTCGGCGTGGTGCAGCGGGTCCGCCTGGGGTTCCGCGGGGGCGGAGGTACGGCCCAGCAGTGCCGCCAGGTCGAGTGCGGCCTCGGCGGGGGACTCCTCGGCGGGGAACAACGCCGGGCGCAGATCGACGCCGCACGCGTCGGCGACGGCCAGGCAGCGGTCGACGGCCTCGGCGAAGACGGGTTCCGTCCGGTACAGGCGGCGGCCCAGGCCGGCGTACTGGTCGCCCGTGCCGGGCAGCAGGAACGCCAGCCGGGGACGGCCCTTGACCCGGCGCACCCCCGGCTCGCCTGCGGCGCCGGACAGCAGCGTGGCGGCCTCCTCGGCGCTGTGGGCGACGACCGCCCGCCGGAACTCCTGGGCGGAGCGGCCCTCGCGCAGGGTGTGCGCCACGTCCGCGAGGCGGGGTGCGCCCGGGTCGCCGAGCAGTTCGGCGAGGTCGGCCAGACGTGCCCGCAGTGCCGCCGAGCCGGCGGCGGAGACGGGCAGCAGCCGGGGGAGCGGGCCGGAGTCGTCGCCGTCGCCGGTGTCCGCGTCCGCGTCCGCTTCGGCTGTGCCGCCCGGCACGCTCCCGCCGGCCGCCGGGGCCGCCGGGACCGAGGAGGCCGCCGTGCCCGTCCCGGTCACCGTGGCCGTCCCGCCCGCCGGGTCCGACGCCCCTGCCGCGGCTTCGGGCGCCGCCGTGGCAGCCGCCTCGAGCACGATGTGGGCGTTGGTGCCCGACCAGCCGAAGGAGCTGACCCCGGCGATGCGCCGCCCCCCGTCGTCGGGAAGCGGATGCGCCTCGACCGCGGGCCGTACCGTGCCGTCGGCGGGGACGGCCTCGGCCGGCTCCCGCTGGTTCAGGTTCGGCGGGACGAAGCCGTGCTTGAGCACCAGCACGGTCTTGATCAGCCCCGCCACCCCGGCCGCCGACAGGGTGTGCCCGATGTTGGTCTTCACCGCGCCGACCGCGAGGGGCCGTTCGGGGGAGCGGCCCTTGAACACGTCGTGCAGGGCGCCCAGTTCGATGGCGTCGCCGAGCCGGGTCGCCGAGCCGTGCGCCTCGACGTACGCGACCTCCTCCGGCCGTACGTCCGCGTCGCGCAGCGCCTGCCGGATGACGGCCGCCTGCGCGGCCCGGTTGGGCGCGGTGAGCCCGTTGCTGTGCCCGTCCTGGTTGACGGCGCTGCCGCGCAGCACCGCGTGGACGCGATGCCCGTTGCGCAGCGCCGACGACAGCCGTTCCAGGACGACGATGCCGCCGCCCTCGCCCATCACATAGCCGCTGGCCCCGGCGTCGAAGGTGCGGCACTCGCCGTCCGGCGACAGCATCGAGGAGGCGCACGCGTACACGAACGACGTGTCGGGCTGGATCATCGCCAGCGACACACCGCCCGCGACGGCCAGTTCGCACTCGTCGCGGCGCAGGCTCTGCGCCGCCAGATGCACCGACACCAGAGAGGACGAGCAGGCGGTGTCCACGGTGAGCGTCGGACCGCGCAGATCGAAGTGGTAGGCGAGGCGCCCCGCCGCCACGCTCGGCGAACTGCCCTGCACGAGGTAGGGGTCGGTGAACGCGATCGTGCCCTGCCGCTCGGTCTGCAGCCGCCCGTACTGGAAGGTGTCGAACAGGCCGATCATCACGCCGGTCCGGCTGCCCGCCAGCCGGTCGGCCGGGGTGCCGGCGTCCTCCAGGGCCTCCCACACCAGCTCCATCAGCAGCCGGTGCTGAGGGTCGGTGCGCAGCGCCTCCTGCGGGGACATCCCGAACAGCTCGGCGTCCCAGCCGGCGATGTCGTCGAGGAAGGCGCCCCGCCGGGTGTAGACGCCGTACCGCTCCTCGTACGGCTCGATGCGGAACCGTTCGGGCGGTACGTCCCGCACCGCGTCGCGGCCGTCGCGCACCAGCTCCCAGAACGGGCCGACACCGTCCGCGTCGGGGTAGCGGCAGGCCATGCCGACGATCGCGATCGGCTCCCCCGCGCGCTCCTCCAGCTCCGCCAGCCGGCGGCGGGTGCGCGCGAGGTCGGTCGTCGCCTTCTTCAGGTACTCGCGCAGCTTGTCTTCGGTTGCCATCAGTCTCGGACTCTTCTCACGTCGGTGGGCGGCGCTCAGGCCTGCTCGTCGATGAAGGCGAAGATCTCTTCGTCGGAGGTGAACTCGGCGAACTCGGCGTCGGGGCCGCTGTCCCGGCCGTCGCCGGCGGGCCGGTCGCCCGGCGCGCCCTCCAGCCCGGCGAGCGTGCGGCGCAGCAGCTCCGCGAGCCCGTCACGGGCGTCGCCGGTCGCCGCCTCGCGCAGCAGCCGGTCCAGCTCGTCCAGCGCCGGCCCGGCCTGCGGTGCCGCCGCGGTGCCGGGCGCCAGCTGTTCGTGCAGGTGCGCGGCGAGACGGGCCGGGGTCGGGTGGTCGAAGACGGTCGTCGTCGGCAGGGTCAGCCCGGTCGCGCCGGCCAGCCGGTTGCGCAGCTCGACCGCCGTCAGCGAGTCGAAACCGAGGTCCCGGAAGGACTGTTCGGGGTGGACCGCGTCACCCGACTCCTCCGCCAGCACCAGCGCCGCCTGGTCGCGGACCAGGCCGAGCAGCACATGCCCGGCCTCCGCCGGGGGCAGCGCCGCCAGCCGGGTCTTCAGCGCGTCGGCGCCGCCGGGCCGCTCGGAGCGTGCGGTACGGCGCACAGGACCGCGGACCAGGCCGCGCAGCAGCGCCGGCACCTCGCCCCGGAAGCGGCTCGGGTCGAGCTTGGCCGCCACGGGCGTCGGCAGGGCGGAGCCGAGAGCGGCGTCCAGGAGCGCCAGCCCCTCCTCCGCGCCGAGCGCGCCGACACCGTCGCGGGCCATGCGCCGCAGCTCGGTCTCCCCGAGGTGCCCGGTCATGCCGCTCGCCTCCGCCCAGAGTCCCCAGGCGAGGGAGAGGGCGGGCAGGCCTTGGTGGCGGCGGTGGTGGGCGAGGGCGTCGAGGGCGGCGTTGGCGGCGGCGTAGTTGGCTTGTCCGGCGTTGCCGAGGGTGCCGGCGATGGAGGAGAAGAGGACGAAGTGGGCGAGGTCGTGGTGGGTGGTGAG
>NZ_JALLGL010000308.1 GCF_023072675.1 Streptomyces sp. XM83C
CCTCCCACCCCCGGCGGCACCGGAGAACCCGAACCACGCCGCTCCCGCGCCCGCCTGACCACCGTGTGCGCGGTGGGCCTGCTGGTCATCGCGGCCCTCCAGCTCAACGGCCGGAACTCCGACGCCGGCACCTCCGACCGTGCCCCGCTGCCCCCGGCCGTCGCCCGGGCCGGCCTGCCGACCACGGCCGCCCCGTCCGTGGACGCGGCCACCCGGCCCCTGCCGCGCGCGACGCCCGTACGGCTGTACGTCCCGAAGATCGGCGTCGACGCTCCCTTCACCACCCTCTCCCTCGACGCCACCGGCCGGCTCAAGCCGCCGCCCGCCGCCGACACCAACCTCGTCGGCTGGTACTCCGGGGGCGCCTCCCCCGGCGAGACGGGCACCGCGATCATCGCCGGTCATGTGGACACCGCCACGTCCGCCGCCGTGTTCGCCCGGCTCCGCGAGCTGCGGCAGGGCGACGTCTTCCACGTCGAGCGCGCCGACGGGCGGACCGCGTCGTTCGTCGTCGACGAGACGGAGACCTTCGCCAAGAACGACTTCCCCGACCAGCGCGTGTACGCCGACGCCACCCGACCGGAGGCACGGCTCATCACCTGTGCGGGTGACTACGACCGCAAGGTGCGGGACTACACCGAGAACCTCGTCGTCTTCGCCCACCTCATGTGACACCGGGTCCGCTCCCGCCTCGGAGCTGCCGACCCGCCAGATCTCCCAGCGCGTCTCCCAGTCCGTCTTCGACGGCTCCAGGCTCCGTGTCGTCCTGCTGGTCGACGTCTACGACGGGGCCCAGCAGCAGTTCCTCGAGGCGTACGAACAGCTGTGCAACCAGGTCGCGTCGGTGCCCGGGCACGTCAGCGACCAGCTCTGCCAGTCCATCGAGAACCCCTCCCAGTGGCTCATCACCAGCGAATGGGAATCCGCGCCGCCGTTCCTCGCCTGGGTCAACAGCGAGGAACACGTCCGCATGGTCGAACCCCTGCACAGCTGCGTCCGCGACACCCGCCCGCTGCGCTTCCACATCGTCCGCGAGACCGGCGGACCCGCCGTGAGCGCCGACCCCGCCGAGCGCCGCCTGCAGACCTCGCCCCGCATCGGCGACGGCCTGATCCGGCACGCCCTCACCTTCACCGTGAAGCCGGGCAGCGAGGACGTCGTCGCGAAGATCCTCTCCGACTACGCCTCCCCCGACCCGAAGGTGGACGACACCACCCGCCTGTGCCGCACCTCCCTGTTCATGCACGGCAACCGCGTCGTACGCGCCATCGAGGTGCGCGGCGACCTCCTCGCCGCGCTCCGCCACGTCGCCCGGCAGCCCGCGGTGCGTGCCGTGGAGGAGGCCATCAACCCCTACCTGGAGCAGGACCGCGACCTCGACGACCCCGAGTCCGCGCGGGTCTTCTTCACCCGGGCCGCCCTGCCCGCCGTGCACCACGTCACCGCCGAGCAGGACGACCCGCACGCCGAACGGCACGCCCTGTACTACCCGGCACGCCCCGGCAAGGGCATGCGGCTGGCGGAACTCCTCTCGCAGCACGACGAGGCCGCCGCCGACGACCCGACCGGGCCGGTGCTGCGCAGCACCATCTTCCAGCGCGACGACGTCGTCGTACGCCTGATCGACGTACGCGGCGGACTGTCCGCCGCCGACCCGGCCCGCGCCCTCGGCCTGACGGACCCGAAGCGGATCGCCGAGCTGACCGAGCTGCCCGCCGACGACGCGCTCGCGGACCTGCTGGAGCAGGCCCGGATGAAGCCCGTCACCGACCGCCGCTCCCCCGGCAACTGACGCCCCTCGGCACACCCGCGCCCCGAAACCCCCCACACGCGATCGGAGCAACGTCGTGATCACCTCCCGTCCCAGAATCGTGGATCTCAGCGAGATCGAGCCCAACACCCGGCGCGGCGGCGACCTGCGCGCCATGCTCACTCCCGCCACGGTCGGCTCCACCAGCGGCTTCATGGGCGTGGCCATCGTGCAGCCCGGCGACCGCATCGGCGAGCACTACCACCCGTACTCCGAGGAGTTCGTGTACGTCCTGTGCGGGCAGCTGGAGGTGGACCTGGACGGCGAGCCGCACCCGCTCCAGCCCGAGCAGGGCCTGATGATCCCCATCGGGATGCGGCACCGCTTCCGCAACGTCGGCAACGTGGAGGCACGCCTCGTCTTCCACCTCGGCCCGCTCGCGCCGACGCCGCCCCAGGGCCACGTCGACACGGAGGACACCTCCGAGCAGTCCGATCGCGTCGCGGTGGCCGGGTCATGAGCCGGCGCGTGGCGGTGACCGGCATAGGCGTCGTCGCCCCCGGCGGCATCGGCGTCCCCGCGTTCTGGGACCTGCTGTCCGCCGGGCGCACGGCGACCCGCGGCATCACCTTCTTCGACCCGGCCGGCCTCAGGTCGCGGATAGCCGCCGAATGCGACTTCGACCCCGTCGAGCACGGACTGGACGCCGACCAGATCGCCCGCAGCGACCGCTACATCCAGTTCGCGCTGGTCGCCGGCGAGGAAGCCGTACGCGACGCCGGACTGGACATGGACCGGGAGGACCCGTGGCGGGTCGGGGTCTCCCTCGGCACCGCCGTCGGCGGCACCACCCGCCTCGAACACGACTACGTCCTCGTCAGCCACCACGGGCAGCGCTGGGACGTCGATCCCCGCGAGGCCGAACCCCATCTGCACCGGGCGTTCGCGCCGAGCACCCTCGCCTCCGCCGTCGCGGAACGCTTCGGCGCGCAGGGGCCCGTGCAGACCGTGTCCACCGGCTGCACCTCCGGCCTGGACGCCGTCGGCTACGCCTTCCACACCATCGCCGAGGGCCGCGCCGATGTGTGCATCGCCGGCGCGTCCGACTCGCCGATCTCCCCCATCACCATGGCCTGCTTCGACGCGATCAGGGCCACCTCCCCCAACAACGACGACCCGGAGCACGCCTCGCGTCCCTTCGACGCCGACCGCGACGGGTTCGTCATGGGCGAGGGCGGCGCCGTGCTCGTCCTGGAGGACCTGGACCACGCCCGCGCCCGCGGCGCCCGCGTCTACGCCGAGCTGGGCGGCTACGCCACCTTCGGCAACGCCTACCACATGACCGGTCTGACCAGGGAGGGAGTGGAGATGGCCCGCGCCATCGAGACCGCCCTGGACCGGGCCCGCCTCGACCCCACCGCCGTCGACTACGTCAACGCGCACGGGTCGGGCACCCAGCAGAACGACCGCCACGAGACCGCGGCCGTCAAACGGGCGCTGGGGCAGCACGCCTACGCCACGCCCATGAGCTCCATCAAGTCGATGGTGGGGCACTCCCTCGGCGCGATCGGGGCGATCGAGGTCGCCGCCTGTGTGCTGGCCCTCGACCGCCAGGTGGTTCCCCCCACCGCCAACTACGAGACGCCGGACCCCGAGTGCGACCTGGACTATGTGCCGCGCACCGCGCGTGAGCGCCGGATGGACACCGTGCTCTCCGTGGGCAGCGGGTTCGGCGGCTTCCAGTCCGCGGTGGTCCTGACCCGGCCGAGGGAGAGGACACGATGAGCGAACCGCAGCCACGGCGTGCCGCCGTCACCGGCATCGGTGTGGTGGCCCCGAACGGGCACAGCACCGAGTCCTTCTGGAAGTCCACCCAGGAAGGACTCAGCGTCCTGGACCGCATCACCCGCGAGGGCTGCGACCACATGCCGCTGCACGTGGCCGGTGAAGTCCGCGGCTTCGAGGCGGGCACGGCGGTCGAGGAACGCATCCTCGTGCAGACCGACCGGTTCACGCACTTCGCGCTGACCGCCGCCGACGCCGCCCTGGACGACGCGCGGCTGGGCCGCGCCGACACCGACCAGGACCCGTTCTCCGTCGGCGTGGTCACCGCGGCCGGCTCCGGCGGCGGCGAGTTCGGCCAGCGGGAACTGGAACAGCTGTGGGGCAAGGGCAGCCGCTATGTCGGCCCCTACCAGTCCATCGCCTGGTTCTACGCCGCCAGCACCGGCCAGATCTCCATCCGCCGCGGCTACAAGGGCCCCTGCTCCGTCGTCGCCGCCGACGAGGCGGGCGGCCTGGACGCCCTCGCGCACGCCGCGCGAGCGGTGCGGCGCGGCACGGACGTCCTCGTCGCCGGTGCGACGGAGGCCCCCATAGCGCCGTACTCGATGGTGTGCCAGCTCGGCTACGAGGAGCTGTCCACCGAGGCCGACCCGGACCGCGCCTACCGCCCGTTCACCGACGCGGCCTGCGGGTTCGTGCCGGCGGAGGGCGGCGCCATGCTCGTCGTGGAGGACGAGCGCACCGCCCGCGAGCGCGGCGCACGGGTGCGGGCGCTGATCGCCGGGCACGCGGCCACCTTCACCGGCGCCTCTCGCTGGGCGGAGACCCGGCAGGGCCTCGCCCAGGCCATCGCGGGCGCCCTCCAGGAGGCCGGGTGCGCGCCCGGCGAGGTCGACGCGGTGTTCGCCGACGCGCTCGGCGTGCCCGAGGCCGACCGGGCGGAGGCGCTGGCGATCGCCGACGCGCTCGGCGCGCACGGCGCGCGCATCCCCGTCACCGCGCCGAAGACGGGCATCGGGCGCGGTTTCTGCGCGGCGTCCGTGCTGGACACGGCCGCGGCGGTGCTCGCGATGGAGCACGGCCTGATCCCGCCCACCCCGAACGTCTTCGACGTCAGCCACGATCTCGACCTCGTGACCGTCCGCGCCCGGCCCGCCGAGCTGCGCACGGTGCTCGTCCTCAGCCGGGGGCTCATGGGGTCGAACTCGGCGCTCGTGCTGCGGCGCGCGACCGCCGGGGCCGAGTGAACCCGAACGCTACGCAAGGAGCGACACCTGATGAGTGACCGCATCACAGTGGAAGAGCTGTCGGAGCTGATGAGGAAGGCGGCGGGTGTGACCGTCCCTCCCGAGGAGCTGGAGCAGCAGTACGACACGACGTTCGACGTCCTCGGCATCGACTCGCTGGGTCTGCTGGGCGTCGTGGGGGAGCTGGAGAAGCGTTACGGCGCCGCGCTCCCCCCGGACGCGGAACGCAGCAAGACGCCCCGGCAGTTCCTCGACCTGGTCAACGGCGCTCTCGTGGCGGGGGCGTGACATGGCCGGACACACGGAGAACGAGATCACGATCGCGGCGCCCCTCGACCTGGTCTGGGACATGACCAACGACGTGGCGAACTGGCCGAGGCTGTTCAGCGAGTACGCGTCGGCGGAGATCCTCTCGCAGGAGGGGAACAAGGTCACGTTCCGGCTGACCATGCACCCGGACGAGAACGGCAAGGTGTGGTCGTGGGTGTCGGAGCGGGAGGCCGACCGGGACACGCTGACGGTGAAGGCGCGCCGCGTGGAGACCGGGCCGTTCGACCACATGAACATCCGGTGGTCGTACGCGGAGGTGCCGGGCGGCACGCGGATGGTGTGGACGCAGGACTTCGCGATGAAGCCGGACGCGCCGGTCGACGACGACTGGATGACCGACAACATCAACCGGAACTCGAAGGTGCAGATGGCCCTGATCCGGGACCGGATCGAGAAGGCCGCCGCCGAGCAGGGCCGTACGCCCGGCCTGAGCGGCTGACCCGGACACGGCGAGGGAAGGACGCACCGTGCACCACACTCTGATCGTCGCCCGGATGGCTCCGGGGTCGGCGCCCGACATCGCGAAGATCTTCGCCGAGTCCGACCGGGGCGAGCTGCCGCACCTGGTGGGCGTGACCCGGCGGAGCCTGTTCCAGTTCGGCGATGTGTATCTGCATCTCATCGAGGCCGAACGGGACCCGGGCCCGGCCATCGCGAAGGTGGCCGGACATCCCGAGTTCCGGGACGTCAGCGAGCGGTTGTCGGCGTACGTCAGCGCGTACGACCCGGAGACCTGGCGGTCCCCGAAGGACGCGATGGCCAGCTGCTTCTACCGCTGGGAGCGGGACGGCACCGCCTGACCCTTCCTGTACGGCACCGACCGCCCTCCCCGCGACCGTGCGGGCCGGGCGGTCGGTGCCGTTCGTCGTGCGGGCTCCTCGGGGCGCTGCCCGGGTCAGGCCGGCACGGTGCAGTCGAAGGCGTGCAGATACGGGTTGACGGGTGCGACCGCGCCGATGACGAGGCCCGCCTCGGTGAGCCGGGTCGACATGCTGTGCGTGGTGTGCTTGGCGCCGCCCACGTTGAGCAGGAGCAGCAGGTCCATGGCGGTGCTGAAGCCCATGGAGGGGGTGTCGTCGACGAGGTTCTCGATGACGACGACCCGGGTGCCGGGGCCGCCGGCGTCGATGACGTTGCGCAGGCAGCGGGCGGTGGAGTCGTCGTCCCACTCCAGGATGTTCTTGATGACGTAGACGTCGGCCTTGACCGGTACGGCCTCGCGGCAGTCGCCGGGCACGATCCGCACCCGGTCGGCGAGCGCGCCGCCGGGCCGCAGCCGCGGGTCGGCGTTCTCCACGACGCGGGGCAGGTCCAGCAGGGCGCCGTTCATCGCGGGGTACTTCTCCAGCAGGCTGGCGAGGACATGCCCCTGCCCGCCGCCGATGTCGGCGACGGAGGTGGCGCCGGTGAGGTCGAGGAACGCGGCGACGTCCCGCGCGGACTGGGTGCTGGAGGTGGTCATGGCCCGGTTGAAGACGTCCGCGGACTCGGGGGCGTCCTCGTTCAGCCAGGGGAAGAACTCCTTGCCGTACAGGCCCTCGACGACGTTGTGGCCGGTGCGGACCGCCTGGTCGAGCAGCGGCCAGGCGTCCCAGGTCCACGGTTCGGTGCACCACAGGGCGATGTCGCGCAGGCTGTGCGGGTCGTCCTCGCGCAGCAGCCGGGACATGTCGGTGTGCGCGAAGGTGCCGTCGGGGCGTTCGGTGAACACGCCCCGGCAGGCGAGGGTGCGCAGCAGCCGGCGCAGCGGCCCGGGTTCGACGCGGACGGCGGCGGCGAGGGCGTCCGCGCCGAGCGGTGTGTCCCCGAGGGCGTCGGCGACCTTGAGGCGGGCGGCGGCGCGCAGGGCGGCGGCTCCGGCCGCGCCGAACACCAGCTCGCGCAGCCGCATCGCGGGCGGCGGGGAGGCGGTCTGCG
>NZ_JALLGL010000309.1 GCF_023072675.1 Streptomyces sp. XM83C
CCCCCGCGCGCCGACCACCAGCAGCTGCGCCGAACCGCTCGCCTCGATCAGCGCCTCCCGCGTCCCCCCGTGCACCACCCGGTGCTCCACCGCCACACCCGGTAAATGCTCCCGCCGGCCCGCCAGCGCCTCCGCCGACAACCGTTCCTCCGCCCCGGCCCGCGTCCCGGGCGGGTTCGCGTACGGCGCCGACGGATCGGAAGGGGCCGGCATCGGCGCGTTCCACGTGGTCCACGCGTGCAGCGCGACCAACGGCGCGCCGCGCAGGGACGCCTCGGCGAACGCGAAGTCCACGGCCTTCCGGCCCGCCGCCGAACCGTCGACGCCCAGCACGACCGGACCGTCCGGGCGCGGCTCCTCCCGCACGACCAGGACCGGGCACGCCCCGTGGGCGGCCAGATGCACCGCCGTGGACCCCACCAGCAGCCCGACGAACCCGCCCATGCCCCGGCTCCCGACCACGACCAGCTCCGCGGCCCGCGACTGCGCCTCCAGAACCGTCAGCGGCTCACCGCTCACCACGACCTGACCGATCTCGACGTCCGGTTCCGCCGTCCGCGCCCGAGCGACCGCCTCGGCCACCACCCGGTCGGCCAGGTTCCGCAGCCCGCCGTCCGGCGGGCCCAGCGGCCACGGCCCCAACGGGACGTGCAGCGCGGGCCACAGAAACGCGTGCACCACCCGCAGCGCCGCCCCGCGCAGCCGCGCCTCCCGCGCGGCGACCTCCACGGCGGCAAGGCTCGACGCCGAACCGTCCACACCCACGACCACCGGACCGCTCACCGTGCCTCCAACGCTCCGACACCGTCACCCTCACCTTCAGGGTCACCCCGGCCCCGCTCCGCCGCCCGGGAAACGAACGGCCCGGCGCCGCCGCACGGCGTCCTCGGGCTGCTCGGGCCCCTGTCCGCGGGACGGGCGGTCGGCTCCTGCGGGACTTTCGGCCCTGTGACCGCGGTCGACGCCGACCGATCGTGGGGATCGGACCAGCGATCCGCTGGAGGCCGAGTCATGAACGCACCGTATTCGCCGCACGCGTCCGGTCCGCCCCCGCCGCGTCAGGACCACGTACCGAAGGGCGCGAACCCGCTGCGCCGCACCTCCGACCGGGTCGAGTCGTGGCTGGGCGGGCTCCTCCTGCTGGCCCTCGTGCTGGGCCTGCCGGTGGCCGCGATCGGCGCCGGACTCACGGCGTACGACGCGTCGATGCAGGCCGTGCGGACCCAGGCGGAGCAGCGGCAGGAGGTCACCGCCCGGCTGACCTCGGTCACCGAGGGCGTCACCACCGACGTGAAGCAACCAGCGCACATCCGCTGGACCGACGCCGACGGCGTCGTACGGACCGGCACCACCCTCGTGAAGGCGGGAACGCCCGCGGGCGCCACCGTGAAGGTGTGGACGGACCGCGACACCGGCAGCCTCACCAGGGCGCCGCTGAGCGAGCACGTCGCGAGCGTCAACGGCTGGTTCGCGGGCAGCGTCGCGGCGGCGGGCGTGGGCCTCGGGTACCTGGCGGCACGGGCGGGCACGCGCCGCCTGCTGGACCGCGGAAGGTACGCGCAGTGGGACGCCGAGTGGGCCAGGGTCGAGCCCCTGTGGTCCGGCCGCCACCGCTGCTGACAGACACGAACCCGGTACGTGAGCGGAGGAGAAGCCGCAGGCCCGAGGAGCCCGCAGCCCGGAGAGCACCTGAGCCGAGGAGGCGACGTCGATGTCCGACGCGACGACGACGGACCTGTACGAGGTCACCATGGCCCTGTCCTGCCTGCGAGAGGGCATGACCGGCCCGGCGACGTTCAGCCTCTTCGCGCGTGACCTGTCGAGCCGCCGCCCGACGCCGCCCGGCCGCTGCTGGAGACGGTATGCGGGGCGGGCGACGCACCGGCACCCCGCCCACGCTCGACGAGTGCCGGGACGGATGCACGACGGACCTCGACCTGCTGCCGCCGGCCGCCCGACGGATCCGTTCTATCCGCTGGCCGAGCGGCTGGCGGCGCTGACGTCCGCGCCGACGGCGGCGCTGCCGGTGCACCGATCGCGCCGCGCGCGACGGTCTCCGCACGGCTCAGCGCCCTCGCCGAGCGCGTGCGGCGCCGTGTCGAGGCGAGACCGGCAGCCGACGCACCGCGAGCGGTCAGCGGACGGCCCGGGGGAGCGGGGGACGGCCTCGACAGCACGCGGACCCGGCAGGACGTCGCCACGAAGAAAGTCAGGAGGAACAGCGATGACACACCCCGTACGACGCAGCCGAGGCGGCGGCCTCTCCGCGGTGATGCACGAACTGGACGATCTGCGCACCCGCATGGACCAGCTCATGCACTCCGTGTTCCCCGTCGCCGGCTACCCCGAGTTCGACAACGCCGAGCCGTGGGCTCCGCCGGCCGACGTCGTGGACGCCGACAACGCCTACCTGGTGGAACTGGAACTCCCCGGAGTCGACAAGGACCAGATCACCGTCGAGGTGTCCGACGGCCGGCTCGACGTCCACGGAGAGATCAAGGACAAGGAACACGACGGGGTGCTGCGCAGGCACACCCGCCGCGTGGGCCGGTTCGACTACCGCACGACCCTGCCGCCGAACGCCGACACCGAGCACGTCAGCGCGGACCTGACGAACGGCGTACTGACGGTGAGAGTCCCGAAGACCGAGAACGGCAGCACACACCGTGTGGAGATCACGGGCTGAGCCGGCGCGGCACCGGGCCCCGCACACGCGGACACGACCGCGGGACAGCCGTTCGGCCCGGCCCGGACGCCGGACATCCGGGGCCGATCGCCCCAAGCGGCGACCCGCCCCGGGTGGCACCTTGGACACATCACCATCGAGCCGAGAGGGCGGTCGCCGTGCAGGCTCACCTCGGAGACCGACTGGTCGTCGAAAGTCAGAGGACCGGCGCGGTCAGACGCGACGGGGAGATCGTCGGACTCCACCACGAGGACGGAACACCCCCCTACGACGTGCGCTGGTCGGACACGGACGAGGTGACGCTCGTGTTCCCCGGCCCCGACGCACACATCCGGCACATCGAGCGGCACGGGCGGCCCGGCACATCCCGGCCGGACCCGGACGCCACCGGCACCGAGCCCGACGCCCCGCCCCGGACCCCGCACGCGACGGCGCCCGAGGCCGGCCCGTCCGGCCCCGGCGACATCGGCCGGCGTATCACCCCCGCCGATCAACAGGCGGCCACGGGCTGCCGGAGAGCGGCCCCGCCCCGGTCGCCGACTCGCTAGAGGGGAGCCTGCGGTGAGCCGACAGACACCGAACGACGACCAGGTGACGGCCCTGGCCCGCGCCGCTGCCGCCGCCCCGTCCATGCACAACGCGCAGCCCTGGCGGTTCCGCTACCACCGGCACAGCCGCACCTTCGAGATCCACGCCGACTTCGGACGCGGCCTGCCGCACTCCGACCCCGACACGCGCGCCCTGCACCTCGGCTGCGGAGCCGCCCTGCTGAACCTGCGGGTCGCCGCGGCCCACGAGGGATGGAACCCGCAGACCCGGCTGCTGCCCGACCCCGCTGACGGGGCACTCCTCGCGCGCACACGGCTGACCGACGCGACCGAAGCCGCCGACGGGCCCGCCGAGTCCGACGACTCCGGCGGACTCGCCGCCCTGCATCCGGCGATCCACCGCCGGCACGGCAGCCGCTTCCCGTTCGAGGAACGGCCCGTCCCCGAACCCGTGCGCGAGGCCCTCGTCGCGGCGGCGCGGGCCGAGGGAGCGCTGCTGATGTTCCCCGCCTCATGGCATCTGCGGCAGGTGCTGGACCTGGTGCAGGAGGCCGAGGCACGCAACCGCACCGACCCCGGCACCCGCACGGAACTCGACCAGTGGACGCGCCTCGGCACCCCAGCGGAGGGCGCCGCAGGCGACGGAGTGCCGGAGTACGCCTTCGGGCCGCGCAAACGCGGCGGCAGCGCCCCCGTGCGCGACTTCGAGAGCAGCCGCACAGTCGCGGGCCGGGACGCCACGGACTTCGAACGCACCCCTCAACTGGCCCTGCTCAGCACCGGCCGGGACCGGGCCGAGGACTGGCTGCGCGCCGGCCAGGCCATGGAACGCGTCCTGCTGCTGGCCACCCTGCACGGCGTGGCGAGTTCCTTCGTCACGCAGCCCCTCGAATGGCAGGACCTGCGCTGGCCGCTGCGCGACCCGCTGTCGGGGACCGGGTACACCCAGATGATCCTGCGCCTCGGATACGGCCCCGAAGGCCCCGCCAGCCCCCGCCGGCCCGTGACGGACGTGCTGGACATCCGGCCATGACCGGCCGGCCCCCGACGACCCGGGCGCGGACGCGGGCCGACCGGGCCCGCAGCCCTCCGTGCCGCCGGCGGCGGTCGGGCTGACGTCGGCCGAGGCCGCGCACCGGCTGGCACGGTACGGGCCCAACGCGCTCCCGCCGGAACCCCGCACCCCCGTCCTGCGGCGGGTGCTGCAACAGCTGCGCGACCCGCTCATCGTGGTGCTGCTGGCCGCCGCAGCGCTCACGATCGCCACCGGCGATCTCTCCGACGCCGCCGTGATCCTGCTGGTCGTCACCGTGAACACGGTGGTCGGCGTCGTCCAGGAAGTGCGCGCCGAACAGGCCGTGACGGCCCTGTCCGCGATGAGCGCCCCCACCGCCCGGGTCGTACGCGACGGCGAGGAACGCGAACTTCCCGCCTCCGAGGTGGTGCCCGGCGATCTCGTCCTGCTCGCCGAGGGCGACATCGTGCCCGCCGACGGCGACATCCGCTCCGCCGCGACCCTCATGGCCGACGAGTCGTCCCTCACCGGCGAATCCGTGCCCGTGGAGAAGACACCCGACGGCGAGCCCGCGCAGCGCACGGTGTCCTCCGGCACGGTCGTCGTACGCGGCCACGGAAGCGCCGTGGTCACCGCGACGGGAGCCGACAGCGCGCTCGGGCGGATCGCGTCCCTGATGGGCGCCGCGCCGGGGCCGACCCCGCTGCAGCGCCGCCTGGCCGGGTTCGGCCGGGTGCTGGCCGCCGGCATCGTCGCGTTGTCCGCCCTCGTCCTGGCGCTCGGGCTGGTGCGCGGGCAGCCCACGGAACTGATGATCGTGGCGGCGATCAGCCTTGCCGTGGCCGCCGTACCGGAGTCCCTGCCCGCCGTCGTGACCCTCGCCCTCGCCCTGGGGGCACGGCGGATGGCGGACCGGCACGCCATCGTCCGCAGACTGCCCGCCGTGGAGACGCTCGGCTCCGTCACCGTGATCGCCACCGACAAGACCGGCACGCTCACCGAGGGCCGTATGGCCGCCGAACAGCTGTGGACGCCGTACGGGGAGGCCGCCGTCCTCGGCACCGGCTACGAGCCGCACGGCCGCGTCGTCCGCGACGGCACGACGGTCACCGCCGACGACGCACCCGACCTCGCGGCGCTGCTGAGCACCGCCGTGCTGTGCAACGACGCCGCCCTGGAGCCTCCCCGGGACGACTCCGACGAGTGGCGCGCCCTGGGCGATCCCACCGAGGCGGCGCTGCTCGTGGCGGCGGCCCGGCTCGGCCTGGACCCGGCGCGGCTGCGGCGGGCGCTGCCCCGCGTGGCGGAGATCCCGTTCGACAGCGGCCGCAAACGCATGACGACCGTCCATCGCCGCCCCGACGGGACCGTGCGCGTCGCGTGCAAGGGAGCGCCGGAGGTCCTGCTGCGGCCGGACGTCCTCACCGACGGCCCCGACCTGCTCGCCCGGGCGGCGGACCGCGCTGACGCGCTGGCACGGGACGGCCACCGGGTGCTCGCCGTCGCGTCCGCCGACCACGAGGACGGCGACGACCCGCCCGGCACATGGGAGTCGGGGTTGTCGCTGCTGGGTCTGATCGGCATCCTCGACCCGCCCCGCGGCGCGTCCGGGCCGTCGATCGCCGCCTGCCGGCAGGCCGGTGTGGTGCCCGTCCTCATCACCGGCGACCACCCGCTGACCGCGCGGGCCGTCGCCGAGCGCCTCGGCATCGCCTCGCGCGAGGAGGAGGTCACCACCGGGCAGCACCTCCGGGACGGCACGGCGGGCGAGCTGACCGGCGTACGCGTCTACGCCCGCACCACCCCCGAGCAGAAACTCGACATCGTCCAGGCGTGGCGCGAGGCCGGGCAGGTCGTCGCGATGACGGGCGACGGCGTCAACGACGGGCCGGCCCTGCGCCAGGCCGACATCGGCGTCGCCATGGGCCGTCGCGGCACCGAAGTGGCCCGCCAGGCCGCCGACCTCGTCCTCGCCGACGACAACCCGGCCACCATCGTCTCCGCCGTCGAGGAGGGACGCCGGGTCTACGCCAACGTACGCCGCTTCCTGCTGTACGGGCTCGCCGGCGGAACCGCCGAGATCCTCGTCATGCTCCTCGGCCCCTTCCTGGGCTTCCCGCTGCCGCTGCTGCCCGCCCAGATCCTGTGGATCAACCTGCTCACCCACGGCCTGCCCGGCGTGGCGCTCGGCGCCGAGCCCGTCGCCCCGGACGCGATGCGGCGTGCGCCGCGGCCACCCGAGGAGAGCGTGCTCGGCGCCGGACTGTGGCCGCGGATCCTGCTCATGGGCACCTTCCTCGCCACCGTCACCCTGGCCGCCGGAGTCTGGGCCCACGAGACGGGACGCCCCTGGCAGTCCGTGATCTTCCTGGTCCTCGGCGCGACCCAGCTCGGCATGGCCCTCGGCTCCCGCGCCCGCCCCGGCACGCTCACCAACCCGTTCCTGCTGGTCGCCGTGGGGGTGGCGCTGGCCCTCCAGGTGGCCGGCGTCTGGCTGCCCCCGCTGCGCGACCTGCTCGGCACACAGCCGCTGGAGCCGGTGGACCTGGCGATCGCCTGCGCGCTGTCCGGCCTCGGCCATGTGGTGATGCGCCTTCAGGCCCGCCTGTGGCCGGAACGGCAGCCGCGCACGGCGGTCGCCCGGGAAGCGGCCGGACACATGCGGTGAGACCGGGGCCGCCGTCTCGGGCGTTTCGGGGGCGGGCCTCGGCCGGGGCCCCGGGTTCGGCCTCGTACGCCGGCGACATGCCCCATCCCGGCCCGCCCCCGAAA